>CANFXY010000005.1 GCA_947451105.1 Bacteroidota bacterium | reverse complement strand
GTATCGACGGTTTATTGCATATCACTGATATGTCATGGGGTCGTATCAACCATCCAGAAGAATTATTACAATTAGAACAAAAAATAACTGTAGTAGTATTGGATTTTGATGAAGACAAAAAACGTATTTCATTAGGCATGAAACAACTTTCTGAGCACCCTTGGGATTCTCTAGGTGCTGAGTTTGTAGTTGGTGCTAAAATAAAAGGTAAAGTTGTTACAGTTACAGATTACGGTGCATTTATCGAAATCACTCCAGGTGTTGAAGGTTTAGTACACGTATCTGAAATGAGTTGGTCAAGTCACTTAAGAAGTCCACACGATTTCTTAAAAGCTGGTGATGAAGTTGAAGCTATCATTACTGCGCTTGAAAAAGACGAACACAAAATGTCTTTAGGCATTAAACAATTAACTCCTGATCCATGGTCTAGCATTGTTGAAAAATACAAAGTTGGAAGCAAACACACTGGTATCGTTAAGAATTTAACCAGCTATGGTTTATTCATCGAACTAGAAGAAGGTGTTGACGGATTGGTTCACGTTTCTGATTTATCATGGACTAAAAAAATCAAGCATCCATCTGAATTCATTAAGAAAGATGAGAAAATTGATGTTGTAGTTCTTGAAGTAGATTCTGAAAACCGTAGATTGTCTTTAGGTCACAAACAACTTGAAGAAAATCCTTGGGATACATTTGAAACCATTTTCTATTTACATAGCAAACATGAAGGTACAGTTGTTGGTGTTAACGACAAAGGTGCTAACGTACAATTGCAATACGGAATCGAAGGTTTTGCTCCAAAACGTCATCTTGTAAGAGAGAACGGTGGCAAAATTAAAGATGGTGATGCATTGGTATTCGAAGTTATCGAGTTCAATAAAGAAAACAAAAGCATCGTTTTATCACATACCAACACTTGGAAAGCTGATGATAAAGTTAAAGCAGCAGAAGACCAAGTTGTCAGAGACAGAGCAAACAACAAAACAAGCAAAGCTCCAAACAAAACCAACGAAAAATCAACTCTTGGTGAATTGGATGCATTCAGTGATTTGAAAGCAATGTTCGACAGCGCAGGTGTTAAAGACGAAAAAGTAAAAGTTGAAAAGAAAGAAAAAGCTGAAGCCGCAGAAGGAAAAGATGATCTTAAAAAGATCACTGGTGTAGGTCCTGCTTTCGAAAAAAGACTTAAAGCTTTAGGAATAAATAGCTATGACGATTTAATCAATCTTACAGATGAGAAAATCGCTGAATTAGAAACCCAAGACAGCATGACCAGCCTTGAGCAATGGCATACTTGGATGGAAGAAGCTAAAGCTTTAAAAGCTTAATTAAAATTAAACCATCAAAAAGGCGACCAATAGGTCGCCTTTTTTTATGCCCCTATCCTTCTTGTTTTTCGGACACTTTTTATGCCCCTGTTTCCAATTTGTAATTGGCCCATAATTTGTCTTTAAAATTATAACCTACCTTTGCAATTGTATCTAAAGCCATGTCTGAACAAGAAATACCTGTTGCGGTTCGCGAAGAACTTGAAAGAAAAGAAATCCTTAAACGGTATAAATCCTTGTTAAGATCAATTCGACATGACTTAACCAATGAGCAAAAGAAAACCATTCGTTCAGCGTTTGATCTTGCCCTTGACGCGCACAAAGACATGCGCCGAAAGACTGGAGAACCCTATATTTACCACCCAATTGCAGTGGCTAAAATTGCCGCTCAAGAAATTGGCCTGGGTACCACCTCTATTGTTTGCGGATTAATTCATGATGTTGTTGAAGACAGCAACTACACCATTGAAGATATCAAAAGAAAATTTGGCGAAAAGACATCTAAAATTGTTGATGGTTTAACCAAAATCAAAGAAGTATTCGATCATACCGATAGCATGCAAGCTGAAAACTTCAGAAAAATGCTTTTGACATTAAGTGATGATGTACGCGTAATATTGGTGAAACTATGCGACCGCTTGCACAACATGCGCACACTAGATAGCATGAGCCGAAAAAACCAACTTAAAATCGCTAGTGAAACATTATTTCTTTATGCCCCATTGGCCCATAGACTTGGATTGTATAATGTGAAGTCAGAGTTAGAAGACCTATCCATTAAATACACACAAAGAGAAGCCTATAAAGAGATCTCACTTAAATTAAATGCAAAGAAAGCAGCGAGAGACCGGTACATTAGAAAATTTATTGAACCAATCAAAAAGAAACTTGATGAAGCCAATATAAAATATACAATTAAAGGACGTCCCAAAAGCATTTATTCCATTTTGAAAAAGATGAACCAGCAGGATATTCCTTTTGAGCAGGTATTTGATTTATTTGCAATACGCATAATTGTTGATTCGCTGCCAGAAAAAGAAAAATCAGATTGTTGGACAGCCTATTCAATAGTGACTGATATTTACAAGCCAAATCCATCAAGAACCCGCGATTGGATTACCACACCCAAAAGCAATGGCTATGAGAGTTTGCACACCACCGTAATGGGCAATGACGGTAAGTGGGTTGAGGTCCAAATTAGAACGGAGCGCATGGATGAAATTGCTGAAAAGGGTTATGCAGCGCATTGGAAATACAAAGATGGAAAAGATGGGATTAACAACGAAGCACAGTCGGGTGTAGATGGTTGGTTGGCCCGTATAAAAGATATTCTAGACAACCCTTCGTCCAATGCACTTGAATTTTTAGACGATTTCAAACTGCAACTAATACATGAAGAAATTTTTGTTTTTACGCCAAACGGTGATTTGAAAAAATTGCCAAAGGGCGCAAGCACACTTGACTTTGCATTCGAAATCCATACCCAAGTTGGAAGCAAATGCATAGGTGCAAAAGTAAACAACCGTTTGGTGCCATTAAGTCACACTTTGTCCAATGGCGATCAAGTAGAAATTCTCACCTCAGAAAAACAACATCCAAGGGATGAATGGTTGCAGTATGTGGTAACGGGCAAAGCAATTGCCAGAATCCGCAATTATTTAAGAGAATCAAAAAGAGAACTTGCGGAAAAAGGAAAAGAATTATTAAAGAAGCGTTTTCATAAAGAGAAGCTTGAATTCTTGGATGATAACATTCAAAAATTGGTTCGCTATTTCAAGGTTCAAAGTTCACTTGATTTGTTTTACTCTGTTGCTAAAGAATTAATAACGCCTGACAAGCTGGAAATTAGCAATATTTTAAACAAGAAAATAGCACCTACTCCCAGCGCAGTAAAAACCAATACACCCAACAGCAGCACTAAAAAGAATGAGATTGTGGTTGGAGATGAGTACGATTTGCCCTACAGTTTGGCAAAATGTTGCAACCCCATACCCGGGGATGACATTTTTGGTTTTATCACCATTGGCGAGGGGGTTAAAATCCACAGGACAAGTTGCCCCAATGCAGTATCGCTGATGAGTAACTATGGATACAGAATCATAAAGTCACAATGGAAAGACACCATGGTGAAAACAGAATCTAGATTCTTGGCAGGGGTTAAAATTATTGGTATTGATGATGTTGGCATCGTAAGTTCATTGTCAGAAATTATCAGTAAAAACATGGGTGTAAATATGAAAGCCATAACGATTGAAAGCCATGAAGGGACATTTGAAGGCATGATTTCAGTATTTGTCGAGGACACCAAGCATTTAGATGACCTGATTGCCAACATCAAACAAAAACATCCAATGATGGATGTTTTCAGAATGGAATTAACATCTTAATTTCATTTCAAATTTTTTGTGAATTTTAAATGAAATTCAGTGCAAAAGATTGTGATAAATGCCCGGATTCATAAAAAAATTGAATGTATATTTGCGCTTTATGCAAACCTCAGTCGATAAAATAAAAAAAGTAAAGCTAGAGGTTAGGAAAATCTTTACTGCATATCTGGAGAAAAACAAACAAAGAAAAACTCCAGAACGCTATGCTATACTTGATGAAATTTATACGCATAAAGAACACTTTGATGTAGACACGCTGTTTATTCACATGAAAAACAGAAAATACCGTGTCAGTAGAGCCACTGTATATAATACCCTAGATTTGCTATTGGATAGCGGCCTAGTAAAACGCCATCAATTTGGCCAAAACATGGCAATGTATGAGCAAAGTTATGGTTATAGCCAACACGACCATTTAATATGCTTGCATTGCAACAAAGTACTTGAATTCTGCGATCCAAGAATTCAACAAATCAAAAATACAATGGGCGAATTATTGGGTTTTGAAGTGAACCACCATTCACTGCACCTATATGCAAATCCATTATTGGAAAATAACAATCAATGTAAAAGTTGTCATAAAGAAGTAATCAACAAAGATGAATAAAGTAGATGTCGTATTAGGACTACAATGGGGTGATGAAGGCAAAGGGAAAATAGCAGATTTCCTAACTCCACAATACAATGTAATCGCACGTTTTCAAGGAGGTCCAAATGCTGGTCATTCTCTAAAATTTAATGGACAAACCCATGTTTTAAATACAATACCTTCTGGAATTTTCCATTCAGGAAGTTTGAATATTATTGGCAACGGCGTGGTGGTTGATCCGGTTAGAATTAAAGCAGAAATTGAACGTGTTGAAGCAGCTGGTGCAGATGTCAAAAAACACCTTGTGTTTTCCAGAAAAGCCCACGTTATATTACCAACCCATAGATTATTAGATGCAGCAAGCGAGCACGCTAAAGGTGCTGCAAAAATTGGGTCTACTTTGCGTGGTATTGGCCCAACATATAGAGATAAAATTGGAAGAAACGGTATACGCATTGGAGACATTGTGCATCCTGACTTTAAAAATAAATACCAAGCCATCAAAGATGAGCACTTGAAACTTATTGATTTTCTTGGTTATTCTGATTTTGACATCAACGTATTAGAAGCTGAATTTTATGAAGCTTGCGAATTTTTAAAAGCCTTTACTTTTGTTGACACGGAATACCTTGTCAATGAGAAAATGAAAACTGAAAAAATCTTAGCTGAAGGTGCTCAAGGGAGTATGTTGGACATAGATTTTGGCAGCTATCCATTTGTTACCTCTAGCAACACCATTAGTGGTGGTGTTTGTAATGGACTGGGAATAGCGCCTCAGCATATTGGCCGCGTACATGGTATTTTTAAAGCCTATTGCACCCGAGTTGGTAGTGGGCCCTTCCCTACTGAATTAAACGATGAAGTTGGAGAAGAATTGCGTAAGAAAGGCAATGAATTTGGGGCTACTACTGGCAGACCAAGAAGATGTGGATGGATGGATTTAGTGGCTTTAAAATACGCCATCATGTTAAGTGGCGTTGACTACCTGATTATGATGAAAAGCGATGTGTTAAGCGGTTTTGAAGAAGTTAAAGTTTGTACAGGCTACAAAGTTAATGGAACAATCAGCACACACATTCCATATGATTTGTGTAATGAAACGGTTGAACCAATTTATCAAAGCTTCAAAGGATGGACTGAGGATTTGACCGTATGCAGAAAGAAATCTGAGTTGCCTGCAAACTTCAAGACTTACATCGACTTCTTAGAAAGTGAATTGGGCATGCCCATTCATATAATTTCAGTGGGACCAGACAGGGAACAAACCATAGTCGACTAAAAAATATTGCAATAAAAAAAGGCGCTTTTATTAAAAGCGCCTTTTTTATGTTAAATACTTATTAAGCTGTTTGGCCTAAACTTGCTTTTAAACCTTTATCTAGCTCATCTAAGAACTCTTCAGTATACAAGTAGTGTTCGCCATGGCTAACTTTATTTCCATGTATGCAAACAGCCAAATCTTTAGTCATTTTACCACTTTCAACAACATCGATACACACTTTCTCTAAAGTATGGCAGAAATTGATCAATTCTTGGTTGTTGTCAAGCTTGCCTCTAAACTCTAAACCTCTTGTCCATGCGAAAATTGAAGCAATAGGATTGGTTGAAGTTGGTTTACCTGCTTGGTGGTCGCGGAAGTGTCTCGTTACAGTTCCGTGCGCTGCTTCAGCTTCCATGGTCTTTCCATCGGGCGTAACCAAAACTGAAGTCATCAAACCCAATGAACCAAAACCTTGGGCAACGGTGTCAGACTGAACGTCACCATCGTAATTTTTACAAGCCCATACAAAGTTGCCGTTCCATTTTAATGCAGAAGCAACCATATCGTCAATTAAACGGTGCTCATAAACAATACCAGCAGCTTCATATCTTGCTTTGTAGTCTGCATTGTATATTTCTTCAAAAATGTCTTTAAAACGGCCATCGTATTTTTTCAAGATGGTGTTTTTAGTTGACAAATATAAAGGCCAGCCTTTTTGCAAAGCGGTATTGAAACAAGAATGCGCAAATCCTCTGATAGACTCGTCGGTATTGTACATTGCCATCGCTACGCCATCACCTTTAAAGTTATAAACTTCAAATTCTTGAACGGTTCCGTCTTCACCTTCGAACTTAACGGTTAATTTACCTTTTCCTTTTGTAACGAAATCGGTAGCGCGGTATTGGTCGCCAAATGCGTGACGTCCAATACAAATTGGAGCTGTCCAGTTTGGAACAAGTCTAGGAACATTTTTGCAAACAATTGGTTCACGGAAAACAGTACCATCTAAAATATTACGAATGGTTCCATTAGGCGATTTCCACATTTGTTTCAAATTGAATTCAACAACACGGGCTTCATCAGGTGTAATTGTTGCACATTTGATACCTACACTGTATTTTTTAATGGCTTCAGCAGCATCAATTGTAACTTGGTCGTTGGTTTGATCGCGGTATTCAACACCCAAATCGTAATACTTAATATCTAAGTCTAAATAAGGAAGGATTAATTTGTCTTTAATAAATTTCCAGATAATTCTGGTCATTTCGTCACCGTCTAGCTCCACTACTGGATTTGCTACTTTGATTTTGTTCATGTTTAAAGGATAGGGTTATTTCTGCAAATATAAAATTTAAGTTGATATTTTGGATACCCAATAAATAAAAAAAACCTTACCAAATGGCAAGGTTTTTAAATATTGTTAAAGCGATAAAATGAATTATGCTTGGTCTTCTAGAACAATACCTGAAGTACCTTTGTATGGAGACTGGATGTATACCAGTTTGTTTACATTCTTAAGATTTGTTTTTCTAATACGAGTAAACTCTTTATTTCTTCTATCTTTACGTTTAAGTCTGGTAACAGCCATGATATTAATTTTTAAGGGTGCAAATATACGATTCAGAGTTAATAAATCAAAACAATTTTAATTTATTATTAAAAATACTTCAAGTTCACAATTATCTTGACTCCATAACGATGTATGGAACCATCATTTCTTCCAAGGAAATCCCACCGTGTTGGAAGGTATTGCTGTAGTATTTTACATAGTAGTTGTAGTTGTTGGGATATGCAAAAAAATCATCTTCCTTGCAAACAACGAACGATTGGCTAACATTTACCTTAGGCAAGAAGGCCATTTCAGGCTTCTTAATTTCAAAAACATCCTTGGCGTCATAACTTAAGTTCTTACCCTGTTTATAGCGCAAATTAGAATTGGTGTTTTTATCGCCAATAATCTTAACCGGTTTGTTAACCCTTACCGAACCATGGTCGGTGGTTATAATCACCTTGCATTTCTTTTCAGATATCATTTGTAAAGCCTCCCAAAGGGGTGAGTGTTTAAACCAACTTTCAGTTACCGAGCGGTAAGCTGCTTCATCCTCTGCCAATTCTCTAATGATGCTTACATCTGTTCTAGCATGTGAAAAAGCATCAACGAAATTGTAAACAATCACATTAATTGCATTTTGAAACAGGTTGGAAATTTTATCAACCATCGCTTTTCCTCCATCTAGATTGGTTACCTTGGTGTAACTGTTTTTGCCTTTGATTTGCAAACGTTGAAGCATGTCTTTGAAGAAGTCTTCTTCAAAATTATTTTTACCCCCTTCGTCTTCGTCGTTGCTCCATTTATCTGGAAAGCGTTTCTCGATTTCACTGGGAAGCAAACCGCTAAAAATTGCATTTCTACAATACTGCGTCGTGGTTGGCAAAATGGTTAAATATTGATCTTCCTCCTCGATCTTGAATTTCTCTTTCAAAATTGGGGCTATAGTCTTCCATTGATCCAAACGGAGATTATCGATTAGAATAAAGAAAACCGGAACTTTTTCATCAATGTGCTGCTTGACTTTACGTCTAAACAAATTGTGACTCATTACAGGGCCATTGTCGCCAGTGGGTTGTAGGTAGTTAAAATAATTCTTGACGATAAATTTACTAAAATTGTGGTTGGCCTCTTTCTTCTGATTTTCATACACCTCATTCATACTCTTGTCGGTGCTTTTCCCCAATTCGAGTTCCCAATAAATTAGCTTGTTGTACAAATCCTTCCAATCATCTAAACTCTGAGAGTCCATTAGCATGTTGCTAATGTTTCTGAAATCAATTTGATAGTTTTGATTGGTTTTCTCAGTCACCAAACGGCTTTTATCCATTAATTTCTTAATGGAATGAAGGATTTGATTTGGGTTAACTGGTTTGATCAAATAATCGGCAATTTGAGAACCAATGGCATCATCCATGATATACTCCTCTTCGCTTTTTGTGATCATGACCACTTTAACATCGGCTTGAACCGCTTTGATTTGACGAAGGGTTTCAAGACCGCTAATACCCGGCATGTTTTCGTCTAAAAACACCAAATCTGGTTTTTCGCTAATTGCTTTTGAAACCGCAGCATTTCCATTGTTTACTGTTATCAATTCATATCCTTTTTGTTCTAAGAAAAGTATATGTGGTTTAAGCAAATCGATTTCATCGTCGGCCCATAGTATTTTAATCTTGTCGCTCATTTTAGTTTGTTTTATTTAGTCATTGAATTGCAATGTATGGTTGCTAACAATTCATCGTATTGCATAAATGGATTTTTGTTGTACACCATAATGTAATAGTCGTTTTCCGTATTGCTAAAATTGTTTTCGGTGTACTTCAAATCGGCCTGCCCTTTGTCGTCAGGAGTTGCGAAATAATAGTTGTAATAGGCTTGTTTGAGCATGACCACTTTTTCATATTGCATGGCCTTCTCATTCCATTCCATTTTAAATTCTTCTTTAAGTTGCCAATCGGTCAACTCCCCAAAGATGTATACGTCTTTGCTTAATTTATCGCTTACAAAGGTAAAATGCACTGCTGCGTAATCAGCGCCGATTTCTCCCTTCACTGCACCATCCCTATTGTCTACAACGATCTTTCCATTAAAATCGATGGTCTGCAAATAA
This sequence comes from Bacteroidota bacterium, assembly GCA_947451105.1. Classification (GTDB taxonomy): domain Bacteria; phylum Bacteroidota; class Bacteroidia; order NS11-12g; family UBA955; genus JABMMZ01. Next base: position 30,047 of record CANFXY010000005.1, on the reverse strand, counting down.
GGGGACGACATTTTACTGGCATCGCTGTATAGCACCGCATTTTTAATGTTGTTCTCATCGTATTTTCTTCTAACATTAAAACTTAAAAACCTTAAGTTTCTGATATCAAAATATCTAAATTCATTTCCACCCAAGAAAATGTTTCCACTTTCGTAGTTGTAGTCTAAAATTTTTCCATTGATAAAACGGGGCTTGAGGTCAAAGATTGCATTGTCCCATCTCAAATTTTGCATCAGGGTAGCTTTGACATCAGTCATTGGATTTGGCACTACATTATCACCCATATTAACGGTAAAATCTAACTCTTGTGAGGTAAATCGCTCACTTGGGTTGGTGGCTACTTTGATGCTTGGTGTCAATACAAATTTATCATCAACCACCATAAAGCGGTGGGTAAGTATCAAATCATTCTCATCAAAATTGCGAAATATTTTTAGAATGTAATTCCCGGAAAGCTTAGGCTTCATATCGGCAGAAGGGAAATTAACATTGTAATGGGTGTAGACCTGAAAGGTTGTTGTTGAAAACGTATAATTGGTAATGTTTTCAAACATTGCACCTGTTAAATATTCATTAGGCTTTAAATTGGAAACTTTCCAATCTGAGCTGCAATGTATAAATGTGAATTGATAATTGTCGCTCTCTGGCATCATATCATCAAATTGAAGGTTCAGCTGTTGGTTGCTATTTAAATCAATGGCAGGAAAACGTTCATAGCTTCCATTTTGGGTCATGATTGCAGTTTTTATATTGCTTTCATAGGCCGTATTGGTATATGAAATTGGCAAATAGGCTGCATGGACAAGCAATGGAAATAAAAAAACAAACAAGAAAGCGATGCTTTCTTGTTTTGCAAATATTGAAGTTGAATTTATCTTCATTTAATCGGGTTTATAAACTCAGTAATTGCTCGAATATTGTTTCGAACTCTTTATTTTTACTAACAATTGAATCTTCTATGACCTTGTACTGTTCAGAAAGTGTTCCAATTTTTGATTGATCGTTCATTTCTGAAATTTGTTTTTCAACATCTAACTTTTGAATTTTCAATTTTTCCAAAGCCTGTTCAATCTCATCTGCTTGCTTTTGAAGTTGTTTTTTCAATTTGCTGTTGGCATCCGGCGTGTTAATCACTTGGACTGGAGCTGTTTTATCTACAAGCTTATCTTGTTTTGGCTTAGGGGCCAATCCATTTTTCTCGCGTTGTTGCATGAAGTACTTCCATTCATCGTAGGTACCCAAGTATTCTTTTATCTGGTCTTCTTCAATCCACCAAATCTTGTTCGCAATATTGGAAATAAAATAACGGTCGTGGGAAACTGTAATAAAGGTACCTTCAAATTGTTGTAAAGCTTGAATTAGGATGTTCATACTTTGTATGTCCAAGTGGTTGGTAGGCTCATCCAGCAACATAAAATTGGCTTCGTTGACCAATGCTTTTGCTAAAGCAACCCTTGCTTTCTCACCTCCACTAAGGACTTTGATTTTCTTAAATGAATCATCGCCTGTAAACAAGAAACAACCGAGTATGGTTCTCAATTCATTTTCTGTTTTTACTGAACCCATCTGAACCATTTCTTCCAAAATTTCGTTGTTAACATTTAGTGACTCTAGCTGATGTTGGGCATAAAATGTCTTTTCAACATTGTATCCATTCTCAACAGTTCCATCGAATACTTCACTTTGGTCTACTATGCGCAAAAGGGTTGATTTACCTTTACCATTGGCACCAATTAAAGCTATTTTATCACCCCTTAGTATTTCAGCATTTGTGTGGTCAAAAATAACCTGGTCACCATATTTCTTTGATAAATCTTTTATCGCCACAATCACTTTACCAGGTTGTTGTCTAACTTTAAACTTCAGATTCATTACAGATTCATCATTCTGCACTTCTTCTATACGTTCAATTTTATCCAACATCTTCATCCTACTTTGCGCCATAGTTGCTTTACTTGCCTTTGCTTTAAAGCGGTCGATTAAACGTTCTTGCTGTTTAATAAAAGATTGTTGGTTGTCGAAAGCCCTTTGTTGCAAATCATCACGTTCAACTTTTAATTCTAAAAACTTAGAATAATTACCGGCCCATTGGTAAACCTTCCTATTGGCCACCTCAACAATTTTGGTCACCATTCTGTCCAAGAAATAACGGTCATGCGACACAATAATTACAGTACCTTGGTATGATTGCAAGTATTCTTCTATCCATTCGATGGATGGTAAGTCCAAGTGGTTGGTAGGCTCATCCAGCAAAAGTAAGCGGGGATTTTGAAGCAATAGCTTGGCCAGCATCACACGCATTCTCCAACCTCCACTGAATTCATTCAATGGTCTTTCTAAATCAGCTGTTTTAAAACCCAAACCTTCTAGAATTTCTTCTGTTTTAAATTGGATATTGTATCCATCCAGTGCTTCAAATTGCTCTTGCTTATCGCCAAGTTGGTTAAGAATTTCATCCGAATAATCCGTTTCCATTCTTTCTAAAATCTGATCTATTTCTGTTTGAAGCTTTAAGGCTTTATCAAATGCTTGAAGTGCAACATGGTAAATACTTTCGGTACTTTCATAACTGAGCAAATCTTGGTTAAGAAAGCCAATGGTACAATCTTTTGATTTAGAAAGCACGCCTTCCGTAGGCTTGTACTCTCCAGTAATAATGCGCAAGAGGGTTGACTTTCCAGTTCCATTTTGCCCCACCAATCCAATTCTCTCACCTGGCTTTATTTGCCAATTGACATCACTGTATAAATAACGACCACCAAAGTCGAACGATAATTCATTTAAAGTTAACATGTAAAACGTGCAAAAGTACAAAAAAATAAGCGGATTTTTGAAGCTATTTTCATCGGAGAATTATCGCAATTTGTCTTTAAAAACCTAACTATAAAAACGCAAAAAAATGTACTTTTTTATTTAAACATAGCGTTTATTCGATTTTCTTTAACAAATACTTTAACGATTTATTTTATTTTAAAAAACTATAAAAACACAAATACAACAAAATCAATGTTTTAACTTTAGACAAAAAACATTTATAATATTTTGAAATCAATTAGGTTTTAAACTAAATTACGGCTGAAGAGTTTTGGAATATTTGTTACAACAAAAAATAGATTTAGTAAAAAATGGTTAAATTGGTTTATTACACAGACCCTATCTGCTCGAGTTGTTGGTTGGCAGAACCTTTCTTAAATAAATTATTAATCGAATATGGGGATGATTTAGATATTGAAGTAAGAATGGGAGGTCTTTTGGAGTCATGGGAATATTATAAGCCATCAAATTCTACCAAACCGAAAGAATTATACCTTTCAGAAATGTGGACCAGTCTAGGCCGAAAATATGGTGTGATAATGGATGGCAAAATTTGGACAGACTATCCTATTCAATCATCCTTCCCAGCCTGTATCGCCTACTATGCAGCAAAAAAACAAGGAAATAAAAAAGCGCTTGATTTTCTGCACACACTAAGGGAAATGGTTTTTCTTCAGCACAAAGACATAAGCAATGAGCACCATGTTATCAGTGCTGCCATACAATGCAAACTAGACCTAGGAAAGTTTGTCACCGATTTCAAAAGTGGCATTGCAGAACACGATTTCAAACGCGATTTAATAGAAAGAGATATTTGGAAAATCAACTCCTACCCCAGCATGGTTTTCTACAATGAGAACTTCCAATACAAAAAATATGTGAAACACATAAACAACAACAACCGAGGAGAAGACATTTATAAGGATTGGGAAGACATTATGTTCGAATTGTCCAATGGTGAAATTAAAAAGAAGAAGGCAGAAATAAATGCAATTAAAATTTTAGAAAATTTTTACGGTATGACAACAACTGAGCTAAATTCAATTAATGAAGAAGGCATAGAAAAGGTAAATGCAGATCTTCAAGAGTCTTTTGACAAAGGCGATGTAATCAAAGAAGAAAACACCGAGGTTAATTATTGGAGCATTAACAATTCACCATATAAAATCAACAAGAATGGGTTTAAGTTCAATAATGCAGCCATTATAGGGGGAGGCGTTTGTGGCTACTTTCTTGCGCTGCATTTGAAACGTTATAAAATTGATTTTAAAATCTACGAAAAAAACAATGTGCTTAGGTCAGGCGGATTGGGTTTTTTACTCTTGGAAAATGGTATGGAAGCAATGCGTTTGCTCGGCTTAAAAAACATTCTCTTAAAAAACAGCAATACACTAAACTTCTTTAGAGCAATTAACCCGAAAGGCCAACTAATTTTCACTCAAATCCTAGAGGAATGCACAGCAATAAGTCGCGAGAATTTTCTAAAGATCCTGCAAGATGAAGTAGGAAATGAAAATCTATATATGGAAAACCAGGTTACAAACATTAACTACAATTCTGAAAATAAAATTGAAAGTTTAAGTATACAAAATGGGCAAACCATTACAAATGATATTTACTTTGCCTGCGATGGTATTAACTCAAAAATAAGAACCGACATTTTCCCTGAAAGTAAATTAGAAGATATAGACGAAAGAGAAATTGTTGGCATTCTTAACAAACATGATTTAAATATCCCAAGCGATGAATTTTTAAAAATCATTGACAAAGAAAACGGCAAGAACATGGGATTAATTCCGCTTGGAGGAGGTGATTATATTTGGTTTATTCAATTCAACAATGCAACCCATCCTCTAAATGACAGAGATCCAGATAAAATTAAAAAATACGCCTTAGAGACGGTCAAAAACTATCCGAAAGAATTTCAAAACGTTGTGAAGCATAGCGACCCGAATAAATCTGTACTTTGGGCGGCAAAACGCATGGATTTAATTCCATCCTTTCACTCCAGCAATTTGGTTATGGCAGGAGATGCTGCGCATCCTTTAATTGCCTTTACAAGTCAAGGGGCAAACTCAGCTCTTGAAGATGTTTCTTGCTTGCTTTCTCTATTGTCGAAACAAGAAGAAAAACAGACATTCGAGGATGTATTTGAAAAATATTACCAATTAAGAAAGGATCAAATTAATTTCTACATACAAGAAGGTGACGAGTTGGTCAAAGATTTTTTCAACCTTACAAATTCAGAGGAATTAAAACTACCAATTTCATTACATTAAAATGGATATCTATTTTTCAAATGAACAGGTAAATATCGATGCTTTAAAAAGAAAAGCATTCAACTACCGCTGGGCTGTGCATGCAGAAGGAATAATACCTCTAACGGCTGCAGATCCCGATTTTCCTATTGCTCCGCAAATTAAAGAAAGCATTAAAAAGTATATTGAAGATGGTTACTTTTCCTATGGACCACCGGAAGGAATAGTCGCCTTTAAGAATGCCATTTCAAATTGGTATAACAGACAACACCAAGCCGATTGTAATCCTGACTTTATACTGCCAGTAAATAGTGCAGCATATGCATTGTTTGTGGTTATGAAAACCATACTCAATGAAGGCGATGAAGCAATTATTCCAAATCCAGTTGACTTCTTATTTCGAAAATCAATTGAATACGCCAAAGGGGTTGTCATTCCTTGTGCTTTGGATATGGAAACGGGAGCTTTTAAATTAGATAAACTTGAGCAAGAAGTAAACCCAAAAACCAAGGCTTTAATGCTTTGCAACCCAAACAACCCTTTAGGTAAAAGTTATTCTTTAGATCAAATAAATGCTATAAAATCATTTGCTAAAAAACACAATTTATGGCTTATTGTTGATGAGATTTGGGCAGACATTTATTATGAAAAAAAGGTATGCAGCGTTTTGAGCACATCCAGCATCCCCTATGGAAAAACAGTTGTGGTATCTGGTTTATCCAAGAACTTTGGACTTGCAGGCCTTAGAATTGGTTATATTATTTGCCCCGACCATTCATTTTATACCAAGGTGTTAGAAAACTCCTTACATCAATCCACCGCATTTGGACTATCTCCAATTGCTCAAGCAGCAGGTATATGTGCATTAACGGAGTGCGACGAATGGTTGTATGCTTTTAGAAAGCATCTAGGGAAAATGAAAGTATTAAGTCACGAATTTGTTAAAAATTCCGGATTTTTAATGCCTATAGAAAGCGATTCTACATATTTATTGTTTCCAAAAATTAAACACGGACTAGATTCAGAAGACTTGGTTAAAAAAATACTAGAGACAAGCCAAGTGGCTCTTGTGCCAGGTGGAAAGAATTGGTTTGAATCAGAATCCGAAGGTTATTTAAGGATATGCTATGCCACTTCAGAAGCAATTCTAGAAGAAGCATTTGAACGCATTAAATCAAAAAAAGAAACCTACTTTTAACCTAATTCTTCAACCATCTCCAAAAACCTTTCTTTTTGAAGGGGCTTAAATATATAGTCTTTTACCAGAGGATTGTTTTTAGCCCGTTCTATGTCAATTTGACTAATTGAAGATGAGAACATATAAAGATTGTTCATCTTTGACATTTTAGGCATCAACTTAGCGTATTCTTCTAAGAAATGCCAACCATCCATAATAGGCATGCTAATATCTAATAAAATGATGTCGGGTAATTCTTCAGCAACATCACAAAATTCTTGCAGAAAAGCCAAAGCATCACTCCCCTCTTGAAAATCTCTAATCTTGCTGGAGACGTTGCTGGCATCTATCGTTTTCTTGGCTAAAAAAGCAATTACATTGTCGTCGTCAATAATAAAAATTTTTAACTCCTTCATATCTATTGATTTATAAATGTTATTTTAATTGTGGTCCCTTCGTTTAACTTACTTTCTATTCCTATACTTCCGCCCATGGTCTCAACCTGTGTTTTGGTCATGAACAAACCATACCCTTTTGCATTGGGATGGCGGTGAAAAATTTTCCCGATTTTAAAAATCTGGTCCTTGTATCTTTCGACATCAATGCCCAATCCATTATCAGAAATAAATAATTCAATACCATTTTCAATTCGTTTTGTTTTAAATTTAATAATTGGATCACGCTCTAAGGATCGGTATTTTATTGCATTGCTTATTAAATTCTGTAAAACACTGTTCATGTATTTTACAGGAAATGATATAATAGGTGCTGATTCCATATCAAATTCAAACTTTACATTGTTGTGTAAAATATCGAAATCCATTCCATTCAATACCCTCTGAATACTTTCGTGTATGTTAATATTTTCTACTGGTATTTGTGTGTCTTGCTGAACCTGCAAAGAGTTTACCAATTCATCGAATGTTTCATTTAAACTGTTAAGTACAGGGTCTAGTTTGGAAACCAGTAATTTTTGCTCTTCTTGGTCATCTGCGGTATGAATAAATTCAGTAAGCATGGTCATACTAACCAAAGGTGCACGCAAATTATGAGATATAATGTTACAAAAATCGCTCAGCTGCAGATTCTGGTAGGATAGTTTTTCCAATAAACTTTTTTGCTCCTCTTCTAGGCGTTTTCTATCTGAAATATCTAAACCATATCCTATTACCAAATCAACTTCATTGTGTTCGTTGATAATGGGAAAAAAACGTCTTAACTTGGTGTATTTATGACCGTCTAAACCTACAGCTGATTCCTCCCAACCCACTTGCTGCTTGGTTTCTAAAGCTTCAACAAAGTACTTTCTTCTCTGCTCGGCAGGTTCAGTGCTTCTGTTGAGATGCTTGGCATAATCGAAATCATCTTTACCCAAAGCAAATTCCCTTAAATCTGGGTTTTTAATACCCTCTGGATTGATAAACATATAGCGGTGGTTGCGGTCAAAAACCACGATGTCCGTAGGAATATTATTTATTACAGTTTCATAGAAACGCTTCTGATTGGCAATTTCTTTTTGAGCCGTAATATACTCCGTTTTGTCTGATACGAAACAAGGAAAATACTGCCCTCTTTGTCCTGCAAAACTTGATAAACCTATTGATAAATATTTTAATTGACCTTCTTTGTCTGTGCCTGATTGTTCAAAAACCACATTGCCTAGGTTTTTATACCCACCTGTCATAAAACCTTCAACATGGCTTAAAAAATCTTTAGATTGTGGCACATCAAAAATCAAGTCCAACAATGATTTCCCAACAGCATCTTGAGAGCTAATTTGAAATATTTTTTCTAAAACCGGATTCCATTCAATAATCTTAAATTCTGAATCAAAAATCATAACCCCATCAATGGAATAATTAAAAACATTCCTTAAATGCACAGATTTTCTAGCTGATTCTTGTCTTAGATTCTCAACATTAATGGCTTTTAAATTCAAGCGCAACAGCCCTAATAATTGATCACGCAACAATCCTAAAAACTTCAATTGAACATCTGTGATTTCCCTAACCTTTGTATCCATGACAGACAAAAAGCCTAGCATATACCCATCTGCGGTAATTATTGGGACACCCGCATAAAACTTAAGATCTGGATGTTCCTTGAGTAAAGGAAAATTCTTGTAAATTTCATTTTCACTAATATTGTTTATAACCATATAGTGGTTAATGCCAGTGTACTGTGCGCAAAAGGAGTGTTCTATTCCAACTTCATTAACATTGGTCCCAATTTTTGCTTTAAACCAAGAGCGCTTGTCGTCAACAAATGAAATGTAGGCAATGGGGCATTCAGTGTATTCAGCTGAAAGTTTGACAATGTTATCAAACTCAACCTCTGATTCGGTTTCCATGATTTGAAATTGGTTCAAAGCATTTAAGCGTTTGGGATCGCAGGCTCTATCTACATCCATTAAACACCTCCTTTCCCAATTTAAATCCTAAAAAACAATTGCAAAACAAACTTTTCACAAACCCTACTTTCGGGAAAGTGAAATTTAATTTATCATTATCAGAGTGTATGTAATTCAATTTCTTAATTATTACAATTTTTAAAGTATAGTTTCTTTACAAATATACAATTCTTACTTGTGAAAAATTCTACATGATAATATATTCTATAATATCGATTCCTGAATTGTTAAACTTTGGCTAAACAAAATAAGATTTACAGATTAAAATTCAAACATTTACGATTTAACTATAGAACAAAAAAAAATACAAATATTAAAAAAACACAAACTAATTACTTAAAGCACAGGCATCAAAAGCTAATTTTCGATCCTGAACAACAAAAACAATTCCTTGAAAAGCAAAGACTATGGCTGTGAAAAAAACAAAATCTAAGGATTAAAGATGCGATAAACCAAAACTTAAAAAAGTTATTAAACCGTATATTTGTGGCTTATGAAAATTGAAATTTGGAGCGATGTAGCCTGTCCTTTTTGTTATATAGGCAAACGCCGTTTGGAGCAAGCTTTAAGCGGGTTTAAACACCAATCAGAAGTAGAAATCGAATGGAAAAGTTTTCAATTAAACCCAGAACTTAAAACCAATAAAATCCAGAGTATACACGAATATTTAGCTGAAGCAAAAGGTTGGACAATTGAATACGCCAAGCAAATGGGTGAGCAAGTTAGCGCCATGGCGGAAGAAGTTGGATTGCATTACAACATGGACGCTACAGTTGTTGCAAACACTTTAAATGCACACCGTTTGATTCAATTTGCTAAAACCCAGAACCTAGGAGATGCCATTGAGGAAGCTTTATTTATCGCCTATTTCATGAAAGGTAAAAACATTGACAGCCAGGCTGAGCTCATTGAAATTGCTGTATCCATTGGCTTAAATGCCGCTGAAGTTGAAAAAGTCTTACTTGAAAAGCAATTTTCTGAACAAGTTGAATTCGATGCTTACGAAGCCCAACAAATTGGCGTGCGTGGCGTTCCTTTCTTTGTATTCAACCGCAAATACGGCATTTCAGGCGCACAACCTTTGGAAGTTTTTACCAGAACCTTGGACCAAGCCTACGCTGAAGAAACGAAAAGCTAAGTATTACCATCATGCGTAAAATATGCCTATTGCTTTTGCCCTTTCTTACAAGTATTACTTGTGGAATTGGCCAAACCATTTTCCATTCTGATACTGTATATTTTAGGTACAACAAAAAAGCTATTCAGTCTATTACCACTAAAGAAGGGAATAAAACCACCATACATACCTACCACATCAGTGGAAATTTGGCGGGTGAAGAATTTATTATTGACAGTTTAAAAGAAGGCAAACACCGTTTTTGGTACGATAACGGCCAAGTTCGCCGCGAGCATATCTATGTGAATGACCTTTGCATGTCAATCAAAGAATGGTATGACAATGGCCAAATGCAAAGTGAAGAGCACTATATAAAAGCTAAATACGATGTCGCTGTTGATGTAAAATACAATAAACCTATTAATGATTATTACACCAAACTAGATGGTAAATATTTAAAGTATTACAAAAGTGGGGGCATAAGAACTTCTGGCAATTACGAAGCAGGCGTCAAGTATGGCAAATGGATAGAATACTATGAAACTGGAAGTAAAAAATCAGAAATTACGTATAGAAACGATGAGACATTAAGCAGCAAGGCTTGGTATTCAAGCGGAAAGCTGAGATATGTTTACCATTACGCCCAAGACACAAGCAAAAGGTATAAAAGGGAAATTAAAGATGGTGAGCAAATTTCCTATTTTGAAAATGGGAAAATTTCTGAACATAGTTTTTACATCAAAGGTAAAAAAAATGGCTTGTATGAAGTATGGTATGAAAGCGGTATAAAAAAGCAAGAAACGAAATATAAATTAGACCATGTTGATGGCAACAATAAAACATGGGAAAGCAACGGCAATCTATCACAATTTACTGAGTCGTATGACAAATACGACAGTGCTAGAAAATATTACCGAACGGTATACCACGGCACCTATCAAACTTATTATTCCAACGGCAACAAAAAAAGCATCGGCAAATATATACACGGTAAGGAAGAGGGACTTTTTACCACCTATTACAACAACGGTATAAAATCGAGCGAGGTGACCTATAAAAACGGGCAAAAAATTGGAAAGGCTACTTACTGGAACGAAAATAATATTATAAGAACCGTAGAAAATTATGTACTAAAAAAGGACACCTTTTATTCGGTTAAGGAGGGTGAACAACTCTTCTACCATGAAAACGGAAACTTAATTGAAAAAGGCAATTACGTTATGGGTTTGAAAGAAGGACTTTGGCTAAGTTGGTATGAAGATGGGCAATTAATGGAGTCAAAGTATTATAGCCACAACCTAGGAAATGGAGAAGTGAAGACCTACGACAGAACGGGTAAAATAAGTTCTATGACTAAAGTCGACTCTTTCCTTAATAAACTAAACAACAAAATGGATTATTTGAAAACCCATTTTGAATATTACAAAACTGGCATGCCCAAAACCATTAGTTACTATAATGGTGACCACCTTTATAAGCGTATTCAGTATCACGAAAACAATAACCGTAAAGACATACAATACCAAATTAACCTTAAAAACTACCATCCTTATAGGTCGACTGATTTTTTATACAGCTTGAAATTTCACAACAATGGCAATTTGAAGGAATTGGAAATCTTATACCATAACCACAAAGTTGGCAGGGTTTTAAAGTATTATTACAATGGAAATTTAAAAAGCCTAACGGATTATGACATCCATGGAAGACCAATGGATTACGATCTGTTTTGGGCTTCTGATGGCAGTGTTTTAAAAGCTTTGTATAAAGACTCGACAATGCGTCAAACAGACACCTTAATTTATCATTTTTATACACTTTACAATAAGACAGAGAAGCAAAAAAACATAGACATCTCCGGGGATGTCGACCAACTTGACAACCCTGCAGCCCGTTCATCTTTTAAATTTGTATTTGGCGAACACCTTAAATTAAACCTCTTTTATCCCAATGGGAATAAAATGGTGGATTGTTATTTAGAGAATCGAAAAGCCTACGGTCCATTCAAAATTTACCATGCCAATGGCAATGTATTTGCTGAAGAAACTGAACATTTCGGCAAATACAATGATACCAGTAATAGATATTACCCGAGCGGATTTATATCTTTCTCAGACATTGGCATTAACAATAAATCTATTGAAAATAGAGAATGGTATGATTCAGGCCAAATTAAAATGTTGACTACCTATCTCCACAATCAAATGCACGGTGTGCGAACCTCATGGTATCCAAATGGGAAAATAGAATCAGAAAATACCTTTGATTCAGGGAGAAGTACAGGCAACAAAAACTATTACAACAATGGCCAATTAAAGTCGAGCAACAATTATACGTCTAAAAACTTAAGGTATAGAATTACGGAAAATTACAACATCAATGGCCTTAAAACCCAATACGAAGAATGGGATGGAAACAAACAAAATGGTCCCTACCTGCAATGGTGGGACAATGGAAAACCAAAAACCATCGCATGGTTTAAAAACGGCAAATCAGACAGCACCTGGACGTTTTACAATGAAGATGGTTCTTTTAACAAAGAAATTCAGTACAAGAATGGTTACTCTTTAAAGTCTTTTTCCCAATTGGAATGTGAATGTCTAGACACCACAAGTTCAAGAATTTCTTATGCCCCAGGTTTGAAGGATTTGGTTAGCCAAACCAAATTGCGTGAATGGAGTTTTAATTTCCATGCACCCATTGACGAATACCTCAACAAATTATTCTACAAGAATTTGCAATTCAACAACAATGGCGATGCGAGTTTTGCTTCTTTTGATTTGTTGTCTTTCGAAAAACTAAACATTAAAATACCCAATTACAACGGACTAGAACTTTGTCTAAACCCATGTTATACAAAAGCAAATTCTATCAGCTCTATCCCCTTTATGGTTAATGTAAACACAAAAGACAAAGCACAAACTAGGGTAAGTATTTATCCGAAATTTTTAAGTGTACAATTCTCAAAAAACCTTTTCCACCGCTGGGATACCGCCCTCTTGTACAAATACAAGCAAGTGAATGAGTACAGCAATATGTCAAGACAATTTGACGTCTATCAACCCTCTCCTCTTTTGTTTAAAGCCAATGAAATAAGGTACAACAAAGACGCCCATTTCGACATTTCAGACATTAGCAATATTTGTTTTCCAAAATCTGAAATCGGACTTTCGGGCGTGAGCATAGATTTCAACGATTTTGTTCTCGACCTAGATATTAGCAGAAACCCTTATCAAATAGATGCCTTGAGCTATGAACGCTACGGAAACTACTATTATTATGGGGAAGATGAATATGAAAGCACGTATTCGAGAGGAAGTTCACGGGGCTATGGTGATGGCGGCGGAAGTGGTAACTATGGCAACCCAGGTTCATATGGCAAAAAAGAATCTGCCTTAAGTAAATTTGTTGGGATATTCGTTGACTCTGCTCAAATAGGCTTGCCTAAAGATGTATTCAATACAGACAGCAACATGATGCTTATAGGACGCAACATTCTTATTGAAAACAATTATATCATAGCCTCATTTGCTATAAAAGCAAAAGTTGGTGCCGCTTTGTTTTATGATTTTAAATATAAGGGCAAAGACTATTCATTTATTCCAAAGGGTATTGAAAACAAACTGAAAGAAAAAGGCTTTCATAAAGTTTACAGTGAATTCGAGAAAGAAAAATCAGAATACGTATTCTACATTTATTTTAAAGCCAATTAAACATGAGAACCACACAATTTATTATTATACTTTTCTTGAGCCTATGCTCAATTCAAACAGTTCAAGCTTACAATGATGGCATAGAAGTTCACGATGTATTGAACAATAAAAAAGTCACGTATAAAAGCAAATATCAAACCCTAAATAATTCTAAAATCAATTTTTATGAAGAGTTGGATGTTTCAATTCCTATACTTATTGATTTAAAAGACAGCGTGATTCAAAAGAAGATCAACAAACGGTTTGAGACCATTCTTGTTTCACAATTGGATTCCGATTCTTTTAAATTAAAAATAAATGATCATTGCAAAGAAAGCGTTCACATGTATTTAAACAACAACGACGAAGCGGATGACGACCTAGGCCTATACCAAGACAATGAAAGCAGATTCTCTCCTGAACTAACAGACATTAAGCATCGCTTTTTATCCTACTACAATGGCATCTTGGTGTTTCAAGCCGTATTTAAATACCAAGCGGTATACAACCGTTTTAAAATCAACAAATTTGAGTACACCCAAACCTATTACATCAATGTAAATACAGGCAAAGAATACAATACAGCTTCCATATACAAGCTGAGCAGCATAAAGCAGTTCAATGAACTACTTGAGAAGAAAATCAGTTTAAAACTGAATAATTATGTGCTGCAAAATCAAAAAATGAAACAAGATCCCTCTAATTTTTATGACGATGCTTCAGTAGAATATGCACAATCAAAAAAGCCAATGAAGGTTAGTGGTTTTTCGGCGCTAAAAAACGGCTATATTTTCCCTAAAATCTTCTCTTTTTCATATTACATTCCCCAATGGCAATCGTCTATGTACAATACCGGCGGTTTGGATGCCGAAATTCGTTTAACTTTTGAAGAAATTAAGCCGTTCCTAAACCCTAATGGTCCTTATGGTGCCTTTTTAAATACAGAAGCACAAAACAATAACAATACATTTATTTTCCAAAACGACAACACAATTAGCGCCCACATCTTACCCCATATAAATTACAAAATCAATGTTCCATTTTTAGAAGAAACACCCAAGTTTTATCCTAAAAAAATAAAGACCGTCATTATAAAACAAAAGGACCGCAACGCCAAGAATGACACTTTGCTTCCATATAGAGAAATTTTAATGTCTAAGTCTGGTCAAGTATTAGAAAAAATTAATTTCTCTTCAGGGAAAAAATACAATTCAGAAAGTTATTTGTTCGACTCGCTTGGTCAATTAATTAAGATTTCTAAATTCAAAAAAGAAGTTCTTACCGAAGCTACTGACATCACCTACAACACCAAAGGGAATATCCTAACATCGACTAATACCAGCAATCCGACAAACGATCAGACCAATTATTTTTACTACTACAACAATAAATGCTATTTTGAAATTTATGCTGTATTTAATGGGAAAACAGATATTGAATACAACTTATATTCTTTTACCGATAGTGGTTATTTAAGCGACAATTATCATTACGACCAAAGTGGTAGCTCACACGACCATCATTATTTATTTAAAAACAATAAGATTTTATGCGTTACCAGTGGTTTAATGAAAAATGCGCCAGAAGAGGGTTTTCATTTTGTTTACAACGACTCTGGTTTATTAGTTTCTATAGAACATGAAGACGACCAAAGTTATATTTATGAATACGACAATAAAGACCGTATAGTAAGTGAAACGAGATACTATAGAGACAAGCAAAGTTCTAAAAAAACCATCACTTACAATGAGCAAGGGGAAATAGAAAAAGTAATTGAAGAAACAGAAAATGGCAACGGGCCGAATATCTATTCCTTCGACTATATTTATTGGTAATTAAAGCGATTCTAAAAACTTTAAAACTGCATTGCGTTCATCGGCACTTAACTTTTTAAATTTGTTTTTACTGGCTTCTGCTTCACCACCATGCCACAATATCGCTTCGGTTAAGTTTCGCGCTCTTCCATCGTGCAAGAAATACGTATGACCATTGATTTTTTGCGTCAGGCCAATACCCCATAAAGCCGGCGTACGCCATTCGTAACCGTTGGCTTGAAATTCAGAACGCATGTCAGCCAAACCAGGCCCCATATCGTGCAACAACAAATCGGTATAGGGAAATATTTTTTGGTTGCTTCTTGCTGTAAATGCCATATCGGTAACCGTTACATGTTTGGCAATATGACAAGATGCACATTGTATTTGGTTAAATATTCGTTTGCCTTCAAGGACAATTAGATCTTTTGCATTTCTGCGTGCAGGAACACCCAGTGTTTGCATGTAAAACGCAACCGCATGCATAATAGAATCGCTTATTTCAGTTTCGTCATTTAGACCATCGTGCTGAATTTGTGAGAATGAATTTTCGACAGGAAACACAAAATTGGTAATGCCCATGTCTTCGTTATAGGCGCCAGCAGATTGTTGTAAAACAGTAGGTTGACCTGCTTTCCAACCAAAACGACCCAAACGATAAGAGGCGGTTATAACATCCCATACCCTATTTGGTTTACCACTGATGCCATCACCATTCAAGTCATTCTCATCGGCATTTTTTATAATGTCATAATCTGAAATGGCTTCTAAAAGTCCTAGACCAAAAACCGGAGGTGCAACACGAGGGGACAACAAATAGTTAGGTGGCAAACTTGCATAAGCATTGCTTAGGGTATATGATGGTTGTCGCAAGGTATAAGGAGTACCATCGTCCATGGTACCATTAATATTGGTGTAAGTAATTTGGACATCTGCTTCAGGCATTTTTCCAGCAATGGAACGTTGTTGAAGCTGACCACCAAAGCTAGGAATTCCATTAGGTCCACCATGTGAATTAGTGCCAGGAATACTTAATCGAATCAACATACTTGACAATGGCTCGCCATTTACAGGCGGCTTCCCCCTGCCATCGTTAACGTGGCAACTAACGCAAGAGACATTGTTGTACAATGGACCTAAACCTGAATTTAAAGGTGCAGGCGCAGTCACAAAAGCAGCATCGAAGGCTTTATCACCCACCTCATGATTTTGCAACTGACGGGCATCTAGGCCATTAAATGCGTGATCGAATCCACTGGTATTGCCATCAAAGAAAGTTTGACTACCGCCAGAAAACCATTCTTCGTCTGGGTCTTCAAATGACCCATTGTACTTTCTGCACGAGGTAATGATCAACGAAGACAACAAAAAAATTGATAGAATAAATTTAATTCTTATGCTCATTTGACGTGTAATTGAATAAGTGGCAATAGACCTTCTTCTAATTCGGTTTTCAAGCTGTTAATCGCATCTATGGCTTGTTGTACTTGTATAGGTTGTTCAAAGATAGCGCGACCAAATGGAAGCGTTATTTGGTTTAATGCCGCTTTGGATAGATGTATCTTCTGTTTAATTTTTCCATCCAAACTCAAGTTGTACATGCGCACAAAATCTTCAAGTCCTTTGTTGTCGTTGCCATTAATATTTCCTAAATAAACTGCTTCTGCACCGAGTATGTTGTTTTTAAAGTCGACCATAGAATTATTAGCAAAAGGCGACTCCTCACCCATTGAATCTAAAGAAGTAAATACATCACCAATTTTACCATTGGCAACCTCATTACATATTCCAATCATTGCACTTGCTATTTCTTGATAGGCACTAAGTTTACTAGGAAAAATGTTTGAACTACCTGCATTTAATATTTCTGTAACATAGTCGTCTCCTTGAACGGCCCAAGAATTATGTAAGTCAATAGTTAATTGACGTAAATTTTCAGTCAAGGCAAGCAAGTATTCTTTTTGTCTACTTGTAATTTGATTGGCGTATTTATTTCCATTGAACCCAAATAATATATATTCAATTGGGTGAAACCCTTTTAAAGATTCTTCAAGATTATTGACATATGTGTTGTCGAAAACTGATGAGCTAGCAAGAACAGAGTCTAAGCGAATAAAATCTACTGGCCAAGTATCAATGCGCGGGTCTATGCTTTTGGTAGAAACGGGTCCAAACAACCATGCCTCTGAAACTTCCCAGGCCTCTCTTGCACTTTTCCAATCATTTCGGCATAGTTCCAAATTCTCTTGACTCGGATTATTTATAAATGTTTGAACATCTTGGTGAAATTTATTGGTTCTAAGACTTAAATTTTCATAGGTACTTAGATAAACGTTTAAACTTAAGTCGCGCAAAACATCAGTTTGAGTGTTTGCAACATTATTTGATGCATTCTCCTTTTTACAAGAAATAAAAACCAAAATACATGTGCTTATAAATAGTATTCTCATTCTAAATTAATATTAATTTTATCGTTTAATATTTCTGTTTTATAAGACTTCAAATCACGGCTCGCAGGCTCTTTTTGCACCTTGCCTTCGAAACTAAAAGTGCTGCCATGTGAGGGACAAAAAATCTCTTTTTTATTTGCAAAAACGGGATTGTCGTAATGGGTACATTGCATTAACAATGCTTTGTATTCTGTCTCTGATTTTTTATACAACAAAACATCAAAGTTTAGATTGCTGCTGCGCAAGAGTACAAAAGTTTGCTCAGGTGTGAATTCAGATTTCATAACGCTTAACACATTGTTCAGAGGCTCGATTTTTATAATTTTACCTGTGGCACACGACTCCATCAAACTCAATACAGAAACACCTGCCAAAGCACCCAAACAGATACTGCAACTCGTTTTTACAAATTCTTTTCTTTTCATTTTAGAAATTATAAGCCAAGCCTAGATTAAAAAACCAATTGTTTTTATAGTAAACTGGCAACTGTGGAAATGGCGTAATATTGAATGCAGCGTTTGGCGTTCCCGTTATTTTGTTAACTGCATCTAATTTGATTGCAACACCAATTGTTGGCCTGTAGGTAAAACCATAAACAAAAAACTGTTGGTTAAGGGCATTGTCTTTAATGCCATTGCCAGGCATCCTGTAATTCAAGTCAAACCATTCGTAACGGGCAAATGCAGTTAAACGTTTTGCCATCAAATCGCTTGAATGGATGATGTTGTAAGAAATTTCAGTAAATGCACCCAACATATTTTTAGCCACATTGTTCGCATATGCTCTATTTATACTATAGGCATCTGTTACAGAAACGGTACCGATTAAAGATTTAAATCCCCATCTTTTTCCGGTGTACTGAACATTCATTTCAGCCAATGCAACAGGAGTTCCAAAAGCGCCGCTGTTTAACATCAGACTATCGGCTTGTTTTGGTGTGATACCAGCACTTCCGCCATAGTATCCAGAAGCTTGAATTCTAAAATTTCTATAGTAATACAAAGCAGCAGCACTAATTGCAACATTGGTTGCAGAGGCATTACTTCCCTCATATCTTCCTTCACGAATTCCAGTTTGACGTGTGAATGCAGCACTGTTTAGTCCGTTGGTCAATCCAACATAATAATTAAACCCAGGTAGGCGATCAAATTTACCATACAATCCTACACCCAATTCTCTCCAAGTAGATGGAATCATTCTTGACTCTACAAAATGTCTGTTATTGCCATTATATGTCGTTGGCAAGTGGTTTTCGTTAATGATACCAATTCTAGGAATAAACAAACCCGCAACAATATAATTTGAGCGGTTTAAATCAAACTTCAAAAACATTTGTTCGAGAGAAAACTCCCCACTCGCGTTTCCATTTGCTACTTTAGCATTTTCTAACTCCAATTCTGAAAACAAAGTTACACTTTTGCTAAACCTGTGACCAAAGAAGGTAACGAATCTTGTGACATTGATGTTTGCTGTTTTTTGACCTTTGTCATAAGAAAGCATGCTTTCACCATAACCACTCAAGACCGTCGTTTTCCCACTCATTTGAAGTCCAGCAGCAAGAGAATCTTCTTTTGTTAATATTTGTGCTTTAATCGATGTATTAAAGCAGATCCCTAAACCAATTAGAAATGCAAGTTTTTTCATTGGGGCAAATATATAAGTTTTTATTTAGACTAATTACAAATAGAAATGATTAATGTCAGTTTTTCAATACATTAAGTGTTAAAATATATTCGATATTTACATAATCTATTGATAATTAGCATACTTAATAGACAATTACAAACATGAAGAAACAACAATGTTTTTAAATCTCAAATTGTTTAATTAAATTGCTTTCAAGGTTAAAAAAAAGGCATAAAAAAAGGCAGTGAAAATTCACTGCCTTTCTATTTAAAAGAATAATATTATTGAGCTTGAACTGCTTTAGGCGCTGCATTTTTAATTGCTTCGCTGCTGCCATCTTCAAACTTTTTGAAATTTTCATTGAATTTATCTGCCAAAGCATTTGCTGTTTGGTCGTAAGCTGCTTTATCGGCCCAGGTGTTTCTTGGGTGTAAAATTTCTTGAGGAACATTAGGGCAAGTATTTGGCATTTGAACGCCAAATACAGGATGCTTGGTGTACTCAATTGAATCCAATTCACCGTTTAAAGCTGCGGTCAACATTGCTCTTGTGAAAGACAATTTCATTCTGCTACCAACACCGTATCCACCACCACTCCAGCCAGTGTTAACCAACCATACGTTGATGCTAGAATCTGCGTTTAATTTCGCGCCTAACAACTCAGCATATTTTGCTGGGTGTAGAGGTAAGAAAGCTTGACCGAAACATGCAGAGAAAGTACTTTGTGGCTCAGTGATACCGGCCTCGGTACCTGCTACTTTACTGGTATAACCAGAAACGAAGTGGTACATTGCTTGTTCTGCCGTTAATTTTGAAATCGGAGGCAATACGCCATATGCATCGCATGTTAGGAAGAAAATATTTTTAGGTGATTTACCTACTGATGGAACTGCGATGTTGTCAATAAAATCAATTGGATAAGCAACACGTGTGTTTTCTGTAACTGATACATCTTCGTAATTTACTTTGTTGCTGCCTTCAAAGAATCTGACGTTTTCAACCAATGCACCGTGTTTGATAGCGTGCCAAATTTGCGGTTCTTTTTCTTCCGTTAAGTCGATACACTTTGCATAGCAACCACCTTCGAAGTTAAATACAGAATCATCTGCCCAACCGTGCTCATCATCTCCGATTAATTTACGGTCTGGATCTGCTGATAAAGTTGTTTTGCCTGTTCCTGACAATCCGAAGAAAATTGCAGTATCACCTTTTGCACCGATGTTGGCAGAGCAGTGCATAGACAATACGCCTCTTTCTTGAGGTAGGATGTAATTCAAAACGGTGAAAATTCCTTTTTTGATTTCACCAGTATATCCTGAACCACCAATTAAGATGATCTTTTTTGAAAAATTGATGATAGAGAAGTTATGCTGTCTTGTTCCATCCTCAGCAGCGTTAGCTAAAAATGATGGTGCAGCTAAAATCAACCATTCAGTTGGGTTATTCTCACCTTCATTTGGACGCAAAAACAAATTGTTTGCGAATAAATTTTGGTAAGCCGTTTCAGTAACAACTTTGATATTTAATTTGAAATCAGGATGCGCACATGCATAAGCATCACGCACAAATAAATCTTTGCCCTTATAGTGGTTTAATACTTTATCCAATAAGGCATCAAATTTAGACGGTTCAAATTTGAAGTTAACAGGTCCCCACCAAACGGTGTTTTCTGTTTTATCGTCACAAACTGTGAATTTGTCTTTTGGAGAACGGCCAGTGAATTCGCCAGTATCTGCGGCTAAAGCACCTTTGTCGGTAAGTATACCTTCGTTTCTTTCTAGGGCTTTTTTAATAAGTTCATCTGGAGTAAGATTAACAAATGCATTGCCTGCTGCTGCAACAACGCCTGATAAAATGTCTTGGTTTGTCATTTGTTTTTGTATAAAATTAGGGCTGCAAATTTACTAAAAAAAATCAAGTTTCCATAATATTGCTAAGTTGTTGATATATATCACACTTAAAACAGAGAAAATCGAAGCTTTTAATGTTGTTTTGAAGTGAGGAATTCATGCAAATTTTTAAATTAACATTTGCCTTAATAGGCTTGGGGATATTGCTAATATTGAGCACCTTCGCTATACCTGAGTGGATTTCTCCCTTTCAAACAAAAGGTATTGAAGCAGACTTATTGTGGAATTACCGAATCCCGAAGACCATTACAGCCCTTATTGCTGGGGCTTCATTATCGGTTTCAGGGTTTATACTGCAGCAACTATACAGAAACAATCTCGCAGGCCCATACATACTTGGTGTTAGTTCTGGCGCCTCACTTGCAGTAGCAATACTCATTATTGGCAGCCACTATTTTCCTTTTCTCAACCATGGAATTGGCATTTCATTGGCAGGTTTTATTGGCGCAAGTACCGTACTTTTACTTGTCATGTTGGTCTCTTCGCGCTTCGGAACAGGTGCCGTAATCTTGCTATTTGGTGTCATTATTGGTCAAATAACGGGAGCGCTTCAAGGTCTGCTAAATTACATGGCTGCACCAGGCGATTTGAAAAACTTTACCCTTTGGAGTATGGGGTCATTTAGTCAGGTGATTGAATTCGATTTGGTGTTTTTTGGAACATCTGTAATATTGGGAATTTTTTGGGCTTATCTAATAATGCCTCAATTATCAACCATGTTATTAGGCGAAGAGGTGTCGTATACCTTAGGCGTAAACACCAAAAGCATTTCAATTCAGCTACTCATTTGCACAGGCATCTTAAGCGGTATTGCCACTGCATTTTGTGGACCCATCGCATTTATTGGCATGGCCATTCCGAATGTTTCCAGATTGCTCATCAAAACCGTTAACTTTAGATTCATGATTCTTGTCAATGCCATTTTAGGTGCCGCAATGGCCTTGGTGAGTGATATAATTTCTTCTGCTGATTTATTGAGTTTTAATATTCCCATAAATGTTTGCACGGCTTTAATTGGTGGACCTTTCATTATTTATATTTTATTAAAGAAAAAATGACAATGAACCCTGTTTTAAACATTGTCAATCTTAGTATTGGGCAAGATTCACCTATTGTAGATTCTATTAATGGTGTCGCTTTTAAGCATGATTTAATTGTATTAACTGGCGAAAATGGCAGTGGAAAATCGACTTTACTTAAAACAATTGCTGGCATCAATAAAGCCATTTCTGGGGAGCTTATTATTTCTGGGGACCCAATTACAAATCTTTCACAGAAGCAACGCTCAGCAAAAATTGCATTTGCAAGTACTTACAGAATAAAAGAAGACTTTATTAAAATTGAAGATGTTGTTCGTTTTGGTCAATACCCCTATTCTCATTTAAGCGAAACCCAAGCAATAGACGATGGAGTCGAAAAGGCAATAGAAATCATGGGCATTGATAAAATCCGCAACAAATACTTGAACCAAGTGAGTGATGGAGAATGGCAAAAGGCAAATATCGCAAGGGTATTGGCACAAAAAACAGATTTGATTTTAATGGATGAACCAACTGCATTCTTAGATTATCCCTCACGAATGCGCTTGTACAGAGACCTAAAGCAAATTTGTTTGACCCAAAACAAAACGATTGTTGTATCGACCCACGACATTGATAGTGTAAAAGAATTTGCCAGCATTTATTGGCATATTGACCAAGGCAAACTAAAGATATTGCAAGAGTCGCCGTCCTGGCGTATTTAACTGTAAATCTACTTAGTAATGCATTGAAACCGACTATTAAAATAATAAATTGGAATAAAAAATGTCCACTTATTAAACTAAATGCCCATCTAATTTCCATTGCCAACACCGTATAAATTCTTTATCAATGGTATAATTCTAAATTTTCAACTTTGTGTAACTAAACTTAAATAAACTAAAAACATGAACACAAATTACTTTCTAATTAAGAGCACAAACAATTTTAAAACGAGTGCTTTCAATCGTTTAAACAGTCAAAACTTCAAACAACAAAAACCAAATTCAGTGCTCCAAGATGATGGTTTTGAAGACGAATTCATTGAAGGAGATTTCACTAAAAACCTCACAATCTCAGCCTTAAACCACTGGAGCAATTCAATTCAAATTAGGACAAAGAAACTTTATTGCCCGCCTGCAAACTAAAACTATGAAAGCTTCCTGACTTGAAGGCGGGATGGGAAAGACGTTGCTGGTTATTTTCTAAATTTATTTTTCATTCCCCTTCTTGTTTGGATTCGATAAATAGTTTTCAAACCGATAAAACGACTCATTCTAGAAGTTTGCCTCAATTTTAAATTGGGGCGGCTTCGACGAATGTCATACGTTCAATAGAAGTAATGTGTTTTGTGCCGTGTACCCACAATAAATTTTACACTTACAATATGAACATTAAATTCCTAAACCCCGAACAAAACAAACCACAATCAAACAATGAACTCATACTTCTTGTCTACTGGTTTATAAGCAACAGACACAACGCCAATATTTTTGAATCGCTAAAAACACTGCGAAGAAAAACTGTTGGTTTGCCTTTGAGAATTGTTGGCCTCAATCCCTTTAACAGCCAAGAGGATATACTACATTATCAAAAAAGCATGAATCTAGATTTTGAACTCACTTACGACGAAAAAAGAACTGCCTTATTCTACCACATCAATACATTTCCTAGCTTTATTGTAATGGAAAAATCAGGCAAGATCTTGCACCGTGAAAACGGAATTTCAGAAGATTGTTTTCATGAACTCGAGAATATAATAATCAAAAACACACAAACTATTGCTCCAATTCCATTGGAAAAAAAAGGCAAAATAATCCCAATTGAAAACTATAAAAATAATCTATCCGTCTTGTTTAAGAAGATATAAGATAAGTTTATGGTTTTGCTTAATTTCGCAGCAAAATCTGAGTGATGTCAAATCCATACCAATTAAACACCATAGAATCTGCAATAGAAGACATAAAAAACGGCAAAGTAATTATTGTTGTTGATGATGAAGACCGTGAGAATGAAGGTGATTTTTTAACCGCTGCGGCCAATGTGACCCCGGAAATGATAAATTTCATGGCTAGAGAAGGACGCGGTTTAATATGCGTTCCATTATTGCCTGAGCGCTGCTTAGAACTTGGTTTGGATATGATGGTAAGCAGCAACGATTCAGTGCACGAAACACCTTTTACCGTATCTGTTGACTTAAAAGGACACGGCACCACAACAGGAATTTCTGCATCAGATAGAAGTAAGACGATACAAGCCTTGGTACATGCGGATACCATATCAACTGATTTGGCCAGACCGGGACATATTTTCCCTCTAAAAGCGCAAAAAGAAGGCGTTCTAAAAAGAGCCGGGCATACAGAGGCTGCCATTGATTTTGCGCGCTTAGCCGGATTTGAACCCGCAGGTTGTATTGTTGAAATTCTTAAAGAAGATGGTGAAATGGCAAGACTTCCTGAACTGGTGGAGATTGCTAAAAAATTTGATTTGAAAATTGTTTCCATCGAGGATTTAATCAAATATAGAATCAAAAATGAAAGCCATGTTAAGCGTGAAATTACTGTTAACATGCCAACGTCTTTCGGTGATTTCGAAATGATTGCTTATTCACAAGTCAGCGATGGCACCCAACACCTGGTGATGAAGAAAGGTGAATGGGAAAAAGACGAACCAATATTAGTACGTGTGCACAGCAGCTGCATGACAGGTGATATCTTTGGAAGCTGCCGATGCGATTGCGGCGAACAATTGCATCAGTCAATGAATCTGATTCAGAAAACTGGAAAAGGTGTTGTTTTATACATGAACCAAGAAGGCCGCGGCATTGGCTTATTAAACAAATTAAAAGCGTATAAACTTCAAGAACAGGGCATGGATACAGTTGATGCCAACATAGAACTTGGGTTTAAAATGGATGAACGCGATTATGGAATTGGCGCTCAAATATTGCGCGACCTTGGTGTATCAAAAATGAAATTAATAAGCAACAACCCTAAAAAACGTACTGGTTTGATTGGTTATGGTTTAGAAATCATTGAAAACATTCCAATTATCACTTCTCCAAACGCGCACAACGCAGAGTATTTAATTACGAAGCGTGAAAAAATGGGGCACGAAATTTAATTCTAAAGCCTTAAGGGCACAACCTGCTAATTTTCCAGACATGGTCTTCTTTGGCATAAAGTAGTCTGTCGTGTAAACGGCCAGTTCTACCTTGCCAAAACTCAATAGAATCAGGAACCACAGCGTATCCACCCCAATGTTGTGGTCTTGGAGGATTTGTACCTTCGTATTTTGCCAAAGCTTCAGACATTGACTTTTCCAATTCTTCTCTAGATTCTATGACTTTACTTTGGGCACTCACAATAGCGCCTACCCTACTTTCAAATGGTCTTGACGCAAAATACAAATCACTTTCTGCTTCGCTGATTTTATGTGCAGTCCCACTGATTCTAATTTGTCGCTCAAGATCCAACCATGCAAAGTTTAGATGCACATTGGGATTAGTCTCAATTTGCTGGCCCTTATGGCTGTTGTAATTGGTGTAAAATACAAAACCATGGTGTTCTATGCCTTTTAGCAAAACAATGCGGCTTTCAGGTTTCCCTTCAGCTACGGTTGAAAGACACATGGCATTGGGTTCAGCAATTTCTGCCTCTATGGCTTGCCTAAACCATTTGTGAAATAACATTATTGGATCAGCATCAACATCAGATTCTAGCAATTCAGAATGTCTGTAGTCTTTTCTTAATGCAGCTATTTGCTCGTTGTGTGTCATTTTTTACGAAACCAAGAGTTTATTTTCAGTTCGATAACACCAAAGAAAGCTTCTCTAAAAATCTTCTTACTCATTTTAGAAGTCCCAAGAGTTCTATCGGTAAATATAATAGGAACTTCTGTAATTTTAACCTTTTGTAACCAAGCTTTAAACTTCATTTCAATTTGGAAGGCATAACCCTTAAATTTAATTTTATCCAAATTGATTTTCTCTAAAGTTTCTCTGGTATAACAAACAAAACCAGCTGTAGCATCGCGAATGGTCATGCCAGTTATAAACCTGACATAAACGCTTGCATAATAACTCATGATTACGCGGCTCATTGGCCAATTAACCACATTGACACCCGTAATGTATCTGGAGCCGACGGCCAAACCTGCACCTTGATTTTCGCAAGCATTTAAAAGTTTGATTAAATCCTCGGGATTGTGAGAAAAGTCAGCATCCATTTCAAATATAAACTTATAGGTGCGTTCCAAACACCATTTAAACCCTGCGATATAGGCTGTACCTAGTCCGTTTTTCTCCATTCTTTGCAACAAATGAACTTTGTTTGCATACTCTAATTGCATTTGTTTGACAATATTTGCAGTTCCATCAGGAGAATTGTCATCGACAATTAAGATATCAAAAGAAATTGGCAGCGACATAACCTTTCTGATTATGGCTTCAACGTTCTCTTTTTCGTTGTATGTGGGGATTATAACAATGTTCGTGGACAAATCAATAAAATTTATATAAAAACGGTGCAAATTAGTACTTATTTCGTAGCTTTAAAAACAGGATTTGATGCAAAAGGCAATTTTTTTCGATAGAGATGGGGTATTAAACAAAGAAATAGGCGACTATGTCTGTAAAATTGAAGATTTCGAGATACTACCCGATGCAGTTGATTGCATTAAAATGGTCAAATCCTTAGGTTTTTTGGCCATCGTAATCACCAACCAAGGAGGAATTGGCAAAAAGCTATATTCCACAAAAGAATTAGATTCTTTCCATCAGAAACTGCAAGATGCCTGTATAAAAAATGGCACCTCTATAGATGATTTTTATTACTGTCCCCACCACCCTATTTCTAGTAAATGTCTATGCCGTAAACCAGATTCTTTGATGTTGGAGAAAGCAATGGCCAAATATAACATTGACAAAAACAAGAGCTTAATGATGGGTGACACGACCCGAGACATTGAGGCAGCGCAAAAGGCGGGTATCAAAGGATTACTCATACAACCTAACTCAAATAAATTTCGTCTCCTAGAAGAAGAAATTGTTAAAATCAATCAATAAAAAAAAAGTAAATTTGCAATATGTTTAAAACGACTTTCACAGCATTAATTATTGCTGGTTTGCTCATAGTACAGGCGCAAAACACGCCTAAGGCACCAACGAATAAAGCCACAACAAAAAGCAACAACAGTTCTAAAACAACTGGAAAACCAAGTGCTAAAAAGCCTGTAGGAAAAGTTAATTACACCATTAATGGCAAAGTTGAAGGTTACCCAAACCATTTGGTAATACTTAGTAAATTCAGAGTAAACTCTCTCGAATTGGTCGATTCTGTATTAACAAATGACAGTGGATATTTCACATTTAAAAAACCAATTTCTGAAGCAAGTATTTTATACATTCAATACAATACCCAATCTGCTGTGCCCTTGGTAGTTGAAAATGGAGCCAAATTAAATGTGAAAATTTTCCCAACATCCAATGGTTTGAACTATGACGTTACAGGCATAAAATCTGAAAAATCAAAAAATATATACAACTTCATCAGACAATATACCCGATCGAATAATGAATTGGCGGCCCTTGACAGAGCAATTGCAGAAGAGCCAGATGGCACTAAGATGTATGAATTGCAAATGGTTTTTGGAACCAAACAAGACGAATTCAGAGCTAGCATAGATTCTATGCTGAAATTCCATGATCCTTTGGAATCTTATTTTGTGCTTTTCAATTTCATGGAGGAACAAGATTTTCAAAAAATCAAAGCACTTAAAATGCGCATGGAGCCTCAAAACATCAAAAGCAATTACTACATCGATTTAAAAACCATTTACGACAACAACAAACTTTTGGAAGTTGGTGAAATGGCTCCTGAGATTGAATTGCCTCAAGTGGATGGAACAATATTGAAACTTTCTGACTTGAGAGGTAAAATTGTATTGATCGATTTTTGGGCCAGCTGGTGCGGCCCTTGTAGAGCAGATTTTCCATTTGTTAAAACACTTTATGCAAGATTCAAATCCAAAGGTTTTGAAATATATGGGGTTTCTTTAGACAAAGAAAGAGCGTCCTGGGTAAGTTCTATTAGCAGTTTGGGTTTAACGTGGAAACATGTGAGCGACTTGAAATTTTGGAGCTGCGCCCCTGCCAAAGTATACAAAGTCTCTGGTATTCCTTTTACTGTATTAATTGATAAAGATGGTAAAATTATTGCTAAGAATTTGAGAGGAGAAGATTTAGAAAGAAAACTAGAGGAGTTATTCCCATAATGATTATTTAATCTATAATTAACCATTTGTTCAGTTATTATGTCTTATTTTGAACCATCAAATTAATATGAGTTCACATACTTCTTATAAGATTCTGATTGTTGATGATGAAATCGACATTATAGAATTACTTAGCTATAATTTAAAAAAGGAAAACTTTACAGTTGTTGCTGCCATGAATGGAAAAGAGGCAATTAACATAGCAAGCAAAATAAAACCAGACATTATTTTAATGGATGTAATGATGCCTGAGATGGATGGAATTGAATCATGCAGACAAATAAAAGCCATCCCTCAATTAAAAAACATTCCCTTAATATTCCTAACCGCAAGAGGCGAAGAGTTCAGCGAATTGGCTGGATTTGAAGCTGGAGCAGATGATTATATAATAAAGCCAATTAAACCAAGGGTATTAATTTCTAGGCTTAAAGCCATATTAAGACGAAACATTGCTGACAACACAGCCAATGAAAAAATGGAATTTCCAGATCTTAAAATCGATAGAGAAAGTTTTTCTGTTACCTACTTGGGCAAAGTACTTCAGTTTCCTAAAAAAGAGTTTGAATTGCTTTCATTGTTGGCAAGTAAACCTGGTAAAGTATTTACCAGAGAACAAATATTAGAATCTATTTGGGGCGATGATGTATTGGTGGTTGACAGAACCATTGATGTACACATTAGAAAAATACGTGAAAAACTAGATGATAATTTTATACAAACAATTAAAGGCGTAGGCTATAAATTTGAAGTGTGATTAAAAACCCAACCCCTGAGAGAATTACTCTGTTAACAACCTTGTTGTTAAGTGCCATATTTGCAGGTTTCCTAATCTATTTCAGAATCCCTTTTCTTCAATTTTTAATCGCCTTATTTACCTTTGGCTCACTTACTTTTATAATTATTTTATTCGGTTTAGAGGCCTTTATCTACCGTAAGATTAAATTAATTTACAAGACCATTCACCATTTTAAGACCAGTAGTTTAAAGAAAACGAACTACATCGATGAATACAATTTAGACCCAATTAAACGTGTAAATGAAGAAGTAATCGAATGGGCTAACGATCAGAAGCAAGAAATTTCGCAATTGCGCGCCACAGAGCAATACAGAAAAGAATTCTTGGGCAATGTATCACATGAATTAAAAACACCGATCTTCAATATACAAGGCTACATTGAAACTTTGTTAGATGGTGCAATGGACGATGAAGAAGTTAAGGTACTTTTTCTAAAAAAAGCGGCAGCTAGTGCGGAAAGATTAAACACACTGGTTAACGATTTACTGGATATTAGTAAGATGGAAAGCAATGCCATGAAACTAAGGGTGAGTGAGTTTGACATTACTGAACTTTTTAAAGAAGTTTTTGACAGTTACAACAAACAAGCAAAAGACCGCTCTGTAACTTTGCAATTTAAAGAAGACTGCGACCACCCTTATAGAGTACTAGCCGACAAAGACAGAATACGCCAAGTATTGAACAATCTAAT
>CANFXY010000004.1 GCA_947451105.1 Bacteroidota bacterium | reverse complement strand
GCGTTTTGTGTTTCACCTGGATCAAAGTCCACAAGACATTGAATACCTATGCGAAACCTTGAAGAACATTAAATTGTAGACACCCATTCAAGGGTCATTACAGTCTTTTCTTCATCGTCAATCACATGGATGCTTTCATCAATTTTAACTTCCAACAAGTAGATTACATTTTTCTCAAACAAAGAAACAGATTCACCAACAAACAACTTCCCTCTAAGGATACCGTCGTGCTTGTACATAGAGCGCATAAAATTAAAAGAGATATTGTTTATATCGCGCTCGGGTACATGGATCCAAAAATTTTTATTTTCCGAATCCCCCGTAATTTTCAACAATTCATCTGTGTCTTTAACTTTCCAATTTCCTGCTAACATATGGCGACTATTTAAGGGGGCAAATTTATAGCAATTGTAAAGCAGTAGCGCGCATACTTGTAAAGGCATTCGGGGAATTTCAGGAAAAGTGACCATTTATTTGAACAAAGTTCTACAATAATTAGGCCCCTACAGGGCCAATTGAATGCCGCTCCTACGGAGCGAATACAAAAAAATCGATCATCTTCAGGACTTGTTAGGCATTTCGTTCTTCGAGCCATCATATTCTATTTAAAAATCATACAAGACTTTTTTAATCAACATGCCCATTTTATCTTTAAAATTGATTTAACTTGCCAAGCGAATTAATGGAAGAAAAAAAACCGTTTTCATACCGTCTCCTTAGCAACACGGCTTTCCATGTTTTGATCGCCATTATAGCAGGTATTTGGCTTGGACATTTCTATCCAAAAACGGCCGTAAAAATGGAGATCATTGGCAAGACTTTCGTTGACCTCATCAAAATATTTATCGGCCCCATCATTTTCCTCACCATCGTTTTGGGCATTAGCCGCGTGGGCAGCATGAAAAAAGTTGGACGCATTGGGGTTAAATCGCTTCTGTATTTTGAAATCGTTACCACCTTTGCTTTAATCATCGGTGTGCTTGTTGCTTATATCTTCCAACCTGGCAACATTGATGTTAGCGGACTTAATGCTGCAGATGCTTCTAAATACACATCAGGTGCGCAACCCTTTTCTTGGAAAAGTTTTTTCCTTTCCAACTTCACCCTGCAAGTTTTGCTGCTGGCCTTAATCACTGGCGTTGCGCTTACCTATATCCAAAAGAAAGACAAAGCCCTTCATTATCTAGAAAAAACTGCCCATGTGGTTTTCACCGGCCTTAAATGGGTGATGTACCTCGCCCCTATTGGTGCCTTTGGTGGCATGGCCTTCGCTATCGGAAAATTTGGATTAGCCACACTTATTCCATTGGGCAAATTGATGCTCTGCGTCTACCTCACCATGGCCTTGTTTATCTTCTTGATTCTGGGTAGCATCATGCGCTACTACAAACTCAGTTTAAACAAATTCCTTAAAAAAATAAAAGAAGAAATACTCATTGTACTGGCCACCTCTTCCTCTGAAGCTGCGCTTCCTTCCATCATGAAAAAAATGGAAAAAATGGGCTGCAGCAAACCAGTGGTTGGCCTGGTAATTCCTACTGGATACTCGTTCAACCTCGATGGCACTTCCATCTATTTGTCCATGTCGGTTATATTCATAGCCCAACTCTACAAAGTAGACCTCAATGCTTTCGAACTTCTAAGCATCATCGGCATCCTCATGATAACTTCCAAAGGCGCAGCTGGTGTTACCGGCAGTGGCTTTATCGTCTTGGCCTCCACACTCACCGCTCTGCACCGCATTCCCGTTGAAGGCCTAGCCTTCTTGTTGGGTGTCGACAAGTTCATGAGCGAAGCCCGCGCCATCACCAACCTCATCGGCAATGGTGTTGCCACGCTAGTCATCGCCAAAAGCGAGGGGGAGACGGAGTTTGAGGGGTTGGAGAGATGATAGTGAGAATGCCCCGTACCAGAGACTACACTTTGATTGTGCCTCCGCTATCAACTCTGCTAAAGCTATGATGATTGAGAAAAGCTACAGCAACACACGAACGTCACAGTACGGGGTTAAAAAGTGAGAGCGATGCAGTATTAACCCATGCTTCAAATGAGTGCTTCGGTCTAATTTAAAACACTTTGCCAATGTCTAAACTTTGATTTGTATGATTTATCTGATTAAAATGAAGTTTTATTCCTAATTAATAATAGTACAAAAACATAGTGTAAAATTTAATTAAAAAAATCTACAATAAAACTTAATGCAAAACTGATTAAAATAGTCAACTTGTTCTTGCAAAAACAGAATTGGTTTAGCGAAAAATTAACGCAATAAATAAAACACTTCCCGTTCAAAAAAAGCAAATTTTTTACCCGAGTTTCTGTAAGAATAATTTACAAGAACTATAAAATATGCGTCTTGAGCAGGCAGGCCTTTATAAGTCCCATCCCAGCCCTGGCTATTTAAATCCCCGATATAAATCAGTTCTCCCCAACGGTTAAAAATCTTGTATTCCATATCAACTAGATTTATCCCTATCGGTTTATAATAAGTGTTAATTTGATCCGTTTCATTGGGCGTAAAGGCATTAGGAAGCCACATGCGGCAATTGTGGTTTCTATAATCCACATGTATTGAATCTGAAGCTGAGCCACATATATTACTTGCTTTTACCCAATATAAACCAGGCTTTCTTACTTCATACGTTTCATTTATGTTTCCATCTTGCCAAACATACGTTGAATTCCAATTCTTCGCTTTGAGTATAATGCTTTCAGTTTGACACAAAGTTGTGTCTTTCCCAAGACTTACAACTGGCATAGGATAAATCATTGTGCTTTGTTTGCTCGACGATGTGCAATTATCTATTGTCACTGTATAGGTAACTGTGTCTCCAAACAATTGATTCGGGTACAAATAATTTCCTTGAACATTAACCCCTGAGAAAAAACCTCCAGGCACTAATGGGGTTAACAATATCGGTGGCTCATTGTTGCAATAATAGGGCTTCAATATATTGAATTGAGCATCCGGCATCGGTTTAACCCTGAGATTTTTTACAATGGTATCATTACAATAAGTATTCGATGTAGCGACGTATTTTATTGCATGCCATCCTATTTGAGTATAAGATTTGACCCATAATGAGTCCGAAGCACTAAATACATTATCTGACCACCATTGATGCTTCGAAATTCCATTCCAATCGGTAGAAGTTGAACGCATAATAAACTTGTTGCCTGTCAAACATTGGGCCGTGTCATTGATACTAAAATCAGCTTTGGGTTTTGCATAAATGGTAACATTGCTGTATGCTGTATCATTGCACAAACTGTCGCTGGTTTCTATCAAGCGAACTGGCAATAAACCCACTTGATTGAATTTGTAATTGTTTACATTCCAAGAGGTAAGTAATTGTCCATTCAATGACCATCGATGTTGGGTCAACAATCCCGCTTGAATCCATGAAGAATTTTTAAAATCAAAGCTTTGTGCATTTACACATTGATCTGTATCGTTTGCTGCAAATACTGCATTGGGCATAGGACTTAGCACCGCCAAATGCTTAAACGAATCTTGACAATTATAAATAGATTTAGAAACCAACTTAACCCAGTAATTACCATAAAGTTTATAGGTATGCACAAGTGAAATTAAATTAGATGAATCACCATCATTAAACTTCCATTTATATGACATTGCTGTGCTGTCTATACTTGACAAATTGTTAAATAAAAACCGATTGCCCTTAACACATTGGCTGGCATCATTTACCGAAAACAACGCTTTTGGTTCAGGGTGCACCAATACGGTCGCATTAAAACTGTCAACACAATCGTATTGACTGCTCACCCATAATTGCATTTTGAAATCTCCGTGCTTGGCAAAGCTATGCACAATATTGGTGTCTGTGCTGCTAAATCCATCCTGTAAACGCCATACAAAACGCATATTTCCATGAGTCAATGTCGACTTGTTTGAGGCCGCAAATTGGTTAATTTTTAGGCATTGCCCCGCTTTATTCAAGGTAAAAAATGCTTTAGGACTTGGCTGTACAAACACCAATCTTTCTAGGGTGTCCGTGCAAGATTTATCGGACACCGTTACCAAGCCAATAATTGGTGTATCGGCTGCATTAAACGTTTTATTAAACACAATACCTGTGTCAGTAAACACTCGATCAATGTTCCATTTATACTTGAGTGTGCCATAGGCAATAACCGAGGTGGCCGTAAATACATATTGATTGTTTTGAGCGCATTGAACCGAATCGTTGATGGTGAATTTGGCCCTAGGCATTGGATGAACCGTGAGCGTTTGATACATTGTATCTAAGCAACCCTTATCGCTCTGCACAACATATCTAACGGTTTTAGTGCCATAAGATCCATATGCAATGGTTTTATCTTTTAAACCCACTGCATTTAAACCCGAAGTATCCCAATAATAAGCAACAACACTACCTTGTTGTATATTGGAGTTTCCGAACAATACAAACTGGTTAAATCTTAAACATTGTTCGCTATCATTGACCATTAATTTGGCCTTCGGTTGATGGTACACAACATTGGTTTTTGCAATGCTGTCGCTGCAGCCAAAATTAGAGATGGCCTTTAGTTTAATTTTATAAGTGCCCGGCAAAGCATAAACATGATTGGCGTTGCTTGATGTGGCTGAATTACCATCTCCAAACGACCAAATATAACTCAGACTCCCCTGCTTAATTTTACTCAAATTAAGCATTTGGAATTTCTGAACTGGCAAGCATTGGTCGGTATCATTGATAACAAAACTAGGCTTTGGGACAGAGTAGGTTTCAATAAAAAACTGAGTAGTATCCATACAATTCTCATTGCTGATAGACACCAATCTGTTTTTGTATACCGTATCTTTTGTAAAATAATGCGACTTGATCTTAGCTGTATCGGTGCTCGCATCACCCCATGTCCATAAACGTTTTAAACCGCCATAGGCAATCACACTTTTATCTGTAAAAATAAAATTTTGAGTGTTTAGACATTGGGTGCTGTCATTGATTCCAAACAAAGCCTTTGGCATAGGATGAACTACTGCAATTTGGCTTACCGTGTCTTTGCAATTCCGAACCGAACTTGCAATTAATCTTACGGTATAAGACCCTTGATTTGAATAGCGCATTTGGGTGTCTTTTTGGACGGCATTGTAACCATTACCAAGATCCCATTGGTAGCCTATCTGGCCGTCTTTGGCCGTGCTCAAATTGCTGTACTTAAATAAGTTTGACCTTAGACATTGTTTGGCCGAATCAATTTTGAACCTTGCCACTGGCATTGGCCATACGTAGGCTTTTTTAGAAATTGAATCCATACACCCGGCATTTGAAACCAAGTTCAAAACAAGCTTATAGGTCGAATCTTTTGGCCATGTCACCACAAAGGTATCCTTGCCTGTTAATTGCTTTACCATCGAACGCCAATAGGTGGTGTAAGTTCCCTGAGGTATGGCAGAGGTGTTAATGGCTGTCATTTTATTTGACCTAAAACAAGCCGTGGAATCGACCCATTTAAAGTTGGCCACCGGCATGCTATAAACTTGCAATTGTTTGTATGAACTGTCTCTACACCCAAAATTCGACTGAACAAACAAACTGCAGGTGTAAACACCAAAATTCGAATAGCTGTGTGTCGGATTAAGCATTGTGCTCGTACCAGCATCGCCAAACAACCAAGCATACGTTATACTTCCGTGTGGAATACTCGACAGATTGGTAAACTTAAATTGATTGGCTTTTAAGCACTGCTTTAAGGTGTCTATCTTAAAGCTACTTACTGGCATTGGATGCACAATGACGTTTTGAGAGAGCGTATCCTTGCAGCCTTTGTTGCTGTTTGCAATTAACTTTAACTTGAAGGTATCAAAGCTTAAATAGCGGTGGGTCGTAAATGCTGAAATGGAGGTATCGCCATCTCCAAAATACCATATGACACTGCTGGTATAAGGGGAAGTAATTTTAGAGGAATCTTTGAAGGTGAACAAATTATTTCTAAAGCATTGTTCTTTTACGTGCTGCGCTACAATGGCCTGTGGTTTTGGGTGAATGGCTATTGGTTTGTAACTGGTGTCGAAGCAATTAACTGAGTTCTGAACCCTCAAAGAAACAACACGGGCACCAACAGAATTGTATTTGTATTTAAATTGTTTCTGACTATTTGTAATCCCTGGATCCAAAGTCCACATTCTCGACTGAATGCTTGTGTCGATGGTTGAAACATCATTAAATGAAATCGAATCGGCAGTATTGATGCATTTTTCAATTGCACTCAATTGGATAATGGATTTTGGAGATGGCCTAACATTAACTGTTTGGTTAATGGTGTCGTAACAAAAATTGTTGGAGCGAACAATCAGTTTTATGCTGTAAGTATTGACCGAAGGGAAACTATGAACAACATTGGCTTTAGTGGATATAAACCCGTCGGACAAACGCCATTCGTAGCCCGTTATAGTACCCGAATAAATAACAGACGAATTGCTTAACACAAAACGGTTTTGATTCAAACATTGGCTGCTCGAATTGATGTTAAAATTGGCCTTGGGGTTGGCGTAAATTTGAATCTTCTTGCTTACCGAATCAACACAACCTTGAACAGTTGTGGTTTTTAGTTTTACATTGTATTTTCCGGTATCCGCATAGGTTTTTGAAAAAGCATTTGATTGAAGTACTGTGCCATCGCCCATGGTCCATACATTGCTTTGAACGGCTTGTTTTGAACTGCCTGTATTTGTAAAATTAATGGTGTTTTTAAGACACACATTAACGGCTGTAAAATTCGGTTTTGGCTTAGCCCAAACTCTTACCTGTTTGGTGATATCATCTATGCATCCTGATCGGTTGCGAACCGTTAACCTCACAAGATAAAAAACAGAATCTTTGGGATAAATATAGTTGGGATTTTTTGCTGAACTGCCTGCACCATTGCCAAAATTCCAAGTGTAATTGATAATAATGTCATTGAACGATTTTGAGATGTCTCTGAAATTTGTGGCTTTGCCTTGGCAAACTTCGTTAAACGTAAAATCAGCCTCAGGAAAAGGATAAACAAAAATATCTCTTACAATGGAATCCACACAACCATATGGGCTAAAGGCCTTAAGAACAATGGTATATTTGCCTGAGTCGGCAAACTGATGCACCGGATTTTTTAAGGTACTTGAACTACCATCGCCAAATTTCCATAAATATTGCACAATATTCCCGGTGCTCAAAACCGAGGTATTGGTAAAAGTGGTGGTATAATTTGCGCAATTGGTCGAATGCGTAAAATTTGGTCTTGGCAATTCGTAGACCTCAATTTTAGGCGAATATTTTGTCAGTGGATTCACCACAAAAGTATCTGCGCAAGTAACCGAAATACCGTTGTTTAAAAACGTGTTTCGGGCAATTAACTGAGGCCTAAAAATACCGTAATTGGTATACGTAAAGTTTATATTGGCATTCGAATTGGTGGTGGTGGTATTGTTCCCTGCATTTTTGTACAACCAGGTGTAATTGTTGGCGTTTATGCTTTTATTTTTAAAGGTAACGGTCAATGGCATACACCCAACTGTGTCAGACAACATTTCAAATCCAGCTTCTGGACCATTAATGAAAAAAGAATCCTTTTTTGAATCCTGGCAGCCCAAGGTATTGCTCACCAGCAATTCAACATCGTGCCAGCCCCGTTTAAAGAATTTAAATGGGTTTTTTATTAGGCTAGAGCTGCTGGCTTGATCAAAATACCAAGCAAACGTTACAACGCTGTCGTCGCTGTGTCCAAATTGATTTAAACTGTCGTAAACACTCGCCGAGGATTTGAATTGAACAACCTGGGCACAAATTAATTGCTTACTGGGCAAGGTAATGCTCGAGAACACATCAAACACCCTAAGTGGAATTGGATAATTAAAGGTGTCTACACACCCAACACTGTCTGTGTATTCAATCTTTATACTGTAATTCCCAATCTTATTGTACTTAAAAAATGTTTGGTAATTGTTGTTCGAAAATCCGTTTCCGTCGCCCAAATCCCAACGCGTTTTTTCCTTATTGTTTAATACCCTTAATGAGTCTTTCCAATAAGCAGGTCCATTCCAATATTTGCTGGTGTTAATGACCTTAAAACTGTCGCTCAAACATATTTTTTGTTTGTTTAAAACCAAAGATGGCTGTGCGCCAATTCTTACCACCATAGAGTCGATTGCAACACAGCCATTGGCGTGGCGCATGATCACTATCACGGTGTAACGGCCCCGTTGTTTGTAGGTGTGGGTGCGTTTTCCCAAACTCAAGTTCGATTCATTCACGCCATCTCCATAATTCCAATTGATGTAAACAATGGAATCGAGGGTAGAATCGCCCAACATAAAATCGAAAGTTGAATTCTTACAATATTGAACAGTCGGATTATAGGTGCTCGTGAATCTTGGGTCTGTCAATCCAAACCGCACTTTATGGTGGTAAAAAGCAGTGTCTCTGCAGACCCTGCCATTGGTATCAGTTCCATTTTGAATAATAACCCCAATGCTGATATTTCCATTCGAATCGCAAGGAACATAGGTGTAATTGTGGTAGGAGGTATTCAGTTGCCACCAAGCATTAAAATTGCCTGAATTTTCTGCACAAAGCGAATCCCACATCACCCAATACCGCTCGCGTCCGCAGGCTGGCTTAGTTGCACCAAGATCAATCGAAACGGTTTTACCACTCTCAGGGCCCAAACAAAACCCGCCATTTGCACGCATTGTTATGCCTGTGCGGGCATTGGGTTTGGTTAATGGCAAGCTAAATGATCTAACATCCGAACAACCCAAAGCAGAATCAACCAAGGTCAGTTTTACGGCATAACATTTATCCTGCCCTTTTTTATACATGTGCTTAAAATAAAGCGAATCAACACTTAAATTGCAATTGCTGTCAACATTTTGATTGAGCTTTGAATTGATGGTGCAATTGCCCGCAAAAGGATCAAGCGCATCCCAAAAAACCGATATTTTTTTGTTTAGATACAACAAAGAGGCATTGGTAAAAAAAACCGTATCCTTCACCTGGCACTGGTAGCGGTTGAGTATAGACATATCCACCAATGGCCCGTAAACAATATTGGGTTTTAAGTTGATAAATGAATCACAACCTAATTTGCTCACCCTGATTATAGGGTAGTAGGTTCCTATTCGGTTTCCTTTGTAGTATTGGTGGTTGACATTCCAACCATTTTGCGTATCGCCATCGCCAAAAAACCAGGTTGCAAGTCCACCTGGAACGGGTGTTTGAATAAATTTGAAATCGTTGCTCGATTGACAAGAATCTATGGCATAGTTAATTCCATCAACTTTAAAATTGATGTTTTTGATCGTATCCGATGACACAAAAGAATCCTTGCAACCATAAATATCTGTTATGCTCAATTTGATTTTAAATACCCCGTTTACAAGGTATTGGTGTTGAGCATTGGTAAATGTGCTGGTATCAAGATTAGAACCATCGCCCCAATTCCATGCAAAACTTTTCACTACAGGAATTTGCATATTGCTCAAATTAACAACCGACACCATGGTCTTAAAACACCCGCCTGTAATGGTCACTTTAAAATTTGCCTTAGGGTCTTTGTATACCTTAACGCTGTCTATACTTGCCGTGTACCGTTCGGCACATCCATTGGTATCAATCACTTCGTGGGTAATTTTATACACCCCCCCATTGGCATTGCCATAGGTATAACAGGCTCCAGTACTCGATTTGTTTACCTGTACACTCGAACCGTCGTCCCACAGCATATTTCTGTACACAATATGGGTTGAATCCAATCCAAACTGCACACATGTTTGATTGCCTTTATAGCATTGTTTTCTAGACGTTAAAATGGTAAAAAATGCATTTGGTTTGTTGTAAACCAACACTGAATCTTTATTGAATGTGCAAGTGTTTCCATTGCTGTAGGTTAATTTTACCCCAATGCGTTTTAAACCAGAACTGCTGTATTGTTGGGTAAAAGTTTTGTTGCTAGAAAAAGTGCCATCACCCATATTCCAATAATATTGTGTAACAGGGTCCGTTCCATGCTGAATATCGACACCCAAATTATCGCCAGGACAAATTGAATCGGTCGACAATAAAACAGTAGGCGAAGCATAGACCACCAAATTTTTTTGTATAGAATCCTTACACCCCTGTGTGGTTTGAACCAAAAGCTTAACCGATTTTGCGCCAGTGGAAGTATACGCATGCTGCGGCGAGGCTTGGTTGCTGCTAGAGCCATCACCAAAACGATACAAGTAAGTGCTAATTGGATTGTTCAAATCGGAGTTACTGGTATTTGTAAACTGAGCATTCAAACCGATACAGGCATTGATAAAAGTAAAATTGGCAAGTGGCTTATTGTACACCGACCACGATTGCCAAGCCGTATCACTAAGTCCATTGGTGTCTTTAACAATTAAACGAACATTAAAGGTCCCTTTATTAGCAAATATATGAACAACATTGCTGTCATTGCTTGTATTGTAGAAACCAGAATTCACATCCGCAAAATCCCAAAATAAAGTATCCCCTTGGCCTGTAAACTGAAAGAAAACTGAATCTCCATAGCACTTTGAACCCGAAACAGAAAAAGCGGCATTGCTTTGAGCATTTGATACATACCCCAAAAGAAAAAGCAACATTAATAAGCAACTAAACAAATAGCTTGGTTGAGGTGATATGTTCTTATTGATTTTCACCATAAAAGCGCATAACAAATGTAACATATTGTTTTGCGCCTTAGATGAGTATTGTCAAGCAAAAAGCGTTACAAAAACGTTACAAAAAATGAAGACTGAGAGGTGAGGAGAAATTACCATTGTACTATTAGAATGGCAAACAAATTTTAAATAAATACTACAAATTTTCTTAATTTAGAAAAGCAATAAGTTCAAAACTTTCTTTCTGGGTGTATTGCTATTTAATAATAAATATCATTATTATTGAACAATACTAATCGCAAACCAAATTCTAATAAATTCACCAGTTTAAGATGTCAAAAATAGGCCAAAATGTAAACACCAATCAGCTCAACAAGTTTTTAGAGCATATCTTTAACCGCAACAACCAATTGCACGAAAAAGGTCAAAGGGGAACCCCAATTATGATATGGGGTAGCCATGGTCTTGGAAAAACTCAAACGGTGTTCGAATACGCCAAAAAGAACAATTGGAAAATGGCTTATTGCGCACCCGCTCAGTTTGAGGAAATGGGCGATTTGCATGGCATGCCAATGATTGTAGACCCTGATGGCAATATCCAAGGCGATGAATACACCGTTTACAGTCCGCCAGAATGGGTGCCAAAAGAAGAAGGTCCAGGCATCTTATTGTTGGATGATATTAACCGTGCTGATGACCGTATATTAAGAGGGGTGATGCAATTGTTGCAAAACTTTGAATTGCTCTCATGGGCACTTCCTGCCAAATGGCAAATTGTTGCAACTGCAAATCCGGATGATGGCGATTATTCTGTGACGCCTATGGACGACGCCATGTTAACCAGGCTATTGCATATTTCTCTTAGTTTTGATGCGCGTGCATGGGCCGAATGGGCGCATAGTGCAGGCATTGATAAAAGAGGAATTGATTTTGTATTAACCTACCCAGAGGCAGTTACCGGCAAGCGTACCACCCCTAGAAGTTTGGTTCAGTTTTTTGACCAAATCCACGAGATACAAGACCTTAAAGCGGAACTAGATTTGGTTGTAGCCCTTGCCAAAAGCGCATTAGACGATACCACCGTTAGCAGTTTTGTGAGTTTTATCAACAACGATTTAACCCAATTAATTGACCCTTCTGACATTCTTAATGCCGAGGACTTTAAAACCATAAAAGAACGTATGGAATCAATTGCTGTTGGGAAAAATGGCGAAAAAAGAGTAGACAGAATTGCTACAATTTGCACACGACTTTATTTGCATTTAAAAAACGATAATTACCAAAATGAGGACAAGCATAAAGTAAACTTGGTTGACTTTATTCTGTTGGATTCTATTCCAAACGATCTTAAAATGAGCTTTTTTATGGACCTAAATAAAGAAGCTAAACCAGAGGTAAAAGACATGCTGAAAGACAAGAAATTGGCAAAACTATTATTGGCAAGTTTATAAGCAATTTATTACATGGAAAGGATAAACTATCTGGAATCAGCAGCTCCCGGCCTGTATTTCTTTAATATAAACTTCACCCCACACCAAAGAATTTATACGGTTTTAATTAAACCTGAGACAGGAATTAGCTGTGAGGTATCGGTTCATTTTCAAAATAGTCCATATTACCCAGATAGTAAGACTTTTTTTATAGCCTTCAAGAACACATTCGGAGCTGATTTAAAACAAGTTCTTAGCAAAAGTAGCAGCATCGATCCGAATAAGTTTTTCGAATCCAGTATAAAGCATAGTTCAATTATTGACTCCGATGGAATTGTTCAGACAAGTGCATTTATAAATGGTTTAAATTTAAAAACAAATGAGAACCATTGGAGTCAATTAAAAGCACTTTTTCCAGACCTAAAACTTCCAGAAACAAATGCACAAACGCATATTGAACTTATCGCTTGTATAGTCCAAATGATGGCAAGTCGAGACTTTGAAACCAAAACAAGTTTTTTACAAGATTTGCAAGGTTTTTGTTCATTTGCAGCGAAAGTCTATTTGAAGAACAACAGAGAAAAAGTCAATTTGAGCCGCATTAAATTTATTGATGAAACTTTATCAAGTGTAATTGCCGAAACCGGCATTACTTCCCTCCGTTTAAATGGCATCAGCGAACTTGGCGAAAAGGAAGCATTAGGTCTAGGAAAAGTTAGTGAACTGTTCCTAGATTCTTTGAAATCAATCAGCAATGAATGTGCAAAAAATCTTTGCAGTGATTCCCTTTCGTACATTTCTTTAAAAGGGGTAAAAGCGCTATCAGCGGAGGCACTTCAAATTTTCTTAGACAACGAGGTATTTGTATCCGCAAAAGAAATTAAAAACGAAGCTGAAGCAAGCACCTATTCAAAAGAAATTATTGACAACTCAATTGTTTCAAATAGCAAAGAATTTAGCAAACTTAAAAAACTGCTTTTAAACCCAGACCCAAATATCGTTGAAGCAGGCATTTCCATTCTTGCTGCATACAGCGATGACCCCTGCCTCTTTGATAAACTGCTCGAAAAAGTTGAAATCAAAAATGATATTTTCAATGTTAAAGAATTGGGCAAAGGCCTAAAAATAGAACCTGCTTTGCTCAACTACATTGTTACGGCTATTTTGTTTTACGCAGGACCAGAGGCCAAATTGGCTGAGCAAATTAAACAAAACACACAAACTTTAAATTTAGAAATCAGCAAGCTAAGTTATTTGCATTGCTTTACGTCTCTAGAATCCTTAATTCTGCAAGACCCCAATGGCCTCATCAAGAATTTAAATGAATTGGACCCCAATATGACGCTGAAAAAAATTGACATTTCAGCGTGTAACCGCATAGAAGACATAGAGAGAATTTCAAGTTTTCCAATTGAGTCTTTTCGATTTAAAAACATCAGAAAATTAAAAAGTTTTTTGCCATTAAAAGGAAAAGTGGATAAAGATGACACAAGCGAACTAAAAATTATTGATAACTATCATTTAGAAAACTTAGATGGCCTTGAATTTTACCAATCTTTAGAAAATCTAATCATAGATGATTGTCCCCAAATAAAAAACGTTAAAGCCTTGGGTGGCATTAAGTCGCTAAAGAATGTAACATCTGTAGACAAACATATTGAATTAAGCGCCTGTAGTTCCAATCATGAATTATTTATTAACTCAGGCATTGACATTGGTTTAATCATAGACGAATGGAACAATCCTGAGGGCATAGGTTCTGAAACCGTTACACAGATTAACATCG
Source organism: Bacteroidota bacterium (assembly GCA_947451105.1). Taxonomy (GTDB): domain Bacteria; phylum Bacteroidota; class Bacteroidia; order NS11-12g; family UBA955; genus JABMMZ01. The sequence goes on along the minus strand of CANFXY010000004.1, from coordinate 27,737 downwards.
AATGCAGAGGCATGCAAAATTTAGATTGGTTAAAAGGCTACCCAAATCTGAGTAGCCTATGTATTACTTGCAATTCATTAGCGGATATTGGTGGACTTCAGTATGTGCCTAAGCTAAAATCATTGGAGCTAAATAAATGTGAAATAACCGAATTAAAAGGCATAGAAAACCTAAGCGATTTACAGAGCATAGTTATAACTGAATGTCATGCTTTAACGGAAATTAAAGAATGTGAGTTCCTTGGCAACATTATTGATATTGTTATACGTCAATGTGATAAACTTGAGTCTTTGGAAGGATTGACGCAAAACAAAAACATTGCAGAAAAAACAACAATTTTAGGCGTCAAAAAACTACCCGCATTGCGCAAGTTAGGCGATCTTTCCAAGTTCCATAAGTTAAGAGAGATTAAATTTTACAACGGCTTTAACAGCGAGGTGCTGCATGATGTATTCACAAGCAAAAGTTTAAATTTAATCTATCTAAACAATTGCGATGTTGACCTTAAATATGAAGGTGAAATGAATTGCAAATTTGTATTTGAAGGGTGTCGTAATTTTAATTTTCATGCTTCAAAAATTAGAGACATTGAAATAATAGATTCATTATTCACCGATGCAAATTTTCTAGAATCACTCCCAGAACTAAGTACCATATTACTGTCGAAAAACTATGACCTTGAAACCTTAAGTGGTTTAAAGAATCTCCCAAAGCTACAAGTCTTAAAACTAATTGAAAATACTGGACTGTCTGATATCAGCGCTATAGCAAAGCTAAATCAGCTTCAGTCACTTCAATTGAACAACCTAAAGGCTCTGAAGAACGTTTCCTCAATAGCTCAAATAAAGACCCTAGAATCACTTGATATTAGCGAATGTGAGCTTTTAGAAATAAAACCAAGAGAAAATGGCCGCATTCAAAAAGAAAAGGTATTTTCTTACCAATTGAAACTTGCCGAATTTTATAAATTAGACACCAAAACATTTAAAGAAAAGTTAGAGAAAATAAAAGCCGATCCAGAAGCAAGCGCCTTAAAAAAGCAAATTCCAAAAATCAAAAAACTGCTGCAAGAAAGAAGTTATGAATCTGTTGATTTGGGCCTGTCTATTTTAGAAAGTTTGGAAGATGAAACAATCATAAATTCACTTCTTGATGGCATAGAAATAGATTACAAGAAAGACATAATTGTACCCAATAAAATATTTAAAGGTACCAGTCCTGCACAACCATACTTAAACTATGCCCTTTTAAGCGTGCTTAAATTGGCCAGTAAAATCAACAAATGGAAAACCTTTAATGAAAAAATCGTTGCATTAAACCTTGAAACACAAAAATTTGTTGGTATAGACCATTTTAGCAATTTGCGTTCTCTAAGCATCCCAGATACTGATCTTGTAGATTGTGAAATCAATTTACCCAATTTAAAATACTTAATCATTCGCAATCGCGCTTCTTGGCAAAACTACAAAGTGAACTTTGATGTCTTTAAAAACTGCACAAAATTGGAGTATATAGATGCCAACGCATTTATCCTCAGCAATGGATTTAATGGCATCAAAGACATGACATACCTAAAGACTTTGCTAGTAGGAAAAATAGCAGAAAACACCATTACCGATCTTAAAGAACTCTCACAATTAAAAAACCTTGAAGTTTTAAAGATTGATTCCGCTACGGTTATTAAGAATATTGATGGCATTGAAAATTGCACTGAACTTAAAATCCTTGAGTTTAACAGACTGCCTTTTACAGACTCAAAACCACTTGCTAATCTTTACAAATTAGAAGAAATAAAAATCTTTGAAAGTGAGATAACACGTTTGGAACTCGCACCTGAAGTTCTTTCTTTAAAAAGAATCGATGTGAGACATAACAGTAAATTAAAGGAAATATCTGATTCTCTGTTTTCAGAAACCATTGATTCATTAAATTTGACGACAACGGCCATATCTTCATTCCCAATTTTGAAAGGCGTTAAAACACTTTTAGATTTTAATTGTGGTCATTGTCCTCAATTGCTCGACTTAAAAGGTTTAAAACAAATTGAAACCCTTGGAAACAGTGCCCTTAACATGCATTTTGACAATTGCCCAAATTTGCAAGACTTCAATGACATATTGCATCTCAATCCAATTGAATTAAGTGCAGAAGTAAAGAAACTAAGATCAGACATCCCTATCAATTCACTGAAAAGACTTGAATTAAGCAAAATTAATGACCTTAGCGGTATAGAACAATTTCCTGAATTAGAATACCTCATTTTATATGGTCCAGAACTCAAATCACTCTTGCCACTTAAAAACTTAAAGAAACTCCGCAGGCTTTCTTTGAAAGAAAACTCAGGCATTAGCAGCTTGGACGGCATTGAGCATTTACAACATTTGGACATACTAGATGTATCGCAGATGGACAATCTTAAAGACGTTAAAGCACTCGACAATATGCACATAGACAATTTGTACATTGCTAAATGTTTTCTTAAAAAAGCAGACTTCCAAGCACATTTACAAGACAATATTGACTGGCAGTCATCTATTAACCCTTATCATTTTTTCACAGAAAGATGGTCTAATTCATTTTAATCGCCTTGCCAAATTTAAGATGAGGACCTAGTTTCCCATCAGGCGTTATGACGTATAAGAGTTTGCATCTTGGCTTTATCTGTGGCTCAGGCGCATAGCCGTCCGTTAAATACACACACGCATCAATCCTTAAATTTCGATTCGCGTTGATGTGTTCAAAAGCTGGGTCGTAATTGGTTCCACCACCACCTGTAACTTTAATGTTTGCAGACTTTTTATACGGATATACATTACCAACTGCCGCATCACATTCTATAATTGTAACCTCAGCACCATTGCGGCGAATGGCTTCTATTTCTGTAAAAAAAAACATTAGCGTTTTCTCATCTATAGAACCTGAGGTGTCTACCACAACCGCAATTTTTTTATACTGCTTGATGCGCACTCCGGGTCTTGTTCCATATCGCTTGCTGATGCGCTTCATGCTGTGGTATACAACCGTTCTGCCGCTTGAACTTGAAAACAAGCGCAAAACCCTTTTCCAATCCAACTTGGGTTTCATGGATTCGCGGATGGCATCCAATTGCGTGATTACCCCAGCAGGCAATGTTCCATAATATTTGGAAGGCATGCGCTGCACTGCATCCAAAATACTTTTATCGGTCATGGTTTCCATGCCTGAAACCATATTGCCTTGAATAGACTTTCCATCTGCTGTATACGCATTTGACCCATCTTTCACCACCCATTTTGAATGGTCGCCGTGTCTTACTTGTCCATATATTTGCTCTAAGGCGCTAGCACTTATGGGCGCCTGCTCATGGAGGGGTTTTTCAGTCTCCTTTTGTTTTGGTTTATTGCCCTTCTCAGGCCCAGATGAATCGTCTTTAGACCCTGAACCACCCTTGTCGCCCTGCGACCCTCCTGATCCACCGTTTGAATCGCCTCCATTGCCCGAATCTAATTCTTGTTGCGATTTGGATTGATCAATGGATTTTTGCAGCTGTGATAAAATATCATAGTAATACTCTAGGCTTTGCTCCGTTTTTAAATTTAAATCCGGAAAACGTTCAATGGTAACAGCGGAGTCTGGCAATTCCCATTGGCCAATATACTGATTCACCACAATGTCTGCCGCAATGTTGAAGAGTTCAGGATCTTCTTTTATTTTATCTCTAAACAAATGTCTAAACACCAAGTGCAAAACCTCGTGCTTGAGAACGGCAGTGCGTTGGTAAGCTGATTTAAGCTCTTTAAGAAAGAAGTCCTCATTCACCATCAACATAATGAGCTCGTTTCTAAAACCCACTGCAGCAGTTTGCACCTCATCTGTAATTGCACGCACGGTTCCTGCCAAAACGTGGGCATAGAATGGTTCCTGCAACAACAATTGATTGACACAACGGGAAAGTTCTTCTTCTATATTTAACTTTGATTTCGCCAATGAATTTGCAGCAATTTTAAGGACTGCAATATAATTTAAAATATTAATTCTAAATCCTCGGGCTTGGTATTAAATGATTAAAAATAAAAATAACATTTCCAAGGCGTAAACTTATTTTTGTATTTATACCTACATCAAAAAAGCAATGAGAACAGTCGCCATACTAATTACAATGTTTTTCTATTCAGGAAACATAAATGCCCAATACCTATACAGCAGTTCTAATACAATACTAGCAAGGGTGAGCAGTAATTATTTTTACGATGCAGGCAACCGTATTATTGGCCGATCTGATGGCAATTATTTGTATGATGCAGGCAATAAACAAATTGGAAGAAAGTCTGGCAGCTATTTGTATGACCAAAACAATAAAATAATAGGAAGAATTGACGGCAACTACTTTTACAACGGTTCAAACCAGCAGCTATGGCGAATAGATGGAAACTACATTTATGACAGTTCTAACAAAATAATTGCTCGAATTGACAATTGGTCAAGAGAACAGATCAATTGGTTCTTATATTTTTTGATGTGAGGTGATTTTTAATCTTTAATTAATACTATATGGAACAACAAGCACACGACAATTGGGCAAGCCCGCTGGCAGATTTAATTCAATTGCTGTTTTTAAATGCTTCCGCTTTGGTTTGTTATTTTCCATTTTAAAATTCGTTGTTATAATTTGTATTTTTTATCCAAAGACATGTAACTTATTTTTTGATATTGAGATTATAACGTCGTTCTTAAAATGAACCGAGTCAAAATTAAAACCTCAAATACATGTCTGCAATATAATTGAATTTATCAATGCAGTTCACCCGATGAAAGCAAATTGACAGTTTACAACAATAAAAACAAATGCTTTTCAGCTCATTATCTACCGTTTAAATTGATTAATTATACTTTGATATGAGTAAGTTGTATGTTCATTGAATTTCATTGTCTGTTTTGAATATAAAATTATATTTGTATTTTATAATATGTAAACATAGGTAATCCTATAAAAAATAAGTAACACATATTACCATGTCAAATAAACCACAATCAAATTTCTAAACACCCTATCTATAATTTGAACACAACTATAGGACCTAAGAATTTAGAGCAGATTCCAGTCCAAATTTCACTACCTTTATTTAAACTATATAATTCGAGTAATTATTTTAAAAAATTGCATCTAATTTCAGATGTACTTTTAGGATGCTTTAGGCTATATGGTTATGCACTAATTGCAATAGCAGAGGGAGAAGAAGTGATCAACGAATCCCTGCAACAATCAATTGATTCCCTATTGATAAAAGACAGCCATGGATTATGGACTTCTACTATAACAAAAATAATACAAGAATTAGATGCGCGCGATTCTGAATTGCTATCACCTGAATTAGCAAGTTTTTTTGGTGTCTCAATAAAGTTCCAAAAACAAGCGTCTATTAAAAGAATGACAGTTAAGCACACTGTAATTGACAGCAAAGGCAAGAAACAAATACTTGAGATCAACAATACCCCTGTAGAGCTTTTAATCAATTTTAGAAATAAATATGTCGGCCATGGAACGGTTTATTCAGAAAATGAAAGTAAGAAAATTTTTGAATCTTACGAACCAATTTTAAACTCATTCATTGAATCCTTAGACACCTTTTCAGAACTAACTTTTACTGACTCATCAAACAATCAAAGCATTCATGGACATGACAAGGTTTGCAATGGCTCTATTGTTTTAAGTTTCAAGAATCAGCTATTTCCATTTGAATCCGCAATCCAACTATCCGTTGACAAAGTAAGTATAGAAGATTCATTGGAAGCAACAACAAAGATAAATATTGATTCAAATGACAATAAGATAATAAGCAGCTACCCTTATTTTTTGGCACACCCATACAAACGTGCCTTAGAGGAAGAAGATGGGTTTAAGCGACTTCACTTATTAAAAGAGGTCTTGTTAAACTACTTAAAATATTTAGGTTTACTTACCGCATCAGAATACTTCAACAGTGACTTAAAAATTGGTGAAATCAACCGCGCTTTTAAAAGTTTCCTTTACCGTCCTCAATTTGGTCATTGGAACGCCTTTATGCGCAGTGCAATACAGGCCTTGAATGAGCATCAATATTCTTGGTTTATTAAGGAATTACCAGATTACTACAATGAAGTAGAAACAAAACCATATGCCGAAAAAGGGGAAACCGCAATAGGCAAGCTCATTAATTTTCGCAACCACTATCTAGGGCATGGAACAGTTCCTAATGAAAGCCAATCAAATCAGCTGTGGAATGAGCATTTTCAATTGTTAAAAGCGCTGTTACTGAAAATGGATTTTTGTAAAAACTACAACATTGTGAGCAGCGATAAAACAATTGCATGGCGCTTAATGGGGGATGAAATTACACAAATTAATCTAAGGCAAAAATTAAAATCCAATGTGGCGATATTGAATTCAGACAACCAAGAGTTAAGCATTGTACCATTTTTTATATTGCCTGGTGAATATTTCATTAAAGAAGTTTCTGACCGAGCAAAACTAATGGTCTATGAGCAAAACACAGGAAGCCGTATCGTATTCTTTAGCCCTGAAAGCGTTCATGGTGAAACAAACAATGAAAAAGTGTTAGATCAGCTGAATCTAATGATTCGAGATAAAGAGAAGCAAGAACCTGCTTACATGAAAGATTTGGACGAAGTAAGTTGGAAAGCCGTTTTGAAAGAAAATAACGAGGCAACTTTTCAATCATTACTGACTGAAAAGAAAGTTATCAAGGGCATATACCAAGAGAGACAAGATGCAGAAGTTGCTCTAAGGTCTTGGATTGGCGCAAGAGCTGGTTTGTTTTTTCTTTCAGCTGAAGCGGGAAGTGGGAAAACCAATTTATTGGTTGAGATGAATAGACAGTATCAAGAACGTGGTTTAAACACAATTTTACTAAGGGGCAATCGTTTTAGAACGCCTGATATTTGGGAAGAATTGTGCTATCGATTAAATTTAACAGCAGACAGTTCTTTTGAAGAGGCAAATTTCGTTCGCTATGAACAAGAGAATCCTTTAATGATTCTAATTGATGGAGCAAATGAAAATTCTGATCCTAAAGTGCTTTTCGATTCAATTATTCAGTTTTTAGACAAGCATAAAGGTGGGCACATTAAAATTGTATTAAGTTGGAGGGTGAATACCAAAAATGAATTGCCGCAAGCCGATGACAAATTCGAGTCTATCATATACAGCGATGCCAAGGAAAACAACAATGATGAAAATATCATTGCTAAATCTTGCTATTGGTTAAAACCACTGAATAAAGTTGAGGTAGAAGGGGCATGGAATAAGTATGTAAATGATAAGCAAGATAAGGTGAGACGCAAACCAAATTTTTCTTATGAAGAACTGACCTACCACGACCGTTCTTTAAGCGACCAATTAGACAATCCACTATTGCTGCGTTTGTTCCTCGAATTAAACAATGGCAAAGGCTTGCCAAAGAGCCGTGGTGGATTTATCAGCATTTGGTCGTTGTACCATGAGAAATTGATTTCACAATAGCTTCTGATGACAGATAATCATAAATTACTTTTTCATCTTGCCGAACTCATGCTCCAACATGAGCAACACCTATTGCCAGTGGATTTGCTGTTTGACGATGGGCAAATTGGAGATTTTGTAAAGAGTATTCAAATAGATTCTCCCTACCAGCAAATGCTCATGGAAGGGGTTTTAACAGAATCTGTTAGAGAAGAAAAGTTGTATGTAAGTTATTCTGTAGAGGGTTATTTTCATTATGTGTTGGGGGAGGTAATTTATGCAAAATCTGAGGGAAAAAGCGCTGAATATTTAAAAGAAATAATAGAGCATAATAAATTAAACGGTGCAAAAGAAGGGGTTGAGCAGTGTTTGATTCGGGATGTTCAGAAGGATAATCTATCCCGTTTGATCTGGTTAATAGACAATTTGTCAAATTCTACTGAAGTATGTGTAAATTCTTTGGCATATGCATTTTTAAAATGTAGTTTTAAAAGTCGTCAAAAAGAAATTCGAAATATTTTAAAAAAGCTGCTTAAGAATTATTCTTTGTTAGATATCGATGTGATTTCAGATGCAGTTTCAATGCTCGAGAAATACAATAAAATAGAGCATTTAGAAGTTATTTGTAATTTTTTATGTAGATTTCTGAGTCCAAAAACACCTGAAGAATATATGTTAATCATAAATTCGCTCGAATACCTTTCTCCCGTTACGAGAAAAAAAAGATTGCATTCGCTCAAAGCAAAGTTGGTTTCACTTAAAGGTGTGCCGTCAGATTTTTATTACGCTCTTGCATATCAATACGAACTCATTTCAGATTACAAAAATGCGTTTTCGCTTTATGCTGTGGCTTTAAAAAAGGTAAAATTAAATGAACCATTAAAAGTTAAAATTTACATGCACATGGCTCAAGTCAGTTTGTACAAGGATGATTTGGAAAAGTCTATTTACTATGCGAAAAAATCTAACAAGATTATAAATAAGCAATCGATTCAAAATTATTATGAGAAAGATTGTAATTATTCGACACTTGGAGAGGCATACCGCCAAAAGGAATCTTACGGCACAGCATTAAAATACCAAATTAAATCTCTTGAGCTGACTCTTGAAAACTTTGGTAGTTTTGATAAGATTACAGCAACAAGTTATAATAATCTTGGTTTAGTTTATAGGTCATCAGGAGAATATGAATTGGCAATTCATTGTTACGAAGAGGCTCTGAGAATTAAAGAAAATATTTTCAACGAGCCTAATTCTTCAATTATAGTAACATTGAACAATCTAGGAGTGGTTTACAAGTATGAAGAAAGATACGAAAATGCCGTAACGAAATACAGTAAATCGTTAACATACTCAATTCAAATAAATGGAGATTGCCATGTAATGACAGCTACGATATTGTATAATCTTGCAATGTCTCAAAAAAATAATAATGACATTTCAAATGCAAGAAAGAACTGTAAAAAATCGTACAGCCTTTTCAAACAATTATTAGGGATTAATCATTCTACAACCAAATTGATAAAAGATAAAATATCAGAACTCAATGACCTCTAACAACCTCCTCCTTCACCGCCTTACAGAACTGATGCTTAAACATGAGCAAAACATCTTATCAGTGGATTTGCTCTTTGATGATGAGCAAATTGGAGATCTTGTGAAGAGTATTCAAATAGATTCACCCTACCAGCAAATGCTCATGGAAGGGGTTTTAACAGAATCTGTTAGAGATGAAAAATTATATATAAGTTTTACCGTGGAGGGTTATTTTCATTATGTGTTGGGCGAGGTTATATACAACCAAACTGAAGGATTGGGTGCTGAGGCCTTGAAGCAAATTGTTGAGGAGAATAAGTTGAATGGCGCAAAGGAAGGGGTTGAGCAGTGTTTGATTCGGGATGTTGAAATGGATAATTTTACAAGATTGATCTGGTTGATTGACTACGGAGGAAAACACATAGAAATATGTATTGTTCCTCTTTCATATGCTTTTTTACAATCTGAAAAAAAAATCAATTCCGAAGAAAATACTGATATAGGTTATGCAACACAAATAAATAGAGTTCTAAATGAATTATTTAATCTTCCAAGCACAAACGATTTCAATGTACTTGAATTAACGATTAAACATTTAGAGGGAATCCAAAAACATGACCATATTGCAACTATATATAAAAGGTTTAATGAGATTATAGAGCCAACTAATTTATTTGAAGCTAATGCCTATATAAAGTCTATAAATTACATACCATTCAATCAAAGACGAGAAAAACTAGATCAGCTAATCGACAAATCACATAGACTTAAAAAGAACGAAGAATTAGCTTATTTTTTTTACACATTAGGGCAACAATTTCAAAATATAGCAGAACATGAAACAGCAATTAAATACTTTGAAAAAGGATTGAATATTGCACAGAAGATTCACGGAAATATACATCAATCAATATCCAGATGTTACCACAAATTAGGTGATTGCTGGAGTGACAAGAGTGATTATGATAAAGCCATAGAATATTATAAAAAATCGTTGGAAATCCTAACAAATTCTCATGATCATCAACATATATCTATTGGGGAAATTTATAACAATTTAGGATTGACATTAATTGAAAAAGGTGAATATGATTTAGCAATTGATTATCTAGAAAAATCATTACAAATTCATTTAAAGGTTTGCGGAAAAATACATCCTTCAACTAGCACTGTATACAACAATATAGCTTTGGCATTAAATGAAAAAGGTGAGTGCAAGAAAGCGATATCCTATCATGAGCAAGTTTTAGCAATTGATATCATGGTATATGGCAGTGAGCATCCATTAACAGGAACAACTTTTAACAACTTAGGATCTGCATGGAATTCAAATGAAGATTATGACATGGCAATTAGTTTTTATGAAAAATCATTAATCATTGCATTGAAAAATGAAGGTGAATCACATCCTTTTACAGCGATAGTTTTCGACAATTTAGGGACAGCTTGGTTTAATAAAAACAAAAGTGAAATTGCTAAGGAATATTATTGTAAAGCATTTGAAATAAGATCAAAAACTTTTGGAGATTCCCATGTAGCTACAGGGAAATCATACAATAATATCGGCAACATTTTCAAATTAGAACTTGAATATCAAAAAGCTTACAACTACTATTCTAAGGCTCATCAAATATTCAAGGATAAATTAGGCGAAGGACATCATTATACATTGCTACTTAATGAAAAGATAAACAAACTCAATGACCTCTAATCACCTTCTCCTATACCGCCTTTCTGAACTCATGCTTCAACACGAGCAACACATCTTGCCAGTGGATTTGCTGTTCGACGATGAACAAATTGGAGATTTCGTTAAGAGCATACAAATAGATTCACCCTATCAACAAATGCTATTGGAAGGGGTTTTAACAGAAAATATTAGAGATGAAAAGTTATATGTTACTTTTACCGTTGAGGGTTATTTTCATTATGTGCTGGGTGAGGTTTTAGAAGCTAGATTTTCAAATCTCACGGCAAATGAAATTTTCGAATATATTAATAAAATTAATTTAACAGGTTTAAATGAAGGGTTCGAGCAATTTTTGATTCGAAAAGTTGACAGCCATGAATTTGACTTATTGTTATGGTTTGTAGACTTTGGTGGGAAGTTCACAAATTCAACGCTAGTTCCCCTATCCCATGCTTTTTTAAATGCAAGTAAAGATTCGACAAATCAAGCTATAAAAAGCATTGCGCAATCATTATTCGAAACATCTTCGGACAATGACATTAAACTACTGCTTGAAATTGTAAGCAAATTAGAAAAACTTCAAAAAAGTGATATACTGAGATTTATTTTAAAAGAAGTTTTAAATTTTATTGAACCAGATACCCCTAAAAAAGCACTATTGTTTGTTCATTCAGTTAAATTTTTAAATGCCAATGAGAAAGTGGAAAAGCTTGAGCAATTAACGGCTATAAATTTTCCAAATTATGACAAGGAAGCAGTGGTATTTTTTCAAAATATTGGTTCAGAATGGAATGCTTTGGGAACTTATAATAAATCGATTCTTGCATATAAAAAAGCACTAAGCATAATTGATCTTTTAAATGAAGTACACATTGAAATAAGTGCAGAAATTACCAACAATCTGGGTGGTGCTCTGCTGAATGAAGGCAAATTTGAGGAAAGTCAAATAAACTTCGAGAAGGCATTGGAGATTTACATAGAAAATTTTGGATTAGAGCATGAGTCAATCGGCAAAATCTACAATAACTTAGGCCAATTGCACCATGAAAAAGGGGACTTTAATGAAGCACTAAATTATTACAATAAATCGATTCATTTAGAAGAAAAAACAAACGGAAGACACCATCCAGATACAGCAATTTCTTACAACAACATTGCGGAGCTCTTTAGCAGCAATAAAAAATATGCTGAGGCTAGGCTATATTTCAATAAAGCCATTAAGATATTCAGAAACATTTTTGGCGAATACCATAAATGGACGGCAACCCTTTACAACAATATTGCTATGTTAGATTTAAATCTAAAAGACTTTAAATCGTCTCTAGAACACAACAATAAAGCATTGGCTATATTGGAAAAGTTATATGGCATAAAGCACCCTTGGTATGCATCAACAATTAGCAATGTTGGAGGCGTTTACCAGCAGTCTGGCGATTTTGAAAATGCAATGGTTTATTTTCAAAAAAGCTTGCAAATAAAACTCGATATCCACGAAGAAGACCACCCTTCTTTTGGTTTTTCATATTATAACATTGGCAAATGCAATGCAGACTTGGAGAATTTTGAATTGGCAAAAATCTATTATCTAAAAGCATTGCCTATTTTTATTAAAACCTTTGGTGAAATACATACAAACACAATGCGTGTAAAAGAAAAATTAGAAAAACTAAACGAACTATAATAAAATTGGACCTAAGAATTTGGTATTGTGGCAATACACAAACCATCCAAACTTCATCTATTAATTATTTGAAATTAAATTTTATCCAAAAACACATGCCTATCCCAATATGCTTTGCACGCTTTCCTAAAGTCTTCCGGCAGGGTTTCGTAGGGCAAAGGCATACCTTCATCACCAGGGAAAGCGGTGATGAAATTGTATCCGTTTTCTATAGGCTTTAATATAAGCACATAGGCATTGGTGGGTGGCAATTGATCAACTTCTAGGTGCATCAATTGCAAACCCCTGTTGCTTTGCAAGGAGATTTTATCTTTTTGCGCTTGGGTTAAGGTATCCATTTCCGCTACCCCATGCTCGCCAACTTGGGTGTCGGTTTGGAGCGACAAAATCACATTGCCATTATTGCCCGTTTTTTGATTAAAAACACCTGCAAAGACATGCTCTAATATTGACGGTATATCGGTGGCAAAACTGTGGTAAAATCGAGAACCAATTTGGGTCATTTCTGTGTCAATTTGTTCTTGAGTGTATTGCACACGGATTCTATCCAAGCTTTTTGCTGAACATAGTTCAAAATGCCTGAGCATATGAAACTCCGCTTCTATCGGAATATAGATTTGATTTTTCTCCATACTTTTTTCAATTCATGAGGGACTATAAAATACAAAACACCAATGCCAACAAGCAGAATTAAAACAGTAGTTATAGCATAGAATACCAATGATGAAAAACCAATTTGTTCTTTGAAATGGTCAACACCATCCAATATTGGGCCCACAGAAGAAATCCCGCCAAGCACAGTCACAATCTGTAATAGGATATTGGTTTTTGACTCCCTTTCTTCCTGAATTTTATCGGAAAGATTATTGATTCTAGTTTTAAACTTTTCCAATTCAACTTCCAATTCCAAAGCCTCACCTATTTTAGAATAAATTTCATTGGGAAGAAAATTAAAAGAAATATGGCTAATCTCGTAACGGTTTAAAAAATCAACAAATTGATCTCTTACTTTAATTGCGCTGTGTTTGTCTTCAAAAATTTCCGAATTGTAGCGGTACAAATTGTACTTAAAAAACAACCTATATAAATATATTTTAAAATAGGTTTCATCCCAACTAACATAACTTTTCTCTAAAATTTGCCCATTTCCTATGCAGGTGAAAGTGTCAAAAAGGCACAAGGCCTCCCAATTTTGAAAGACAGAAATCTTATTTTTTTTCATTATCCGTTTGTAGTAAGACTCATGGGGCACGGCATTTGAATATACGCCTGCAGAAGAACCAAGCCTTGAACATGTTCCAAGATCGAACAACAAATTGTTATCAGGAAGATCGTCAAGTTCATACACAGTGTATAATTTAAATTTTGAGCCTGAAAACTCATCGGCCTTTACTATACTGCCATCCTTACTTTCTAATTCCGTACCACATAGTACAAATTCGCTAATCCACTGAGACCAGACATAGTCTCGGCTTTCATATTTAATTACAGTATCGAAAAGCCTTAATTTTGATGTTACATTGCTGGCATCATCGATTGTAATTTTAGAGCCTTCATTTAATTCAGACTTGATTGGATTATAATTTGGGATTATCTCAACAGAAACAGAAAATAAACCAATATGTCCTTCAAAAACATAGATTTCAGATTTTATAATTTTTAGTGAATACGTTGTTAAGATTTCCCCAGATTTAAAGTCTAGATCAATAATAAAAGACTTATTGTTAGAAAATCTTTTTTCTTCAGAATCTGTTTGCCCAAGATACATCATATCTCTGAATTCCGGGTAAAATGTATTTTTAAAAAACCGCTTGCTCCCAGCCTCTTCTTTACTATTATTTAGTTCTGGTAACAATTCTCTTTTGTAACCATTATTAATGAATTGATTGTATTTTACGCGGGCAGACTTTTTATTAAAATCGCCGAGAAGCCCTACAATCTTTATGATTGATTTATTTATTTTCATATTGTGAATTTATAGATTTACCATTAAACCTGTTGAATAACTGTAATAAAATGTTTTGATTGGTACCACGCGGTAAGCGTCTCTGCAAATTTATCGAATTTGAAGTACGTCAGGATAAGGTATTAAGGCCTCACACAAGTGACCAACATACTCATCCATAATCAAAGAAAGCCCAACGATGATTGCCGCTGATATAAGAGAAGTGGGAATGTTGTTTTGTTTAATTTCATCCCATTCATTCACCTGGGTAAGTTGAAAAAAAGTAAATACGCCTCCGGCTATAACCATAATGGTGCATATGATTCCAATAACAACAAACATCGCAACATAAACCAAGGAAGTTACACAACTCTGAACATTGATAATCTCCTCTTGGTTCAAGAAACGAATGGCATTCACCGCAGGATTGACAACGGAAGACATGATTAAAGATCCAGACAATAGTATACCCACTTGAAAGACAGCAAAAGCCGTATTGGTCTCTGAAATTTCAGATTTTTTACGAATATAATTGTTTAACAAACGGTAAAGAACAAACAAGGATCCGATGCCTATAACAAAGGCCAAAACGACTTGAATTATAATGATTAATTTCATATTTTAAGGTTGATAGTACAATGCGATATCCCAATTGCTTTCTTCGTTTTGCTCCGGGCTGACAAAACCGATTCTGCACCTGGCGGTTAATTCTGCCGAGTAATGGTTTACGCCCGCTACTTCTTTGTGAAAGCCGCTGGCAAAAGGCAAACCGATACCAAGTATGCTGTGCCCATAGGCCTCGCTTACCCAAATGGATGCTGGGATTTTTAATTTCTTTAATATGGTAAAGGCGAGCAAAGTGCGCGTATCGCAATCGCCTTTTAGGTTGTGAATGAACTCGTATGGCGATTGAACACCAGCAGGGATATTGGCCAAACAAGGATTGCCCGCTTCATGATAGTCTTTCATAAACTCAGCTTCTTTAGAGGCCACTTCACAAGTTCCATCGTGCACCAACACATAAGGAATTTGTTGAACAAAGGTGGTCACCATCTCCGCCAATTGCAAGGTAGATAGATTCATTTTTTTAGCTGAATCCCTAAATAAATCCACCAAGGTGTTCATTTTTTTGCTGTCGTATTTATTCAAGCCAAGGTAAACTTGGTTAAAGTATTCTATGCTATTTGAAGCATTAATAGACGATGCTATTTCTTGATGTTTTTCTTGAGAAGCAATAAACGAAAAATTAGAGGTCGAATAATCTGCTTGGTAATTGCTGTTTGAAAAATCATACCAACTGAAGTATTTATCACTCAACAAATCCCGCTCATTTGTTCCCGGTTTTATCTTGCCCATTCGCGGCGGATCAACCCTAATAATGCCACTGTTGGATTCCTCAGGAACAAGTTCCTTACCCTTTTTAAACACAAAAGACAAGGCATACACACCTAAGAAAATAATTAAAACAAAAGTTAATATTCTGCCTAAAACATTTTTAAAAAAGAAACGGGTTATTCCCCATAAAATGGACACCGCCAACAACAAATAAAACACCGGCATGGATTTAGAAAATGTATAAGCCAACAAGAAAATCCACATGACCGTTCCAAACGAACTAAAACAACCCTTGTTTTTATCGTTTGATAAAGGATCCTTCCCTAAGTTTCTTTGTTGAAATGATTGATTTCTAGCCAAAATAATGCTTGCCTTTAAGGCTTTATTTTAATATCTGTTGGCAATATAGGACTCTTATTTTAAATATTAAAAAATATTCAATGAAGAATAGAGATAAAGGAAGGGTTGAAGGGGATTTTATTTTAAGGGAAAAGCTCTTTCATGGTTTTAAAGTTAAACTTCATTGAGGCAAACGCCTCTTTCATTGAAAAAACTTTAGCCTTCAACAAAAATGTATACATTAGAATATTAATAAATATTAAATTAAGTAGCTTGAATTTAAATTTACTGAAATATTTCTATTATAATTGTTTCGCATCAAAACCATGAAATTTATTTGCCAAAACCCCACCTGTGCCATTGCCATTTCCAAAGCTGCATTTCCGGCTGCCATGAATTGTCCGGTTTGTGCCCAGGCACTAATTGAACTCATTGAAAGTAATGAATTGTCTGATGAAGATGAAGCATTGATTGCGGCTTTGCCCTATGTTATTGCCTATCCTTTAAAGCGCACCTTATTGGAAAAACACCCATGGACTAAAATCAACCTGTTTAAAGACACTTTCTTAAACTACTTAAAGTATTTGGGACTCTTAAGTGCCTCAGAATTTTTCAATAGCCCATTGAAAGACAAACGCATGGTAGCCTTATTTCAGCAAAGCATTGCAGAACCTTCATTTGGAACATGGAATTTATTTGTGCGTGAAACACTTAAATATCTAAACGAAACAGAGCATGCGTTTTTCTGCCCTGAATTAAACAGCTATTATGAGGCCATTGAAACAGGTAAAAAAAGAAAATTATACAACGGAGAAATTGAATTCATAGATGCCAATGGCGATGTCCAATTAAAAAAGCAAGAAGCAACAGCAATTGGTATGCTTATTAATTTTCGCAACCGTTATTTGGGACATGGTTTAACCTTAGATGAACATTCTTGCCTGAAACTTTGGGAGGAATACTTCCCTATTTTTAGACATCTATTGGAGCAAATGGCCTTCGCATCGGATTATGCCATGAGCAAGCATGAGCATGGTGAAACCTATTTATTGCATTCATCCGAAATTAAGATCTATGAAAGCAAGCAGCAAGAAAGTGGAAGTGTATGGCTTACCAATCCAAAGGGTGAGACGCTTGATGTATTGCCATTCTTTGTTGTCCCTGGAGAAGTGTCTTTGGCGAAGGAAGACAAAGAACAAATTTTAGCTTATGAGTCCTATACCGGTAAGACCATAAAGTTCTTCAGTCCTGAAGGCACTGAAAAACAAAGCTCTGGCAAGATCCTTGAAAAGCTGAATTTGCTTTTGCGCAACAAACAGAAAGAAGTTCCATATTCGCCAGAGACCTTTACCAAAGAGGTTTTCTTAACAAGAATTGCAGAAGAAAATAAGTTGCTAAACGACACCTTGCTGGCAGAAAAAAAAGTGCTGCCCGGTATTTATGTGCACCGTGAGGACATTGAAATAAAACTCAGAGAATGGATAGGCGCCAGGGCAAGTATTTTCTTTATTTCTGCGGAGGCGGGAAGCGGAAAAACAAATCTTTTGGTAGAAATTCAAAAGCAATACCATGAAAGGAATTTACCCAGCCTACTTATACGGGCTGGGCGAATGGAAAAGCCAACAATTAAAGAGCAGATTGCTTATTTGCTAAATATTGATCTTGCCTCTGAATTAAGAACCTATACAAATATTGCAGGCACTCAAAATGAACCTTGTTTTATTTTGATTGATGGTCTGAATGAGGCACACAATGCAGAGGATCTTTGGACTGAAATTATAGAACTTTCGAAGTTGTTTGAGGCGGGAAGTTTAAAATTTGTGGTCAGCAGCAGAGCCAATTCAAAAGCGGATTTAAACCGTTATGCCCTATCAGAAGAAGATTTACAAAAAATTTACGGAGAAAAAAGCGAGAACGAAGAAGGCCTAAGTGCTTATGCCAATTGGTTAACCCCTTTGAACATGAAGGAATTAAACGCCGCTTGGGACAAATACACCAGCAAGGACAAGTCTAGGTTTAAGCCGCAGTTCAAATTTGATGACATCGCAAGCTTTGACCGCGGGCTGTACAACCAAATTAGCAACCCCTTAGTACTCCGCATATTTTTAGAAATATACAATGGAAAGTCCTTACCGAAAAAAGGCATACTGCATTTAAATATATGGAAAGACTGGTTAAAAACCTTCACTGAAGATGAGCAAATATTTTTTAACTTATTGGCAAATAAAATTTGGGAGAAAGGCGAAAACGAATTGTTCCTGGATGATGTATTGAAAAACGAAACACTTAAAGATTATCTGGTTTCTGACAACATCAATTCACCCTACCCAAGATTAAAAAACCTAGGTTGGATCAGCCGTTACACGAAAGACTTAAACGCCTGCATTGCTTTTACCGTTGAGGGCGCATTGTTGTATGTATTGGGGCAAAAACTCCAAAATGAGGAAGACAAAATTGAGTTAGCCTTTATAAACACCATTTTAAAAGACAAAAACAAGCTTCACAAGGGCGGCATAGAATATTACTTATCTGAAAGGGCTTTAATGGAAGACATCAGCCTTATTGTTGAATTAATAGATTCTGGAACAGAAGGCATAGACTTATGCATCAACCCTTTGCTCTTGTATTTAAAGTCATTTGGCAGCAAAAAACTAATTGAAAAAATATTAGAAAATCCTACGGAAAATGATTGGAAGGCTTTGTTGAAATTGGATAAGCAGTTGGAAGAATTGCAGTTGCATGTTATTCGGAAAGATTTTCTTAGTGAATTAATGCCGCTAAATAAATTTGATTGCAAGGAAGCGATCATGTTAGGATTAATGGCCATTCATCTTTTTGAAAAAGAGGAGGCATTAAAACACTTTAATAAATTAGATTTTAATCTAGAAATCATGCAAAATGATTTTCAAATAATGGACTGCATCGGAGTTCTTGAATCCAATTTTGGAAACATTAGTAAGGCTATTGACCTATTTCAAAAATCCTTAGATATTAAAATAAAATCGTTGGGTACTGAACATCCTAAAATCTCATATTCTTATGGGCAAATTGGAAAAAATCTAAAAAGGCAAGATAAATACGACATGGCCATGGAATTTCTTCAAAAATCCTTAGTGATTCGCTTAAAAACCTATGGGCCAGAAAATATTTTTGTAGCTGACGCCTATGAAAGCATAGGAAGTCTATGGGAAGCCAGAGGAACTTATAAAAATGCATTAGAAAATTACCTTATAAGCTTTGATATTAAAGCAAAACTATTAGGTAATGTGCACCCTGAATTATCGGTTTCAAACTACATGATAGGTAGTGCAATGTATCATAAAGGAGAATATTTATTGGCAATGGAGTATGCCGAAAAATCCTTGGCAATTGATATGAAATTTTGGGGAATTGAACATCCAAATGTAGCTTTTGATTACGAACAAATTGGAAAAATATGGAGTGGAGAAAAAATATATTCGAAAGCTATAGAGTATTTTCAAAAATCCTTAGACATCTACATTAAATTCTTTGGCCCTTACGACACTGATGTTAGCCGAAGTTATAGTAATATCGGAAGTTCCATACCAGAACTTCAATATGCCTACTCTGACGGGGCAGATACGAGTAAATATAGGTTTGGGTTTAATGGGCAAGAAAAAGATAATGAAGTATCAGGAGAAGATAATTCGTATACTGCAGAATATTGGCAGTTCGATAGCCGATTGGGCAGGAGGTTTAACATCGATCCAAAGTCTTTAAGAGGTGTAAGTGGATATTCTTGCTTTCTAAATAATCCAATTGTATTCGTTGACCAAAACGGTGATTCAGTGGGTTTTGCAAAACCACTAGGTGAAACTGCAAAATCTATAACAGTGTTTAGTGAAAGTGATTCCAAAGTAGGTGGGACATTTTATAATGCTTATCAAGCTGCAATGAATAATTCTAATATTGATGTACTTGTTGTAGACAATATCGAAAATTTAAATATTCAATTAAATACAAGTGGAAAAACATACAATAATATGTATATTGTTGGGCATGGAATTTATACTTATTCTGCTCAAGGAATTGGCAATTACTACTATTCTGAAAGCGTTTTATTAGCTAAAACTTTAGAGGATTTAGGAAATAATTTATTAGAGTCAGGGAATATAATTCTACTTGGTTGTTTTACAGCAGCACATCAAATTGGAGGGGATAAATATATTCAAAAATTTGCTGATCTAACAAAAAGAAATGTATATGGAAATCAAGGAGAGTCATATCTTGGAGCAAGCTTGTTTAGTGATTTTTTTATTGGAGGACCGTGGGATGGTCATGAATCAGCTTATCAAGAAATGGCCACTTCAAATGCTCGAAAATGGTCCAAAGCTGCTCCTAAAGGAAAGAGCATAGAACAGGTTGGCAACCTAAAAATTAGGAATGATGGAAGCTTTGTTACAATGATAAACGGGAGCAGTTTAATTCATACCGGTAAAGTTGATAAGCCAAAACCAAAAGGGAGATCAAAACCAAAAAATAAAATGATTAGTTCTCCGTAATTATTGAATAAATTCCAAAATTATATGAAAATAAATATATTCTTTTTTAGTATTTTTGTTTTTAGCTTTTGTCAAGTTAAAACTAGTATGAATAAATCTTCTAATTATTTTAACACATTCCTGTTGGAGCCAACTGACACTGCAATAAACGAAAATTGTTACCCAGTAAAAATCAATCTTGTATTTCATAATTCAAAAGAATATAAATACCAATTTTTTTATAAAAAAGAAGCTGAGTTATTGTTTGAAGATTATGTCATAGAGAACAATAATAACAAATATATTTATCATGAAGACTCTACAATGTTATTTTGCACCTACAAATTTGGGGAGCTTGTAAGGATGATTATATTTAAAAAAGGATTAGAAAAGTGCGTTTTACATAAAGCTATCGAGATTAATAAAAATAATGAAATGTACCCGTTGTTTTTCGAGAATAGAATTGAATTGTTGAATATTGATGATTTGAAAATTAAGATTTTAAATGGAGATATAGGTAAGCTTGAATTAAAATCATCTCCCAAAAAAGCATATAATTATTTGTATTATATAGATTATGATAGCTGCAGCTTTATTCCCGTTTTTAAATATTATTTTGGAAGTAAGTATATTGGGACAAATCCTCCTAATGAGGAAAATAAAAGTTACAAAAGATCCATAGGAAATTCATTATATCTTGATATTTTTTACTATAAATTATTTGATTTAATATTATAAACAGAAATTAGCATTTCTTTACTTCTGAAATTAAGGTCAAACAGACCTAGTAAAGTTAAAACAAACATAATATTTTTGCTTTTTTTATTTGACCCTCGCTGCCGATTGTCTTGTCCTAAAATAGGTTTACACAAAAAAAAGTAAATATGAAGAAAAAATATAATACCCAAATCAGTCAGATATTTTACTGGCCAAGACAAGAATGAAGTTATTAAGGATAATTTATCCAGTGGTTCGAGCAAGGATTATATTTGGAGAAAGTATACTGGTAAGTCTGACCACGGTCGATTATTAAGATGGATGCGAGATCTTGGCTATATTGCATAATTACCCCAAACCGACCCTCTAAATTCAGTCCAAATTGCCCCTCTAAAAGTGATTGATATTTTAAGTTCAAAATTGATGACTAGTTTGTAATATAAATGTACTTATTTAGGTAAATTTTAAATATTTCTTTTCATTTTTAAAGATTCGTCAATTAATTCAATTTGATGATTATCATGTACAAACCGGTAAAGTACTTCAACATTGGAATGTAAAAGTATATTCAATAATGCAATCGTCATTTTGGTTTATTTGATTATGAAATACCACCAATTGAGGTATGCATTTTGTTTTTATAGAATCGTATTTTAAAAAAGCACATTTCATGAATAAATATACTCATCTTACTTATTGTTAAATGAAATGAAAACTAGAATTTATAAAAGCAATTCTTAAACCTTATTAATACTACCACCTCCACACCAAAACCATTTTCCCTGTAAAAACATTTTTATTTTCCAACTTCCACAATCCATCGATTTTGTCATATCGCACAATACCTGAAATTGAAAGATTCTTTAAAATTGTAGATGTTGCAACTATTCCAACACCTTGCTTGAATGCATTGTTCTTGTATTTTAAATAATCAGTTTGCAGGCCAATTGATAGCCCTTTTTTAGCAAGATAATTATAACTTACTTGAACTGAATTTGAATTTAAAGAATCGACAAATGGTGCAGTAATGTTTCTAAAAAAAGACAAGAGCATGTTATGTCTTTGACCAACTTGAATCGAATGGGTGGTACTTATGTTTTTATATGCTACTTGCCCTTTATCTCCAATTTCCATGGTTGATTTTGTGTAATTGACCAATCCAACCCAATTGTAAATTTTATACCTCTTTTTATAGTTTATTGTTGCCGTAGTTATTGAAAATTGATTATTGGTTCTATATAAACTATCCGGGTGGTTGTTCCCTTGGATATACGGACTATAACTTAACATCAAGTTTGGGTATTTGTCAAAAGAGGTATTTAGTTTCAATCCATAGCCCTTTATTCTGTTGGTAGTGATATTTAACTCATTAAGGTTGTCTCGCATTTCTTTGTAACTTGCTGAAAATTTAATTTTCTGCTTAAAAAACAATTGCTCAACTTTTGACTCAAGTTCTCTAAAGTTTCTCCTTAAAAACGGGTTTCCTATTGTCCTAAACGCTGCTCCCACTTGACGTGTTTGTATTTCAAACTTTGTATTTTTGCCAGCCTGTTGAACAGCTTTTAATTGATATGACATGGTGCCATTCGCTGATATATTGTTTGACGTATTTGTGGTAATAACCTTATAGTGATAATGTTCTTTGTATTGGCTTTGGGCCCATTCTCCTTCAACTGCCAATCCTTTTAATAAACTAAGTTTACCCCCAATACTCAATACCGAATTATTTACATTGGGGGAGAATGAATCAATTGTATTTAAATCAAATGCAGAAAAATAAGTGAGTGCTACAAAATCTGAACTCCTGGAACCTATTCCAAATCGGAGTGCGCCTGTGGGTCGATTATATACTATTTTACTTGTAGAAAAAGGCAATAAGAATTGCTTAGTTGTTTTTCCAATTGTTGCATCCCAAAAGTACTTTTTCTTACTGACTCCAATATCAACTCCTTTCAATGACATGTTACTTAAAGTAAAATCCGTATACATGGCACCAGTCAAACCAATACCAAACCTATCAACTGCCAAGACACTTTTCAAAAGACCTTGATTTGGCATACCAGACTTCATTTGATCTCTTATATTTTTAGGATTCCGAATTCCTGCAATTTTAGAAGCCATACCAGTCGTATCAGCTTTGCGCAGAAGTTCTAGTTTTTCTTTTTGCTTTTGTAGAGTCTTATATTGTTCTTCTAGTGCCAGTAACTTATTTAATTTAGAAGTATCAACCTGTTTTCTCGTTTTAACCTTTAAATCATTTATAGAATCATTTATTGACTGCTTAATAGTCGACACCATTGAGTCTTTCTTGTGCTCATAAGCCTGTATCAATTTTTCTTTCTCATTTTCTGATGCGGTTTTGAGTTTTTCTTCTAATGCCTTTTTCTCGCATTCTAGTTTCTCGTTAACCTTTCTTTCAGCCTCTTGCTTTAATGTTTGTTGCCAATTGTCGTAATCAGGCACTTGTTTTTTAAGCAATTCTAATTGCTGATTGATTTTATCTGACTCGATCGATTTAGCATTGATATCTAATTGACGTAATCTGTCTAATTTGTTTATTTCATCAATCTCTTTTTGCATTTGCTCTGCAGCCGATTGTCTGAGACTATTGACATCCAGTCTAAATGCAAAATAGTTATTCTTATAGGTATTATTAGACTCAGTGGTATAGAACAAATTTGATGTAAATGGCAATCCTAGCAATGTAAACTTCGGACTGACATACAATCTGCTATACATCAACTCATTTCTTTGCATTGGATTCTGAGCATTGGTTGCAAAAGATTCTGAACGCAATTGCAATGAGAATTTAAAGAGGTTCTCTTTGGGTGGGATTTTTGCCTTTATTTTTTCTAGAAATTCTCTTTTTTTATTTAACCCAAAGGTGTTTTGAGCTTCAGTTGTAATTCTAACTTTGCTTTTTTGCTTTTCTAAAATTTGCGAGTCAGCGAATTGGTGGGTTCTTTGCTTGAATTTAGAATTCTTATTAAAGAGGCTTGAGGTGTCAAATGGGGTGCTTTTAAAGCCTAAAACTTTGATCCTATTCGTAGAAGTATCAATTATTGGAATTGACTTCGTTATAATTTGAGCATGAATTAAAGTTGCACTACTAATAAAAGCAAATAAAAGCAACTGTCGCATAGTTTAGTTTATTTTATTCAAATTAAACCGATTTGTTAGATTTATGCAAGAAAAAAGTTCAATATATACTCATCACAAGATCAAAAACTCTATCCGTTTCTTTATCGAGAAAAGATTCAGAATATTGGACGTATTTGTAAAATTCTTTGCTACCCGGAGCATGGCCAGAGATCTTTCTCACCAATGGCTCAGGCATGCCATGGATTAATAATGTTGTTATTGCAGTTCTTCTCATGATATGACTTGATATTAAGTCACAAAATCGGTAGGTCTTACCATTATTTTTAATTTCCTTCCTGACTCCTCTGCGACACCTTTCTTTTCCAACTTCATAAGTCCATCCCGCAATAAGACCAATATCTTTTAGGTTTTTATTGAATTGGTTTAGTGAAATAGTGGGAAGTAGATTTTTAGGATTAGTTTTGTATTTGATTAATATATCTCTCGCATATTCGGGTAATTTGATTCTAGTATCTGTAGAGGTTTTTAATGAGCGTGACACAATATAGTATTTGTTTTCATCTATGATTAGATTTTTCTTCTTAAGTGAAATCAAATCAGAAAATCTTAGCCCGACTGTACACCCAAAAACAAATAAGTCTTTAGTTGTCATAAGATGCTTTGGTAATTTAGATTCGAATTCTCGATTTGAAATTAAAAGTTTTAGCTGCATCATATTTAAAACAATAACAGGTATTTCTTCTTTTCTAATATAGAATTCTTTGTAAAATAAGCCTGTATTATAACCTTTGTTTTCGTTCAAGTAATTAAAAAATGAACGGAGATATTTAATCAAAATTCCTACATAGTTATCTGTGCATCCTTTTTGATAAAGAAAGTCAGTAAATTTTATATAAAACTTATGATATTTTCTTTTTTCTAAATCAAACAGTCTCTTACTGTATTTGTAGTTAACATTAATAACGAAAGTTTCTTTTGAATTAGATTCATACAATTTAATATTATTCAATAAAACATTATATGACCTTATTGTAGATTGGTTAACTATTTTGCCGTTTTTCTGTAATCTTTTTCCCTTTGTGGTTTCATCTACATACTTTTGATACAATTGAGTAAGAGGGATTAATTGGTTTGTTTTTGTCATATTTACATATTATTTTTGAGTCAAAGCTAGCCCAAAGATGTTCAAAATTGCAAATTTTGTAAGTACACTAAAACCAAGCACTTCATCGAAACGGACAACTTTGTATTACCCTCCCTTCGGCAGTTCTATTCCAGAGCTCCAATATGCTTACTCTGACGGGGCAGATACGAGTAAATATAGGTTTGGGTTTAATAATCAAGAACAAGATGCAGAATTGGGCGAATACTATGCCTTTGAGTATAGAATTCATGATGCGAGGTTGGGGAGATTTTTGAGTGTAGATCCTTTGAGTATGGAATATTCCTGGAATAGTACTTATGCTTTTGCTGAAAATGATGTAGTTAGATGTATAGATTTGGAAGGTCTAGAAAAAGTTGCATTATCTGGAAGTGTTCCAATTGAGCTATATAATACCCCTGGCAATAATCATTACAGTGCTACTAATGTAAAAATGTTTAAAAAACAAGGTCAAAGAATTAGTAAATTATTTGGGTTTAATTATAGTCAAGTAACGACAGCTCAAGAAATAATAGCTACTCTGATTAATGAAACTAAAAATAATGGTTCAATCTCATACATTGCCTATTTTGGGCATGGAGATGCTTCAGGATTATTGATGCAAGATCAAAAAGGTTTTTACACTCAAACTATTTTATTACTTAAAGAAAATTTACAATCGGGGTTGATAAAGTTTACATCCAATACAACATTTTTTTTAAATGCATGTAACACTGCAAATTCAGGTGCATATGTCATTGGGAATTCATTTGCCAAAGAATTGTGTTTAGAAACCGGTGCCACTGTAATTGCAGCAACTGGCACAATGGCAATGATTGATCCAAAAAATGCAAATGGAAAATTCAAAATCGTAGGCGAAGGTAATTTTGTGAAATTAACAAAAGTAAAGGTTGTTACTACAGTAACGGAAGAGATATGGGTTAAAAATCCAGAAAAAAGTTGGTGGGAAATATGGAAGGATGATAAAGTAAAAAAAACAATTACAAAAGAGATTATTACTTATGAAGTCAAAGAGACAATAATTGGCAAAGAAATTAGTATGGATGATTATATAGTGAAGTAAAAAACTATAAAAAATGAAATATATATTTTTGATAATCCTATCCGCTTGTAATGCCGGAGAAAAAAAAGTTGCTGTAAACATACAAAAGTATAACAGTGATACGATTTCTATGAAATTTTTAAACCATGACGATTTTAAGATCTTAAAAGAATATTGCTGTAAAATTATTGAATACAATGAAATTTATCCAAATGAAGAAGATTTAAAAAAAGGGATACAATTTTCCCCAGATAGGCATGGGGTTATACATATTTCTAAGAAGAATTTGGACAAAAACTTTTTAAAAAAATTCCAAGTTTGTTATAGTGATAAAAGCACAGAAGGATTTCAAAGATTTTACTTTGACTTTAAAAATAATGACACCACTTACATTGTCAATTATCATTCTCGATTTCGAGTAACATTCAATAATAAAATTGGTGATCAAGGGGTAGATTTAATGAAAGTAAATGTCACAAAGTATTTTAATGATTCTATTGTTGATCAACTTTTTTATGAATATAATTATTTAAAATACAAACTCTCAGATTACAGCGAGCCAGTTTATTTTAGGAAAAATGAAGCTATTAAAGTTGAAGTTTTATTAATAAAAGATGGGGGCGAATTGAAAAAGTACTATCAATTTTTAACTTATGAGAAACCTGTCGTATACGAACTAAATGCAAACAATGGAATAATGAGGATAATTAAAGAGTAAGACTTTTTTTGAAAATGAATATATAGATTTTATTAATTATCTAAATTATGATCATTGGCTAAGTAACTCAGGCCAAAATGATTCAATTAGAGTATTATGCAATTTTGTTTCAAAATTTCAAGCAACAATGTTTTAGATTTGTATTTGTAGATAATCTTACGCCATATGCATAAACTACCCAATTTAAAACAAAATAGTTAATGGGGAGTAAGTGGTTTGCTTTTGTCATAATTACCTATTATTTTTGATTCAAAGCTAGCCATTAGATGTACAAATCTGCAAACTTTGCAAGTGTCCCCAAACAAAGCCCTTCTATAAAAAGAAGCAATTTGTATAGTTCTACCTTCGGCAGTTCTATTCCAGAGCTCCAATACGCCTACTCTGATGGTGCAGATACGAGTAAATATAGGTTTGGATTTAATAACCAAGAACAGGATTCTGAGCTAGGCGAATATTATGCCTTTGAGTATAGAATTCATGATGCGAGGTTG
>CANFXY010000003.1 GCA_947451105.1 Bacteroidota bacterium | reverse complement strand
CTTGCATCTTTCACATTGATACCATAATCGGCACTGTGTTTTAAATATTCGAATACTTGTGCAGATTTAAGCAATGCTTTGGTTGGAATACAGCCCCAGTTTAGGCATATACCGCCCAATTCAGCTTTCTCAACTACAGCTACTTTTTTACCCAATTGAGATGCGCGGATTGCAGCTACATAGCCACCAGGTCCACTGCCTATTACGATGATATCAAATTTCATGATCTTAAAAATATTTATCGGCTGCGAAATTAAGTGAATCTGATTGTTTTTTAAAAAAAACTTGCACGGCTTGATTGGCTTTGTCATTTTGAGCGTTAAGTTTGCATCAATAAATTACAATTCTTATGCATCTTTACACGATAGACACAGGCTTTTTCAAACTGGATGGTGGCGCTATGTATGGCGTAGTACCTAAAAGCATATGGAAAAACTTAAACCCAGCAGACGACAACAACATGTGCAATTGGGCCATGCGATGTCTCTTGATTGAAGATGGTAACAGATTGATATTAATTGACAATGGCATTGGGCAAAAACAATCCGACAAATTCTTTGGATTCTATTACCTCAATGGCCATCAAACCCTAGACAATTCCTTGAAAGAACTTGGTTTTCACCGCGACGATATTACCGATGTGGTCTTAACCCATTTGCATTTCGACCATTGTGGAGGCAGCATAGAATGGAACGAAGACCGCAGCAAATACCGCCCTGCATTTAAGAATGCTATCTTCTGGAGCAACGAGCAACATTGGCAACACGCTTTGAATTCTAATCCTAGAGAGAAAGCAAGCTTCTTAACGGAAAACATTGTTCCAATTGAAGAAAGCGGACAATTGAAATTTGCGCACCAAGCAAATGATGTTGCCGAATTTATAAACCTGCGTACGGTATACGGGCATACCGAAGCCATGATGTTGCCGCAGATAAATTATAAAGGACAAACCATCGTGTTTTGTGCAGATTTAATCCCTTCTCTTGGACACTTACCAGTTAATTATGTGATGGCTTATGACATCAAACCATTGGAGAGTATGCGCGACCGTCAATTGTTTTTAGACGAAGCACTTGCCAACAACTACATCTTATTTTTTGAACACGATCCTGTGAATGAAAGCTGTACGGTAAGCAAAAACGAACGCGGCACTTTTGTAGCGGATAAAATCTTTAAATTAAGTGAACTTATTGGTTAAGGTTATTCCTTAACAAATTTGAAGCGCTGCTTGTAACCTGAGGCATCATATACTTCAAGCAAATACATACCAGGCAAAAGGGCTTTTACATCTATTGTTTGTTCAACACCCGCTTTGATCAATTGCCCTTCGGCATTGAAAATTTGGTATTGATTGTATTCAGATTGAAGATACAAATAATCGTGGCAAGGGTTGGGATAAAATCCTAGGGATTTGAATTGCGATTCTATGCCCGTATTGACATGAAACCAAGCTCTGAGTTCTCTATCTGAATTGATGGGAAACGAATAATTCGAATCTGTCGAAACAAGATAACCATTGGCCATATCCAACCATGCAAAAAACACAAATCCAGGATTGGCTTTAACACCCACTTGCACAGGTGATTTGCAATTGAATGTTCCAGCCCCTGTCACAGTACCGCCATTTACAGGTTGGGTAGACAATGTCAATTTTAATGTTATTTTTTCAAAAACGGCTTCAAACTCTCGGTTGCTTTTTAACTTGACGTTTAGCTTTGTTTGTGTCGAAATTGGAAACCCATTTTCGCGCCATTCAACAAAACGGTAACACGCGTCTGGAATTGCGGTAAGCGTTTTCAAAGAATCATTGCAGTTGTATGTTCCTACCCCGAGCACCTTCCCTTCTAAAGTCCCATTTTTAACAAAGGCATTTAGTGTAAATTTTTTAAAGGGGTATACCGCCGTAATTTTTCTGTTTTTATCTGCTTTAAATTTAAAGACACTATCGGTAGATAGAACTTTCCCATTCTCCATCCAAGCGTAGAATTGTGAGCAGGCAAAAGGATGCGACACCAAGACCACCATAGAGTCTTTAGGAAAAGAACCAAAGCCAGTGCTTAAGCCGCCATTCAAACTGTCTTTCACTGCAATTATCCACACAGGGTTAGTAGATTCATAGGATCCAAAGTCAATATTGTTGTTGAATACCCTTTTTTTAAGATCCAAATCTTTTCTTTCTTTAACACTCAAATAAATAGAATCACCACCATCAATAGCAAAAGAGCCTATGCTTAAACGGTAATTCAGTCCCGAATCTTTAAAAGGTGCCAATAGTGAAGACTTTGACTTAATAAAATTGGGGTTGATGTTTGATATTTTTTGACCATAAGTAGAACCACCTTCTACTATGCAATTTTTCACTTGTGGATTAAGTCCAAAATCAGCCACTTCATAAAACACAAATTTATTGACCGCATTGTCCCAAAATATAGAATTGGTGATGCGTGTTCCGCTCGTCGCTTTTATGAATGTTGTGTTTGTGCCATCAACTTTGTTACCGCTGAAGGTACAATTATTTATTAATGCACTTTTCATTTTACCATAGTCCGTAATATTAATCATATTGCCCGATTTTGCATAATTCCCAACAAAAAGTGAGTTGTTAATTTCAATTGAAGAAGTATCAAAGGCCGTAAAAGAAATAGCCGCACCGCTGCCCACGTTGCTTATATTGTTAGAAAAAATACATCTTTCAACAATACACCTGTCTTTTATTTTGTTGATTAAAGAAAGTGCTCCCGAATAGGCGGCTTGATTAGAACTAAATTTACAGTCATAGAAACCTGCATTTTTCGTCGCCTGACAAGCGCCTCCATTACCCGCTGCGCTGCTGTTGTTGTTAAATATACAGTATTGAAAACTGCAATTTGATAGTATATAACAAGCACCACCCGATCCTGAAAAAGAACCCTTAACAGCATTGTTTATAAAACTACAAGAAATAAATTCTACCCGCTGTCCAAAAGTAGAATAAACACCTGCACCACTTCCTTTGTTTTGATTGTTTTGAAATACACAATTTCGTATGCTCACAAAAGCACTGTCAATGCGCAGCGCAGCTCCTTCACCAATTACAATGTCATTGTTGGCATTTACCAAATGAAATCCATCAAAAATGGTGGTGGAATCGGTTTTCTGTATACTTAAAATCCTACGTGAATTGTCAGATGTATTGCCTTTAACCCCAATGTCTCCATCCAAATAGGTTTTGTACATGGTAAACTTGCGTTCAGATTCATCGGCCTCTGTTTTGTTAAAACTGCCAAAGACGCTAACTTTATTTGGCAGATTAAATGGCACATCCCGGTTAGAAGAGGTATAATACCGCCCCGCAGCCACCCAAAGGGTATCGCCAGGTAAAGACTTTGCAAAAGCTGTATCCAAATTCAAATAAGCATTCACCCATGTGCTTCCGTTGTTCGAACCAGATATAGCCGTATTGTCTACAAAAATTCTTTTTGCAGACGCATTTGAAACTGTAAACAATACGATAAGAAAAACCAATACACGCATGGAAATACGAAAATACAAAAAATAAGTTTCTGAAAAAAACAATTATTGCTTTGTCCACAACTTTAACAAGCCTTACTGAACAAGAAAAAATTTTATTATTTATTGAGGGCCTAGAACCTCACGGCGGCAATTAAACCCGAATAGAATCCAAAAAACCGAGTAATTCTAAATTATTTTTAAAACCAAGCTTTACTCGGGTCCTATATACACTAACTCTAACCGACTCTCTACTAATGCCAAGCTGCTCCGCAATTGAAATATAACAACGATTGATTTTGAGCATCAAAAGTATCCTAAATTCAGATTGGGACAATCTGTTAGCGTAATTTTGATATAAATAATAATAATAATTGGGGAAACTTTCTTGAAAAACAGCTTGAAACCTCAACCAATCTGAGGCTTTGTGAATTTTGAAGTTTCTAAACTTTTCATTATCAATGTTGACATCCTTGATTGGGTTTGAGATTAGCCCAGATTCAACTTGCTTGTCTAAAACATTTTTCAAAAACTCCAACTTCTCAATGAGCACAGCAATTGCATCGTTAATGTTTTTGAATGTCATAACTTAATTTTAAATACCTAGAAGATATCCCTTTAATTGATTTCTTTTAATTTTACTTAACCATTCGGGTGTTATCCCCATAAATTCTGCTATGTATTTTGTAGAAAGATTAGCCAATAAATTAGGGTATTCTGCAACTAGGTAATTGTATAAATTCTCCGATGATTCCGTAATAATTTTAATCTTCAATTCGTTTTCTTCTATCAAACCAGCTTTAACTTTATGATGATAGTATTTAAAGATATCTATATCCTCATTAATTAACATATCAATATCTTTTCGATCAAATTCTATAACCTGAGAAGACCTAATTGCCCTTAATTCACAATTTGTTGGATTAGACGTTAGAAATCCATCCGCACATGTAAAGAATGTGTGAGAACCTTCCATAAAGAAGTTAACTGTTTTTTGTATTTCCTTTTCTTCATTTATGTAGCGACAAACAAAAGCCCCTTTTAACAAATAATAAACTTTGTCGCAGATGCTGTTATGCTCGATTAAAATTACATTGCTTTTAACCGACTTAACTTTCCCCATACCTATTATATAATCAATTTGAGATTTATTTAAATTAAAATCCGACAATTGTTTAATAAGTCTGTTCATTGTATGTTGCTATGGAGTAAAATAATAGAGATATAGTATTGTTATATGAGGACAAAACTATTACTACGCAATGTATTTATCACTTGAATTAATTCATGTTTTTTTTGACAATTAAGGTCAAGCCATTTTGTTTAATTTATTTTATTCAACAACAAAACAACGGAAGCTGTTTTTCAACTATAAATCACATACTCAAAGTGTTGATTTTTGCCTGCAACCCTATCTTTCTAAGCAAGATTCAAAAATTTTCCGGCCCTATTTATTGAATCATGCAATTAGATGCCAAGAATCTGTAATTTAAAGTTTAAAACTTTCACTGGAAATAATTGGGGTGATTTAACCAAATAACCAAACCCAAGAGAAATAAAGTTTAATGCCTGCTTTTTTGATACAAATTTCCGTAACAGATAATTTATTAAAAAAGTTCTTTTACCATGAATACTACTTTTTATTTTTTTATTTGCTGTTTTTGCTTCTTCAATGATACAATAATCGTAGCAAATTGTTTTACTTAATTATGTTCCGCCTAAGTAACTTAATTTTGACGTTCTGCATTGGCCCAACGCAGAAGTGTTTTTTTGACAATACACTGCCTTCGTTTTACCTCAAGATAATTTACACAAATGAACAAAAACTTTCGATTTTATTTCTTTGGATTTGAACCAGTATTTATTGTTGGATTAAGTTCAATATTGCGTAAGATTTGCTCTAATGCCGAAATAATCGACAAATACGAACCAAGTGAAGACACATTTGAATCCAATTTGGATGGCTATGTTTTTATTTCAAAAACCGTGTATGTGAATTTTTTTCATATGATAAAAGCTCAGCATAACAACAAAATAATTGTTTTGTTTGATGACATAGAAAGTAGTATGCTCTCCAATATTTTCCATGTCAACGTGGTGGCTTGTTTTACCTACGATGTAGACATTTCAGAAATTGAATTCGGCCTAAACAGAGTTATACAAGGTCATAAATACATCTCTCAAAATATACTTCAAGATTTATTGCCTAATTTAACCTTTAACAAAAAGGAATTGCACAAACAAAGTTCTCCTATCAATAAAATGTCAAAAAATGAATTTGCCATTTTTAAACACTTGCAAAATGGATTGGGCAACAAAGAGATTTATTCACTTACGGGTCTGAAGCCATCAACAATTAGCACCTACAAAAAAAGAATCTTTGAAAAGTTCAATACCAAAAGCATTGTAAAGATTAATGAATTATTGAACCGCTAGTGTCTTTATACTTGTAGTATCTAAGCAGTATGCCTAGATAAAATTCATAGAAAACGCTTAAACAAGCAACCCTCACCTTAGCTCTTATTGCTAATACTTGATGTTTTCACCATATGAACTTCACAATTACTCTTGTATAAAAAAAGAGCACCTGCGTTAGCAAGTACTCTTTATAAAATGAAATTATGTAAAGGCCGTTCTGCCTATCTGTTTTATTTCAAGAATGAGTATGAAATACCCAAGGTCAGATTTGAATGCGCACCAACAATAGGTTTGTATTGTTCATTCACTACATTTCCAGTATAAAAATGATGCTGGTAGGTGTTTAAGATGAAAGAATAATCAGCAAACACTGAAAAGCTTGGACTAATTTTATACGTTGGCGTAACACCTAGGGTAATAGAACCTATGCGCTCGCGGTCAATTTCTTGAAAGGAAAGTAAAGTGCTATAGCCCAATCCTGCATGGCCTATAAAAGTAAGTTTTGGCATAAAGTTTAATTTTGGAACATATTCTGAAATGTTGCCAATAAACTCTGCACCATAACGCCTCATGGTGCATCCTTTCGAACAACTCGGTTTGTTATAGAACTTATCACTAACATATTCTAATCTTACACCCATTTTTGGGTTTAACATGTAGCGAATGGCCACTTTTTTGTTGTCTAAGGTTCTGAAATTAGATTGATACCTGGTTTGATAAGCAATGGTTGGAATACTGTATCCTGTGGAAGCTTCTAAGGACAATTTCCTAAAGTTTGTGTCTGCAAATAATGCAGTCGTGCTAATCATTAGTAGCACCAATAGTTGATTTTTTTTCATTTGATTGTGGTTTAATTATACTTGTTTTTAATTGTTTCGATTACTGTTTTAAGGTCACTTATTTCAAGATTGCTTCCACTTGGAAGACAGAGACCATGGTTAAACAAATGCCCTGAGACACCCGTTATGTAGGATGAATAAGGGGCAAATATTGGTTGAAGATGCAAGGGCTTCCACAAAGGACGGGAGTCGATGTTTTGTTCTTCAAACTTCAAACGAATTTGCTCCCTATCGCGGCCAAAAATTTCAGCGTCAATGACAATACACGATAACCAGCGGTTTGAAAAGTATCCGCTTGGTTCTTCTTGAAGTTTTAATCCTGGGCAAGCGCCCAATTCGGTTTTGTAAATTTCAAAATTCTCACGTCTTTTTAAAACCCTTGTATTTAACACTTCCATCTGTCCTCTGCCAATACCTGCGCATATATTGCTCATTCTATAATTATAGCCAATTTCAGAATGTTGGTAATGCGGGGCAGGGTCGCGCGATTGATTGGACAAGAAAATGGTTTTTTGTTTTAGTTCGGGCGTCTTACACACCAAGGCACCTCCACCCGAGGTTGTAATTATTTTATTGCCATTAAAAGACAATACCCCAAAATCGCCAATGCTGCCGCAGGCTCTATCTTTGTATCGAGACCCTAAAGCCTCGGCCGCATCTTCTATTACCTTGATGTCAAATTCTTGGGCCACAGCCATGATGGCATCCATATCTGCGGGCATGCCATACAAATGCACCACAATGATTGCTTTCGGTTTTATACCATTGCTTAATCGATCAATGATACAATGGCGCAAAGCGGTAGGACACATATTCCACGAATCTTTCTCACTGTCAATAAAAACAGGGGTGGCTCCTTGGTATAAAATTGGATTTGCAGAGGCCGAAAAAGTAAAAGATTGACAGATCACTTCATCCCCTGTTTTAACCCCTAATAGAACCAATGCTAAATGCAGCGCAGCAGTGCCCGAACTCAAGGCAGCAACATGCACATTGCCGCCAAGAAAAGTCTCTAAATCGCTTTCAAATCCATCTACATTCTCGCCAAGAGGGGCAACCCAATTGTTTTCGAATGCTTTGTTTACAAAGTCTTGCTCCCTCCCACCCATATGAGGTGAGGAAAGCCATATTTTAGGGTGTTTCATTGCTGTTTGAATATTTTATTATTTTGCCAGGATTGCCTACCACCACCGCAAAGTCAGGGATGTCATTTATTACCACTGCCCCAGCGCCAATGGTGCACCATTTGCCAATTTTTATGTTTGGTATCACAACAGCACTTGCGCCAATATGCGTGCCTTCTCCAACTTCAACACCTCCAGTTAGCACCACATTAGGCGATAGGTGAACATAGTCATTAATTGTGCAATCATGCTCCACAACAGCAGCAGTGTTAATGATACAATGTTTGCCGATTGTTGCATCTGAATTGATAACCGTATTAGCCAAAATCACAGTCCCAATTCCAATGCACACATTAGAAGCTGATATACTTGTTTTATGCTGAATAATTCCAAAAGTATAAGTCTTTAAGCGTTCGCTTATTTGCTTGCGACTTTTATTGTTTCCTATGGCAATTATGATTTCGTTGCTGCTTTCATTAGGCAACAAGTTGCTGTTGAAAATTGATATCCCATTCCATTGGCTGCTTGGGGGGGCGTCGTCAAAAAAAGCAAGGACGATTCCATTGTTTTTTAAAATACAATCGGCCACAACCTTGCCATGGCCACTTGCTCCAAAAATAAATTTATTTCTTATTCCCATAAAACGGCAAACATGTTACAGATTCTTTTGAACTAATTCCTTCCTTGTTAAACACTTTTTTTATTGTTTTTAAAAATATCATGGCATCTACTTTGAAACCAATATGTTCCACATACCAAACATCGTACTCGAATTTTTTTTGCCAACTTATGGCGTTTCTTCCATTCACTTGTGCCCAACCGGTAATGCCGGGTCGCACTTCATGACGGCGTTGCTGAGTTTCGTTGTATAAGGGCAAATATTCTGGCAGTAAGGGCCTCGGCCCTATAAGACTCATATCACCTTTTAGCACATTGAGCAATTGTGGAATTTCATCAATAGAAGTCTTTCGGACAATAGAGCCCATCGCTGTTAACCTTTCTGAATCTGCCAGTAAATTTCCATCAAGATTTTTTTTATCGTTCATGGTTTTGAACTTGATGATCTTAAAAAGCCTGCCGTTTTTACCTGGCCGCGTTTGAAAGAAGAAAGGCTTACCCTTATTGGCAATGAAAAGCGCTAAGGCAAAAAACAAAAAAACAGGGCATAGAACAACAAAGCCTATTAAGGCCAATGTAAAATCGAGTAAAGGTTTAACTCCTTGTTTATACAAGCGTACTGATGTTTTTTTCTCTTAAGAGTTTTTTATATTCTTCTAATAAAGCATCCCAAACAAGCTCTTGCTCATACCTTGAGGCAATTAATGGACGTGCATTTTCTGCCAGCATTTCTCGCAATGAGGGATTCTCTAAAAAGAGCTGCATAGACTGGTTTAAGGCATGCGCATTTTTCGGAGGTATAATACAGCCATTAACACCATCAATTATTATTTCGTTGCTGCCATTGATGTCTGTCACAATACAGGGCAAGCCCATAGACCCAGCCTGAAGTACAACATTTGGGAAACCCTCTCTATAACTTGGGAGCACAAACACATCACCAATGGCTAAAAACGGACGCACGTCCTCTTGCCATCCGCATGCAATTATATTTGGACTTGCCTCAATTGCCTGCAATGTATTTTCGGCCAAAGGGTCTAGTTCTTGCTCATAACTGCCCAACAAGAGTAATTTGGCATTTTTACTTGCTTGTAATTTTTCGATTTCAGAAAAAGCCTTTACCAATTCATTGATGCCTTTGTCGCCAACCAACCGACCAACAAAGCAGAAAACGAGGTCATTGCTGGCTATGCCTAATTGTTTTCGCAAGGTCTGTTTTTGAACTTCACTTATTGAATCTGGGTTGTAATAACTTGTATCAATCCCATTGATGTTTCCGTTGGCCAATACTTTCAGTGGCTTTTTGGTGATGTTATAGATTAGCATATCAATTTTTACCCCTTGCCCCTCAGGATACACATGGGTTGCGAAACGGCATAGAAGCTGATCCATGTTGATGAGCAATTGTTGAAAAAGGCCTTTTTGTGTTGGAAAAACCAAACCGGTAAAGCTGTGCATTCTAATTGGCACCCTTGCCATATAGGCGGCCAACATGGAAAGCAAACCTGCCTTGGGGGTTATTGAATGCACGATTAATGGTTTTTCTTTGCGAAAAGTCTTGTATAAACGAAATAGGGAAACAAGGTCATTTATGAAACTAATTTTTCGACACATAGGGATGTCGATTACCTCTACACCTTCTCTGTTTTTTACGGTCTCTAAATATTGGTCATTCCCTGACACCGCAAGAACTTCAAAATGTTTTTGCAAAAAACACAACTGTCCCTTTAGCAGAACATCTAATGATGTTGCGATGGTTGCAGTTCGAATGAGTTTAGTTTTGTTTGTCATTGAAAAGTTTTTTGTACAATTCAATATGGGCAGCCACCATTTTTTCTATGGTATAGCCCTCAGCTCTTTCTTGACAAGCTTGAGCTACTTTTCTGTAATGTATTGGGTCATCAATTAATTCTTGAATACACCTGGCCAATTTTTTTTCGTTTCCGCATTCAAACAATACGCCTGCATTTTCTACAAGATCTGACAAACCAGGCACCCTCGAAGCTAAAAAAGGCTTGCCTGAGGCCATGCCTTCGATACTCGACAATGACAAGCCCTCATGCTTAGACGATAAAACAACTATGTCGGCTGTTTTTAACAATTGAGGGACATCCATTCTAACACCTAAAAAAAACACGCGGCTTGACAACCCCAAATCGTTGACCAATTGCATGCACGAATTCTTTGTTGCACCTTCACCTACCAAAAGTAATTTTATTTCTTGAGGCAACAATACGATTGATTTAATGAGTGTCGCTTGATCTTTTTGCTCTCTGAAAGCAGCTACTTGAATTAGTAATACGTCGGTTTCTAAAATTGATTTACCTAGGCTCAATTTTTCTATAGGAATTGCCTT
Source organism: Bacteroidota bacterium (assembly GCA_947451105.1). GTDB lineage: Bacteria > Bacteroidota > Bacteroidia > NS11-12g > UBA955 > JABMMZ01. Next base: position 32,664 of record CANFXY010000003.1, on the reverse strand, counting down.
TTGAATGGCAGAGATATTTACTCCATTTTCAATAAGCAGAAACTTCTTTTTATGATTTGGTAAATAGTTTTCATAAATTAATTTTATTTCATTTGTAATACAAACTACAGATGAATACGCACCATAAATTAGCTTTTCTATCGCCTTAAAATACCATTTATTTAAACGCCTGTTTGACGTATTGTGCTCGGTAAAAACCAATTTAACTTTTGCTCTGCTTAGCCATTGGGCAACAACAGCAAAATATTGCACGGGAAACAAATGTACATGCACGATGTCATAGTTTCGCAAATGCCGCATAATTTTAAATACCAATAGTGGATTGTAGACACTACCCTCACTTAATGAAATCACTTTGCCTTTATGGCTGGCTTTAAGTTCTTGCATAAAAGGATAATTCTTACCATTGGCAACGATTACATCCGTCGTTATCCCATATCCTTGGCATAAAGGCACCGTGTCAAGAACCAGCCGTTCTGCCCCTCCGGTTGCTAGGCTATTTATGAGGTGGGCTATTTTCATTTGCTGTTCTTTCAAAAAAGTATAATAAGTTAAAAAAGCGGACTTTTTTATTGAGCGACAAAGTCCGTTTTGTATCGAATATATAAATTCAAAACAAAACCAAAAGGGAAGGCCAATAATATTAACAAATGGTGTTTTGTCTTCCAAAGATTGCGAAATTCTTTAGAGAAAATGACACATGAAACCAAATGAATTGAATTTTTAAAGCGCTCTTTTAAAGTCAAGCCGTATTGAATGCGACTAATCCTTGAAAAAGCAAACCCCTTAGGGTTTTTCCTGTATTGTTTTAAAATATTCATTGAGGAACCGTCAATTTGGTATTCCACAACACATAATATTTCATTAACAGGCTTCAAATCATATTCTTGGTCGATGAGCAAGGGAATGTAATCGAGGGGAACAAAGCGTTCGCCAGGGAATTCTGGATAAAGAGGAAAATGTTTAATAATTGCTGTTTTGTATACAAGTTTCTTATCCCCTTTTACAGCATGTTTCAAATACAGTTCATTAAGCTTACATTTAGCAAGCTTTGTGGGAATTTTTGTTCCTATAATATTACCATTTTTATCTGCATCTAAACCGACAATTCCAGCAAAGTTGGGGGCTAAATTTTCGCAATTAAATAAAATGATTTCTATGGAATTATCGCTTAAAAAATCATCAGAATCTATACATACATTAAATGGCGTTTCAATTAATTGGTAGGCGGCATTATGCCCAGTATGCATGCCACCATTAGGCTTAAAGTGGTATTGAATCTGAATTTTATTATCATCTATCCATTGTTGTACCAATTGCCTGGTATTGTCTGTTGAACCATCGTCAATAATCAGCCATATAAAATCTTTGGACGTTTGCCTCAATAAACTTTCGTATACTTGGTGCAAGCAATAAGCACGGTTAAAAGTGGGGGTGAAAACTGTTATTGATTTCAAGTGATTAATTAAGCTAGAATGACATTTAATAAAAATGTAAATAGAAAGTATATAAGAATTACCATACCTAAGATACGTGGTTGGTCTTTGATGAAATCTCCTTTTAAAAAGGGGTAAACAATTACCAGGCCCATCATGAACCATGACAAATAAGCAAAACGGTTACTAAAGTTGGCTCGTATAACCAAAATCCAAAATCCATTAGAAATTAAATACACATTTAATAACCTTTGGTACCAGACATCCTGGAATTGTTTTTTTATGATAAAATAATAACCTGAAAAAACTGCCGATGCACTGTACAATAAAAAATCCCAGCGAAAGCCTGTGCTGGCAAAATCATCATCATTTACGTTGCCATCTGTTAAATAACTTAATCGAGAATCATTAAATCCAAGACCTGCAAAGAAAAATTCAAACAAGCCACCAGCGGCTAAGGAAAGTGGTATACAAACAAACCATAGCCACAGGTAGTATTTTGAATTGTTGTTTATGAAAGTGAGACCATAGGCAGCAAGGGGCAAAAGCATAGTTTGGTGAAATGAAGCAGCCACCAATGCCAAGGCAAGCGCAATGGGTTTGTTTTTTTCAAATGAAAAGGCCAGTAATATGAGTGCTGCTGCCATCCCATTTCTTATGCCGTTGGTGCCATAACTCCAAAATGAAAATGAGGATATTAATATTAAAAATGCATAATGCCAATTATCCTTAAACAAGCGCTTAGAAGCTAAATAATGTGCAAAAACATAAATAAAAGCAACGAGCAAAAAAAACAAATCCAGTGGCAAGAACCTTGCGGTATTTTTCATGAACCATTCAAACCCCCAATCTTGCTGATAAATTCCATCATAACCATTTTTATATGACTCGAAAATCATTGCATAAGAGCCCATATCTCCAAAAAAAACACTAACAGGACGAAAGCCTAAATATAAAATCAAGGCATATACTAACAAATAATGAATCAATGATGAACGAAATAAATTATTAGAACCCCTTAATTTGAAATAAGCTATCAATACGCCAATAAAAGTTACGTAAAAAAACAATCTAGAGTAATACTCTATTGGAATAAGGGCGTTCAATTTTTTATTCTTTAATTAAGTAGTCACTTACTGAGTAACCGTTGCAAGCGTCATTCCATGTGTGCTGACCTAAGAAAGGGGACTTTGGACGCTTTGTTGCCACTTGCTTTTCTTCATACTGAGTTTGTGAAAGGATTTCAATTTCATTAAACACTAAATTTGCACCGTATGATGTTTTACAATTCTGAGCAACCCTAATTAACTTACCCTGTTCGCAGATTATTTTACCTGCATTTCTTGCACATTCAGCACCACTTACAATTGGGTTTAGAGGGTGTGGATGCCACTGAGCAGAAGTAAAATCTTTACTTGAAAACAAATACAACCGTTCATTATTGTCATATTCAAAATCCTCGATTTTATTTGCAAACAACCAATAGATATCGTCTTTTTTTACCCAAACAGCGTCAACCAACTTCATGTTTTCAGCGATTACTTTGTTCAAAGACCATTTAAAAGGAAAGTCATCACATTGATACAATAAAACTTTGTTCCCTGCTGAACTTTCTGGAACCATTGATACACGTCCATTTTCTATAAAAACATTGGGAAATGAAAGGCTAAATTCTGCTTCAATTATTATCCTCTTTTCAATAACCTCAAAATGTTCATCTAATTTAATTGCGCTTATTATGCCCTTTCCATGCAAATCCAATTCTTCTATAAATAGTGCCTTGATTCCGTTGTGTTGCAGAAAAAAAGGATCAGCCCAAAAAGAATTCGGTGTTTGGTTTAAAAAAATGTGGTCTCCATCTTTTTCAAAAGCAATCTTCCAATTATATTGTTTTGAGAATAATTTACGTTTTATAATTTTCCATAAAAGGCGAATTTGATAGTTAAGAATTGCCGTTTTTAATACTATCAGATGTTTTTTAAATGGCTGTAGGTTAATTTCATCTATAGATTTAAATTCTTGGAAAATACTGCGGGTAAGAAAGACTGGAAAATTCCAAAGGACTTTGTCGTGGTTGTTTTTTAATCCTTTTTCTAATCCAACTTTATGGCTGAATAAACGCCAGGATTCTGCGTTTGGCGATTTATAAAGATAGGATAATGTGAGTGATTGATTGCTTATAGTTTCAGATATAATGCGCTTATAATTAAATTCCAAGGCGAAGAATCCATGTTTAGTATTTTCCGTAAAGTGTTCAAGGCATATTGTTGCATCCTCTAACAAAATCCAATCCACTTGGATCGTTGCTACTTGGTTGATCCAAAGCACATTTTCTCTTGAATTCACAATAGTATCTAGATCTGTCAATCCCAAAGGATCTTTTCTAAAAACAGGAGTTCTCTTATTGATTACATGTTCAAGGGCGCTCCACTTTTGTGCGCTGATCGCTTTCATTCTGGAGTCGATCCTAAGGCTTACTATACAACCTTCGATTTCAGCCAATTTCTCAACCGCGAGCGCTAAATAATTTGGAATCTGTTTAGCGTGGACTACGACTAAAAAATGTGTCATATTATAATTGATTTGAATAAAGCATCCCATTTCTTCATGATGGTATTTTCATTAAATTCATGGATAGTATTCAAAGATTTTAATTGAATATCTTTTTGATGCTTGACATTGTTTATAAGCATTTTCAATTCATTAGAAAATTGATTGACATCTTGATTTTTAACCAAAATACCATTTTCATTGTGTTTAATAATGTTTCTTGGCCCATTCGGACAATCGTAAGAAATTACTGCCATTCCTGCAGCTTGTGCCTCTAACAACACCATAGGAAAACATTCTGTTGCAGAGGTCATGGCGTATATAGAAGCATTTTGCATTGCTTGTTCAAGCTGACTGGTTGCACCTTTTAAAACAATGCGTGGTATATTTTCTTTGTTTATCTGATTTTGTAGTTGTTGATGCAAATGGGCATCGCCATCACCATAAATATGAACTTCCCAATTGGGAACATCTTCTGCTATCTTTGCCCAAGCTGCAATAAGATGGTCAAATTGTTTCACTGGGGCTATGCGTCCAGCCGCTATAATGGTATTTGCTTTAACTTTGTTTTCAAAAACTTGAGGTACTATAAAATTGGGAATAACCTCGATGCCTTCAAAATGATAGTATTGTTTCTCATCTTGGTTCAATACCACTTTTACTGTATAACGGTTTAATATTCTAAACAATTGGAATTTCAATTTTTCAAATACAGTTTTTGGCACCTGCAGACTGAACCCGGAAGAATGAAATTCTTTGACCGTAACAATTTGTTTGGCCAAAAAAGGAATTAAATATTGTTCGGGTGTAAAATTAACTGAAACAATGACATCCGGTTTACAAACCTTTATTAAGCGCTTTAACCTAAAATAATGCTGAAAAGATTTTATTAAATTGATGGGATAAAAATAACTTTTTGACCGTTTGTAGTTGATGCCTAAATCTACATGCTTTGTGTTTGGGTCCAAGGGATAAACAAAACCTTTTTTACGCTGTTCAGAAGTACAAAGGATAACTTCATAACCGTAAGTTTGTATCCAATAATTTATTTTTTGAGCAAGCATTTTTTCAATGCCCCCATGTTCACAAAAATGGCTGGTACAGTATATTATTTTCATTTTTTCAACATTTTAAATAATATATCCCATTCTTGAACCACAAGAGCAGTCATGAAACGTTTTACATTTTCTTTTGCATTTCTACCCATTTTGACCCTAGAAGCCTCGTCTTCAATTAAGGTTATTATAGCTTCCGCCAATTGCCTGCAATCTCCATTATCAACTAAAAAACCATCTTCATTATTAGATATTACATCAGCAGGTCCATGTGGACAATCAAAAGAAATGCAAGGCAGCCCGCAGGCCATTGCTTCAATTAAAACCATCCCAAAACCTTCAAAGCGCGAAGACATAACATAAATTGAAGCATCTAAATATTTTGTTTGGATGTCTTTCTCAGGGGGATAAAAATGAACGACATTTCCTATGCCTAATTCATAAGCAAGTTCTTGCAACTTATATTCTTCTTTAATCGTTCCATAAATTTCCAATTCCCAATCGGGCTGTTTTTCGTGCACAAGTTTCCAAGCATTTAACAATCTATCATACCCTTTTTGGTAACCTTGCTTACCCACGGCTATTACTTTCTTGTTTTGAAGTCTGCTTGATTGATTGGGGAAAAAAGAAAGTGGATTGGGAATTATATGTACATTTTTTAAAGCTTTCCATTCTTGCACATTGCCCTTGGTCAATACTATGAATTTGGAAAAACTTGGCGCCAACAACCTCATTAAAAACCATTTTAACTTAACTATATTTTTTTTAAATGAATGGCTGTTCTCAGTCATTTCAATTTCTTTCGATACATGTCGCTCATAAATAATAGGAGCTTTTGTTCTTAGAAATTGTGGAATAAAGAACGCTTTTAACCCGTCGTCACAAACACATACAATGTCAGGTTGAATGGCATCTACTTGTTCTTGAAGTCCTTTTGTATAATACTTTATGTAATTTAATACATTCCCTTGGACCTTTATGCTTACAAAGTTTATTTTATTTGAAAATTGATAAAAGGGATTGGAATCGTTGTTGTTTAATGATAAAATTGTAACTCCATAATTATACTGCTCTGCCAAATAGGATGCTTTTACTGAAAGTACTCTTTCGAGACCTCCTGCGCCATTAATGCCATTGGTGATGTATAAAAGCTTCATTTTACCTAAGAAATAGCTTTTGCAAAAAAGTACTAAAAAATTTAAATCAATTTCAAATGGTTTAATGAGTTTTCAATATATACAGAAATATCTGGTTGAATATATTTGTCGTCAATTCCTTTTTTGATAGCTTGTAAGTTGTCAAATTCAATTGAGGAATTCATGAAATTAAGATCACTCAATAAGTTACGCGTCTTTTCACTATATATAATTGGCAAAACTGGAATTTCATACTTTAGGGCGATAATTACACCATGAAATCTAGCGGCAATAATTTTTGAACATGAACCCAATTGAAGCAGATATTCTTTTATATGGCCATTGTAGTTATAAATAGAAATAAAATTTGGAGCAACAGCGGCAATTTCCTTGCATACTTCCAAGTCGCCTTCTGACTCACAAAACGAAAATAACTTAATTTGAAAGCCACCAGCTAGATATTCTTGAATTATTGTTTGATGGATATTGATGTATTCTTCAAAATGATTTTCCAACCCAAATTTGTGTTTGGGGTTAATAATGGAAATGCCGATTGTCTTTTCCTGCAACTGGGCAACAGGTAGATTGTAACTCCAAAGCAAATCTGGTGCATATTTAATTGTGTTTAAATCATTAAATAAATAGTAAGATTTCAGGTCTCTAAAACTTACTATTTCACATTTTTTAAATAAACTAAGATATGAGCTTTTAAAATCAATGGTTAGATAAGGTCCAAAATTACAGCCTAAAAATTGCACTGATTTGTCTTTGGCTAAAAACGCATCTGTAATATTGTTTCTATAGTTGATAAGAGATTTCCAATAGTCTTCTTGTCTAAATATTCCACCGCCAAGAAAAATCAATCCATCATATTTATCAGCCATTTTTTCATAATCTTCAAGCTTGCTTCTTATACCTATCCTAAAAAGAATTTTATCAATAAAAGTATAAGGGAATTTAGTGATATTAGGATATCTGCTAAAGAATTTTTCATAACGATTTCCTGGGTAAAACGGAATAAACTGGTGCTCAGGAAATGAAGTAACTAAGAAATCTAAAAACATATCATCCCCAAGATTATATGCTAAATAAATATCAACTAAATATTTCTTCATATTTTATTTTTATAATTTCTAATTTTATTGACCGTTTTGCAGTAAAATATTAAAAGTAAGTTTTGTTTTTTTTGAAATAAAATAAAATGTATAAAGTTCTCTAAATTTAAAAACGATATTTTACCAAGTGTTTTTCCCTGTGTTGCATTGCCAATTATTGCCAAATCCCTTATTTTAGTTTTCGTTTTTTTATTGCTTATTGCTATGTTGTTAGTGATTTTAATTATGTTATAAATATATCTTTTGTGTAATAAAAAACTCAAATTAGGTATACGTGTAATTTTATTAAGTACTGAAAACTTTTGGTTAGTCAGTTCTATATCTTTCAAATTTGAAATTCTTAATTGCCCACTGAGGCTATTTTCATTTAGTCTATTATAATAATATAAGTATTCTTTTACTAAGGCGATTTTATTAATATTTATTGCATATTCAAAAATAAACACTTGGTCCTCTGATAGTCTAATCTCAGGGTCTAAAAGTATATTTTTGTCTTTAATAATCTTGCTAAGAAACATTTTACCCCACAAAACACCTGTTATGCCGTTAAATAAATTGCCTAAAAATGATGATTGGTTTATAAGTTCATTCTTGACTAATATTTCTTCAAAATCATGTAGTTTTTTTCCTTTTTTTGAATAGTTTGATAATTCAAAATATCCTCCACAGCTTAATTCAATATTTTTATGCTTTATAAAAGGTTCTAATAGTTTTTGTAGATAATAGGTGTCTACAAAGTCATCCGCATCAATAAAAACAATATATTCTCCTTCTGCCTTCTCAAGTCCTTTGTTTCTTGCAATCGATGGGCCATAATTAGTTTGGTCAATTACAAATATTCTGTTATCTTTATCTTGAAATGTGGTGCATTTTTCAAAGCTATTATCGATAGAACCGTCATTAATCAAAATCAATTCCCAATTAGTGTATGTTTGTCGTAAAATGCTATTAATACATCTTTCGATGTACTTTTCCGCATTATAGACCGGAACAATAATTGAAATTTTATTTGCCATTTTTTAGTTCTTGAAATAAATCAATCCATTGAGGCATAATGCTTTCAGGCAGGAATTTCGTGCTCTTTTCAATTGCATTTGCGCTCATATTCTTTCGCTCATTTTCATTTTCAATTAAGAACAGAATTTTTTTTTCAAGTGTTTTCAAATCTGAAATTTCAATTAAAAAACCATCCTTAGCCTCTTCAATTATTTCAGCTGGTCCGCAAGGGCAATTATAAGATATGACTGGCAGTCCCATTTGCATTGCTTCAACTAACACCATTCCAAAGCCCTCAGCCAAAGATGTGAAGATGAAAAATGAAGAATTAGCATATTGAGCCTCTATATTTGATTTTATTCCTTCTAGAAAGACACTATTTTCTAGTTTTAGGTCTTTTATTTGGTTATCTAAATTAGTCTTTTCCGGCCCATCTCCATATATATGTAGGCTCCAATCTGGATGGCTTTTGGCAATCGCTTTCCATACAATAATTTGGTCTTTGAAGTTTTTATATTTATCCAATCTGCCAACTGAGATTACTTTTTTACTCTGATAATTATAAGTAACATTCATGTCAAATGAAGAAACTAAATTTGGAATTACTTTGTCTCCATTTTTGTATTTTCTGTCAATTGAATCTTGTTTGGTCAGTAAAACGACCTTGTCATATTTTTTAAGCTGTTTCTTATACAAATACGTATAATATTTATTACTTAAATGTTTTATAGAAAAAAAACAATCTCCACTATCAGTTACCTGCACTGCAGCTTTTGATGAATGCGCCTCTCTTATTGTAATAAAATTATTGCATACCTTAGGAATAATAAAATCTTCATATCCCCTTTCAATATTTAAAATGATATCTGAATTTAATTCAAAGAAAATCTTTTTATATATTTTTTTTAATTTTCTAATATTCAAAAAGAAGCCAAGTACTGGGATTTTTGATGACAATGATTTTGAAACTTCAATATCTAAATCAAGAATTTTTACATTCTCAGAAACCTCGTAACAAATTGCTTTTTTATTCTGTTTTGCTATTAGTATTGTCACATCGTATCCAATATCTGCTAAGAAATTAGCTTTATTAACCAACACCCGCTCTGCTCCGCCTTTTTGCCCCAATGAACCTATGCAATATACTAATCTCATTTTTAGTTTTTCTTTAGTTTACTATATATAAGTTTAATTCTATCTTTTACGTTAATATTTGTCAACAAAATTGTTGATGTGGAAACAAAATTTATATATTTTTTTGAAGCCTTAGATTTAAATTTAAAGTTAATTAATAACGAGCGTTCAATATTTATAACTCTTTTTAAATACTCAACATATAATTCCGTTTGTTTAATTAATATTAATTCATCTAATAGGCGACATAGTACCTTTAAGGTATCTAAATCTTTTTTTTTACTATGTTCAGATGTGGTAGTTGAGTTTTCTCTCAGATAATAATAATATAGCCCTTTATCAGATATATAGATATTCTTAATTCTTTTTATTAATTCAATGACAAAATGATTGTCTTCATAAATCATGTCTTCTTCAAATCGTAATTCTTTAATTATGCAAGATTTTATTATTTTATCACATACAATCCATGTAATTATGTTGTCCCTTAGCCATAAATTATAGATGTTGATGTCCTTAATGTATAATTTAGACTTATAGTTTTTTAGATAAGATTTTTGTGTTCCATAATTCATAAAAACAGGGAACTGAACACATTCAATACTTTTATCTTTATTTAAAATAATGATACTTTCAGAAAATGTTTCCAATGATAATCTATCATCGGAATCAAGAAAAGCAATATAATCTCCCTTCGCATAATTCAAACCCAAATTTCTTGCTGAGGCTTGTCCACCATTTTCCTTATTTAAAACAACAATTCGCTTGTCATTTTCAGCATATTTTTCACAAATTGATAAACTTTTATCTGTAGATCCATCATTTACTAAAATAATTTCTAAATTTTCATAACTTTGGTTTACAATGCTTTCTAAACAATTTTCTAAGTATTGTTCTGAATTGTATATTGGAATTATTACCGAAATTTTCAAAATCTATTATATTTAAAAATAAAACGATAAGTGAATTTCAAAACCGAAAATAAATAAGCATTTTTAGCATAAAGCCAGGTTATTCGAAAGTAATTCATAAGAGATTTCCCATTCACCAATACACTTTTTGATTCATGTTTACGTAAAATTAAATTCCTCTGACTAAACCTAAATTTAAAAAGGTGTTCTTGTACCAAAATCTTATAAAATTGAAATGATGCTTTCTCTTTCTCAATGAAAAATTTGTTAGTCCCTGAAATACTTTTATTAGAAACTCGGATACATACTTTTTCTGTATTAATACAAAACATGTTTTTGAAGTTAGAGAATTCTAGCCAAGCCATATCATCCGAATGCCAAGCTAAGCCATATTCTTTAAAACCCTTTTCCTGAAAAGAGGATTTCCTGAAAATATGCTCGCTCAGAGAAGATCTTGACTTATCAACTATTTTATTATAAAAAGTGTCGATTGCTTTTGATATTTCTTCATTTTTAAAAATGTTTGTTATTTCTTTATCATTTTCATCGATAACTACAGTTGAGAATTTAATAACATTTATATCTAAAGCATTTACTGTCTCAATCTTTTCATAAAACTTCTCTACAACTTTATCTCCTAAAACATCGTCATCTCCTAAGATCATTATCCAAGAACAATCATTATCACATAATTTAATGCATCTATCCCATTGTTTAACTAAAGAATCATTTCCAATGTTTTCATCAAATCTATGATATGAAAAATCAAATTGCCCTTCGAAAGTCTTTAATAGTTCTTTAGGATCTTCATCGCTAGCATCATTGCCAATATATACCTTAAACCTTTTGTCAATCTGACTTGCTAATGAATTAAGAGTTGCTTTAAAAAACATAAGTCTATAATATGGAATAACAATATTAAGAGTCATTTTTAAAAAAAGTTTTTATTATAATATAATGGTATAAAGTGAATGGCTTAATTTTTAGCAACTTGAACCAAAATATTAATCCTTGTAAATAATAATTATGTGAGAATAACTGCATAACAAAACTTGACCCATTAATTACTTCTCTTTTTATAATATCCTCGTAGAATAAATTGTTAGTCTTTCCAATTAATGGCAAATATTTGGAATACAATGAATATAGCGTTAATGAAGATTTATACCAGGACTTGTTAATAGTTCCGATTGAAAAATGCTCTATTAAAATTTCTTTAGTAACTATGATTTTATAATTATGAATGAAATATTCAAATGAAATATTCAAATCATAGTTATGAAATCCTTTTATTTTTTCGTTAAATCTAATCAAACTATTTTTCCTCCCTGCCATAAAAACGCCATCAATAGCAACAACGGTCTCATGCTTATTGTGATTGGAAAATCCTTTACTTTGTAATTCTGCTTTGCCATTTTTATAATGCTGTATTATGTTAAACACTTTAAAATGTTCTTCACAATCAGACCAAGTGGATGGCATCCTTGTTTTCATTTTTGAGCCTGCAATACCAATTAAACCAATCTCATTATTTTCCTTAAATACACGATTAATTACACTTCCCCAGCCCATAGTGTGAAATAGAATGTCATCATGGATAAAACACAAATATTCTCCGTGACTATTTTTTATTCCTAAGTTATACGCTTCAAAAATGGAAAATTGATTTTGTGAATTATCAATAACAATCAACTCATAATTACAACATATGGTTTTTTCAATGTTTTTACTTAAGTTAAAGGAAATTGCTTTTGTCCGTGAACAAATGATTATCGAAATCATTTTATGTGTAGATAAAAACTAAGAACTTCTTCATTAAATAATTCCTCTTCATTTTTTATTTTTTGCCTATAATATTTGAAATTTGAACTATGTTTTTGGAAATTTGCAAAAACATCATCTATTAAATTCATAAGATCTACTATTTCTTCTAATGGATTGACAAATTTATATTGATCATTTATAGGTATATCTAATAAATTTCCAGCAGCACCTTTTTTGTTAGTAACAACAACACATCCATTTATTGCAGCTTCTCTAGGTATTCTATCTTTTCCTGGATGACTTCCAAAATCGACGTAAATTTTTGATTTTTGCATCAGATCTTTCATTTCTATCGAACTTAAACCCTCAAGAGCTATCCATTTATATCCTGGCATCAAATCCATTACTGATTTTGTAATTTGCGAACCTTTTTTGGGATTATACAAAATCACATTTCTTCTAATTTCTGTTTTTATTTCTTTTGACAAAAAATCAACATTTAAAAAATCCGACAATGGCAACACAGGTATTAAAGATTTTTCCACTAAAAACAATCGAGCATATTCACTCTGATATGTATGCAAAATAATATTCTTATTATATAAAGAATTTATATGAAAGGGGTCATATAGTTTTTCATTAGTTTTAATATTAATATAGTTTAACAATTTGTATAACATGTATTTTTTCCCTTTTACATAATCTTTATAAGTTATTTTTTTTTTCGAATTGATAATATCTATACTGATGAAAAAATTATCGACACTCATCCACCAAACAACAATTTTAATCCGCTTAAAGTTGTTTATATAATTTGTATATGTTTCAGGTAAAATTAAAACTGATTCTGATTCGTCTTTTATACTTTTTGCGTATATGCCATTTGTATATTTCATATATATATCAGGAGTAGGATGGCCTCCATTCGCAGGTAAATTAGTATAATAAATAACAGCCGAATTTTCTTGGATTTTATTTAATTTATAAACTAATTGATGCAACAATTCGTAACCACCTGTAGTCCCAGAGTCAGGGCAATTAACATAAATCATACTCGTTATTTTTTTATCAAGTTATAAGTTAAAAGCAAAGCCGATGCTATAATTTGATGCATATCGTAATAACGATATTCAGCTAATCTCCCGCCAAAAAAAACATCTTTTTCATTATCCGCTAAAAGTTTATATTTTTCAATTAGTTTATTGTTTTTTTGGTCATTAATAGGATAATAAGGTTCATCCCCAAATTTCCATTCTTTTGGATATTCTTTTGTAATGATAGTTTTTGGTTGTTTACCAAATTCAAAATGCTTATGCTCAATTATCCTTGTATAAGGCACCTCCTTTTCAGAGTAATTAACTACCGCATTCCCTTGGAAATTTTCTACATCTAAAATTTCATTTTCAAAATGCAAACTTCTATACTCTAATGTACCAAATTTATATTCAAAGTAGGCATCCAAAGATCCTGTATAGATTATCTTATTAGTTAATTCCTTCCATTTTTCTTTTTCTAATAAAAAATCAGTTTCTAGTTTACATTCAATCCCATAAAGCATTTTTTCAATAATTTGAGTATAACCACCTATTGGGATACCTTGATATTTATCACTAAAATAATTATTATCAAAAGTAAACCTTAGGGGGAGTCGTTTAATGATAAAAGCAGGTAACTCAAATGCAGGTCTTCCCCATTGTTTTTCAGTATATCCTTTAATTAATATTTCATATACATCTTTACCAACCAAATTAATTGCTTGTTCTTCCAAATTTTTTGGTTCTTTAGTCCCATAAATTTCAATTTGCTTATTTATGATTTGTATGGCTTCATCTGGCTTTGTTACACCCCATAGTTGGTGAAAGGTATTCATGTTAAATGGTAAATTATAAATTTTACCTTTATAGAAAGCTACAGGAGAATTAGTAAACCTATTAAATTCTGCAAACCTATTTACATAATCCCAGATTCGTTTATCATTTGTGTGAAAAATATGAGCCCCATATTTATGCACGTTTATACCTTCTACATTTTCAGTGTATACATTTCCCCCTATATGATTTCTTTTTTCAAGAACTAAACATTTAAATCCTATATCGGTTAACTCTCTTGCACAAACAGAGCCAAAAAGTCCAGAACCAACTATAATATAATCATACATTTTCATTATTTATCGAATCATCCACTCGTTATTGTTTAACAATAAACCTCTTATTCCATTTCCTGAAAGTTCAAAACGATTTTTAGGCTCAACAACTATCTTAATAAAACTATCATTTTTATCATATATATCAATATTTCTACAAAATATACCCTCTAGGTAATAAGTTCCAGCTTTTAAAATTTCAATAGGGAGTTTTATTTTAATTAAAGCTTTATTGTTAATATCTCTTGTAAAACTTTCAAATGGCGGCATGGATACAATAGCTATACCTTCTAAGTTAAAAATTGTAAAACCTAAAGTGTATCCATTTTCTGAATCTAGGACTAAGTTAATATAAAGGAAAACTTCATTATCATCTTTTGCTACGTATTGTAGTGCTTTATTTTGTTTTTCAGAAAACAGAAACATCTCTTCAATATAATTAGCACTTATTTTACCCCTATACTTGAAATCTGTATAGTTTAAAAAATTACTATTATAAAAATTTAATGTGTCGAGTGTTTTTCCATTAAATTTAACTTCTCCCTTTTCCAATAGTATACCTTTATTACACAAAGTCCTAATTGAAGGAATATTATGACTCACAAACAAAACAGTCCTCCCTTCGCCTTTACTGACATCGCCCATTTTACCGAGGCATTTCTTCTGAAACTCGGCATCGCCCACGGCCAACACTTCATCTACAATTAATATCTCTGATTCCAAGTGAGCTGCTACTGCAAAGGCCAAGCGTACATACATGCCAGAAGAGTAGCGTTTTACTGGTGTGTCTATGTAGCGCTCAACACCAGAAAAATCAATGATCTCATCCAGCTTGCGGGTAATTTCGTGCCTGCGCATCCCTAAAATGGCCCCATTTAAATAAATATTCTCGCGGCCTGTCATCTCTGGGTTAAATCCTGTACCCACTTCTAGAAGCGAAGCAATGCGTCCATTCACTTTAAAACTCCCGGTAGTGGGCTTGGTCACTTTGCTTAACAATTTCAACAAAGTACTTTTCCCAGCACCGTTGCGTCCAATAATACCGACGGCATCGCCTTGTTCTATCTCAAAATTAACATCGCGTAAAGACCAGACGTAATCGCTATCCCCTTTGCGGCTGCGGTCGTTGGTTTCGCCAATTTTTAAGTAGGGGTCTTCCTTTCCGCGCAGCTTGCTCCATAAACGGTTTAAGTCATGGCTTAGGGTACCTGTACCTACCTCACCCAAGCGGTATTGCTTGGAGATGTTTTCGGCTTTGATTGCTAAATTTTTCATTTGCCTTAATTAAACTGTGTCCATAAAACCCTTTTCAACTTTATTAAAAATAAGGACACCCAAAAGCAAGGTTCCGAGTGTAACTGCAGCGCTAAAAACCAAACTGCTTGGATCAAAATGCCCTGTACCTAAAAACCCATGTCTAAAACACTCAAAAAGCCCTGTCAAAGGGTTAATGTCAACAATCCATTTATATTGATTTGGAATCGATTCAGATAGGTATACTACGGGTGTTGCATACATCAACAACTGAATGCCAAAATTTAAGAGAAACACCAAATCTTTATATTTGGTGGTTAAAGATGAAAACACCATCCCTATGCCAAGTGATAAGCTAGCCATTAGAGCAATTAAAAGTGGTGTTGCAAATACCCATGCATTGGGATGTATGGTTTTTTTAATAAAGGTAAAATACAAGACCACGGCAATGAAGAGTCCAAATTGTATGGCAAATTTCATTAGGCCTGAAACCACTATCGAGAGGGGCATAATCAACCTAGGAAAGTACACTTTGCCCATCACTGCTGCATTGTCTTTAAACACTGTAGATGTTTTTATTAAGGTTTCTGAAAAATAGTTCCAAATGGTAATACCAGAAAGGTAAAAGGCAATTTGAGGCACCCCACCTGTAGACAATTTGGCTATTTGACCAAACAACAAAATATAAATTAAGGTGGTTAATATGGGTTGAACAAAAAACCAAATGGGTCCTAAAATGGTTTGTTTGTAAAACGTTACATAGTCTTTTTTCACCAACATAAACAACAAGTCGCGGTAATGCCAAACTTCCTTGATGTTGATAGACAGCAAAGAATTGTCGGATTTAATTTCTTCCGTCCAAACTTGTTCATTAATATTTGAATTTATGCTCATTTTTTTTGCTTCTTATTTAAAGGAAACTTTTAACTCAACAATCCCCTTCAAAGAACTCTAATTCACGGCTTCGCCGCTGCCACCCACATAAGTGGATAGTGATTATTAAATAGCTTATTTCAACTTAAGCATGCAACGTTAAGATAACGCCCATTTCTTTTAGCACCAGTGTTACTGTGTGTTTGCTTATTGATTGAATTTGTCCAGAGACGCCCAAAAATGGTCCGGCGCTTACCTCCATGGTTTGCCCAGCTCGGTATTGTTGAATGTCTGCTGATTGTATACTTTTGCCCTTAAGCACTTCCTTTATTTGTTCTATTTCTGACGCTCTTACGATGGCTGGTCTACCATTCCAAAACAAATACCTTACAGCGCTAGGCGAAATAAAAACATGCCCACGTTTCTCTGATTCTATTTTAACGAAAATGTGCGACCCAATAAGCGGTATTTCTACTTTTTTAATGCGGTCGGTCCACCTACTTGTTTTTATAATGGTTGGGCAATAGTTTTCAATACCCATGCTGTTGAGTTGTTCACTGAGCTTTTTCTCATGCCTTGGTTTGGTATACAATACATACCATACTGTTTCAATATCGTCAAGGTTGCTATCCATAAATTATTTAAACCATTTAAATCTTTTCTTTTTCTTATTTGTCTCATCCTCTGTGTCTGCACCATAGCCATAGCCATAGCCATAGTTGTAACTATAGGCATAGCGGTAGCCATATTTATAGGCATAGGCAGGCTGAAGAACATTGTTTAAGACATAGGCAACATTTTTAAACTTGCCCTCTTCCTTTAGTTCTTTCGAGAAATTCATTAAGCGCTTTTCGGTAATGTTAACGGAGCACACATAGAGCAAAATATCTGCAAGTGGCGCTATCAACAAAGTATCCGTAACCAATAGGCTAGGGGCGGTATCGACAATAATATAATCGTATTCATTTCGAAGTTCATCCAATAAGATGCTTAAGCGGCCATTGGTCAGTAATTCTGCAGGATTGGGTGGTATATTGCCTGCCAATAAAACATCGAAAAAGCGATTTCCCATGGCGTTTTTAATGATTAGGTCTTTATGTAATAATTGGCTGTCGTGCAAGTAATTGCTTAAGCCAAATATGTTTTTATCTATGTTTAGGTATTTGTGCAATTGAGGGTTGCGCATATCAGTGCCAAGTAAAAGAACCTTTTTATTGGTGTTGGCGTATACAAATGCTAAATTCATTGAAGTGAATGTTTTCCCTTCCCCTTTAATGGTAGAGGTCACCATAATAATGGGTGCTTTGCCATTGAGGTCAATAGGCAACATATAGTTCACATTGGTGCGCAGCATACGGAAGGCCTCCGCCAAGGGTGAATTATCGGTTTCTTTGACCTGTCTTTTGTCCTCAGCAACCTTGGGTAATTCGGCAATTAAGGGAATATTTGGTGAAGCCAGTGTTACGTCATCGGAATCGTGTATTTTATTGTCCAAGGCAAATTTCAAAAACAGAATGGCGATAGGCAGGGCAATACTGAATAAAATGGAAAGTATAAATATTGGGAAACGTTTAGGACTAACTGGCTCCAAGCGTGTGCTGGCGTAGTCTAGAAGCTTTACAGAAGGGGCTGTAGAGGCTAGCGTAATACCGGCTTCTTCGCGCTTTTGCAAAAGCAATAGGTAAAGACTTTCTTTAATGCCTTGTTTTCTACCAATGGAACGCAAGGTTTTGCCCTTGCTTGGAATGGATTTAAAACGGGCACTGCTTTCAACTTGAAATTTATTGAGGGTATTGAGTGAAAGTGTTAATTCGCTGCGGTAATTGGCTATCGATTTAAGCGTGTTCCTTTCTTGTTCTAATATGGAAGTATTTAGGAGCTTTAGTTCAGGATTGTTTACACCTGCACTGGCCGAAAGTTTGCTACGCTGCAAAATCATTGAATTGTAGGCGTCAACAAGGTTGTTGATGCCCGAATTGGTCAAACCAATATTGTCTGGAATAAGCCCGTTTTTTGTGTCGGCCTTTAGCGACTTTTCTAGAACGTAAGACAATTGCAGTTGGGTGTTCAGATCATTTATTTTTTCTTCATAGCCATATTTCTTCGTTGTGGTAATTTCTGCATCGCTTTCAATGGAGACCATGTCGTTTTGAACAAGATACTTTTCAATGCTGTATTCAATGGAATCCAATTCGTCGTACAATTCAAACAAGCGGTCGTTGATAAAGGAAATGGTACTTTGCGCAATAATTTGTTTGTCGGCCATCCCATCTGAATTGTATTCCTGTACAAGTGTATTAAGAATGTCTTCGTTTTTATCCTTGTTCGGACCTTGTATAGAAATGCTGATTACATCACCTTCTTTGCTGGTTTTGTTAATTTGCAATTGGTCAGACAATCCTTCAATTGCAGCACCTTTTGGAATTCTGCTGATAAGGTATGTTTGCCCTATTAAATTTCTGTTGTCTTTGTCGTCTTTCAAGGTTAAGAAAAAATGCAAGCCCGAAACGCTGTCCGTTTCTCTGAATTTGAAAGATATTTTTTCTTTTTTATTTAATGCACCATTTACACGTTCATAACCCTCTTCAGTTATCTTAACTTGGATTTCAAATTCTGTTTCATCAAGAACATTTCCCGAATCTAAGTATTCAATTGTGAATGGAGCATCTTCCCAAAGTTCAACGGATTTAATTTTACCTTTAGAAAAAATGTAAGTTTGCAAATCAAGTTTATCAACCACCTTTTCATTCAGTCGGTAAGATTTAATAACCTCCTTTTCATTCTCTAAATTGATAGATCTTTTGCCAAAAGGATTGCTGATATTGCTGAGGTTTAAGGCATCTTTTTGGTCTTGTTCAATAATTTTAATGTTGATTTTCGAAACGTATTCATCGTTCACATAGCGGAGTGCCGTTTCAGTAATAGAAATGCCAATAACTAGAGATATAAGAAAAAGGTACCAATACTGTAAGTACTTGCGTATTTCCTTAATAATTCTTTGGGTATTAAGTTTGCTCTGTTCGTCTTTTTTTTCTTGGGTCATTTGCTTAGTGTGTTTATGATTAAGAAAATACTTAAAGCAAAAGAAACTATAGATGTAATGCCGCCAATACCAGCAATATGCCCTGCTGTTTTGATTTTTGGGTTATTGGGTTTTACAACCACCACATCATTGGTTCTTATTTGGTAGGAGGCGCTTTTAAACCAATTGACACTGGTTATATCAACTTCTTGGTAGCTGCGTTTCCCGTTTTCTTCACGGATAATCAGTATGTCTTTTCTGGATCCATTAATGGTTAAATCGCCGGCATAGCCTAAGACTTGTAAAAGGGTTATGTTTTGCTCTGAGAATATATAAGTACCTGGGCTTCTAACTTCGCCCAATACAGTTACTTTGTTGTTTAAAACTCTGATCATTACTGTTGGGTTTTTAAGGTAGCCACTGTCCAATAAGCATTTTGTAATATGGGTTTCCAAATCCGCTATGCTTGAACCGGTGCATTGTATGTTGCCCAGTATAGGAAAGGTAATCTTGCCCTCGGTATTAACCAAATAACCATTTAATGCAGGGTTGTTTTGTGTGTTAGATTGAGCATTGTTCTGTAGGTTAAATGGTGCAGCAACCTCTGGGTTTAGATCGCTGACGCGTATGCTCAAAATATCATTTACTTGAATGGTGTTAACGCTTGTATTAATGGAGTCAATAGAATTCTTGGAAAGATCTTGGAAGTAAAGTATGTCTTTTTTAAAAGCACATGATTGGCCCAAAAGCAGGGCTAAAAGAAACAATAGGATTGGTCTATTTTTGTGGAGCATTAATTTCGAGGTTTTCAAGTTTGTAAAGCAAAGTTTTAAGTTTGTTTTTAATTTCTGTACTATTCAAAGTGTTTAATTCTTGGAACAAATCAAGGGTTAAAATATTGACCAAAGGGTAGTTGGTAGGCAAATCCTTACTGATCATAATTTTGGGGTGATGGGTAGGCAAATCTTTTGCTTTGTCATAAATAAGTTCTTCATACATTTTTTCTCCCGGTCTTAGTCCTGTGTAAACAATTTCAATATTTATTTCTCGCGATTTAACATAAAGGTTGATGAGGTTTTGTGCTAAGTCTTTTATTTTAATTGGCTCACCCATATCAAATACATAAAACTCACCCCCTTTGCCCATAAATGAAGCTTCTAGCACCAGGGATGCAGCTTCATCAATACTCATAAAGTAACGGGTTATTTCGGGGTCAGTAATGGTTACAGGTCCGCCTTTTTTTATTTGCTCCTCGAAGCGATGAACCACGGATCCATTAGATTTCAAGACATTCCCAAAACGGGTAAAAATAAACTTCGGTGTCTCAATATGCTTGCTGATGTTATAGGCATAAAAGGCATTTAGATAAATTTCAGAAATCCGTTTGCAGGTGCCCATCACACCCAGCGGATTTACGGCCTTATCGGTAGAAACATAAATGAATTTTTCGGCATTGTATTGTGTGGCTATTTTGGCGAGGGAAATGCTTGCCTTAATGTTTGTAATTACCGATTGGCGCGGGTGGCGTTCCATCATTGGGACATGTTTGTAAGCAGCAGTGTGGTATACAAATTGTGGTCGGTATTTTTGAAATATCCAATCAATGCTGTAATCATCGTTAATATCATTTAACAAATATTGAAATGAGATGTGCTTAATACATTCTAATTCCAATTCTAAATTATGCAGCGCAGTTTCCGAAAAATCAAGAATTAAGATGTTTTTGGGGTTAAATTTTATCAGTTGTCTAACGATTTCACTGCCAATAGATCCTGCCCCCCCTGTCACCAATACCGTTTTATCCGTTACTGAACTATTATGCAATTGATGTTCAAGTTGAATTTGAGGTCGATTTAAAATATCTTCCACATCAACATCGCCAATTTCATAAATTAATTCGAAGTCTTTAAAGATTTCTGGTTCGGTATTTAAGGAGTATATTTTCTTTCCATTGTTTCTGCACTCCAATAGAAAATCAACCACTTCATTGTTTATGGCCAGTACATTGTCGCTTACCAAGACCGCATCATACTCAAATTTGTAAATCTTAGCAAAGGCATTATTTTCTAAAAAAAACAGAGGAACGCGGCCATAATACAAACCAGAACCCTTACCATCAATGCAAAAAATGGCGATCAGATTAAACTGATTGCTTTGGTTTTGCAACATCAATGTTATGGCATTAACCGATTTAATGTCGTAACAAATTACTAAAGTACTTTTTGCTTTTGTTTTTGTTATGAAAAAAACTTCATATACCACTTTTGCAGACAATCTGAAAACAAATAAAACCTGAAAACAACAGATGGCTCTTACAATTAAATTTATATCGTTAAAAAACTTTTTTTGGGTGTAAAACAATTGAATGTAGTCTATTGCAAAAAGAACAAGCATTGCAGAAAACAGGGCATTAAAAAGCCGTTTCAACTCTTCAATACTCGAATAGCGGATAATGCCCTTGTGGGTTCGGAAATAAAGCATAAAGCCGAGATTAACCAGCAAGAAAAGAGCGAGTTTTTGAGAATTACTGTAAGCTATGAATACATTTTTCACAAAGAAAACTTCTTGCAACACAAGCGTTATACTGGTAATAAGCAATAAATCAATAAATAAAATGAGCCAAGATGACAGAAATTTAGTTTTCAATGAATGGTAGTTTGTGTAGTTTTTGTTTGGTGTTTGTGTAGTGTTTTTATGCCTTGTTTTTATGCCTTCAATGTATATTATCAATCAGCGCATTCAATTCTTTCTTCGTTTTGAGATTCAGTTTAATCCTCAGCCTGTAAATACATACCCTAACCGACTCCTTTGATATGCCTAAAATAGAGGATATTGTTTCATGGCTGTTTGTAGTCTTCAAGAGTAAAATCATTCTAATTTCAGCTTTAGATAATATATCCCCATATTTGTATTGGATTTGACCGTAATAATTGGGGTAAACTTGCTGAAATATTTGCTTGTATCTTGTCCAATCATCCTCAGTTAAAATCTTTAAGTTTTTCAAGAAAAACTCATCCGAATACTCATTTAAGTTATCCGGTTTACCGATTACCCTTTGCAATGAATCAATCTTTTCAATTAATTCTACAACCACATTGGACAATCTTTCGATTTGCTGAAAATCGATTGAATTAGTAACCCCTGATTTATTCATTATATAATGATTGTTTGCTATTGAAAATCTCATTTATTTGGCCTATAAGGCTCCAAATTAATAGGCCTATCGCTCTGTCTATTTATACCGCTATCGCTGTCCCTATTGATTTGAATGATTACAGCGCAGAAAAAAGCAAGAAGCAGAATGATGGATAATGTTTGTAAGAATAAAGAGGTTCCTTTTTGATTGATAATGCTCATAAACTTTAATGTTTAATTTACTTGGTTGCTAATGGTTGGGCTATTAATTTCATAGCAGTAGATATCATCTTTGAAAAGAATATTATTAAAACGATATTTCTTTTCTAAGCGGTTTTGGATTCTTTTCTCTATTGCAAATTGCTCTAGCAGGTTAATAAAATTGTTGCTAATTTTCTTGCCTGTTAAAGACAATATGAAATATTCAAAATCCCTGAATGATATTGATTTATATATGATCCCAGTGGTGTTGTATTTATTAAAAACACTAAAATCCAGGTCTCTTACAGAGTGCACGGTTGGGACTAATTTCACATCCTCATTGAAGCCATACAAGTCTTTGTATAACTGGTTGAAACTATGGTTATCTAACACAGAAAAATCACATAAAACAAGATCAATTTTTGCATTTGTGTTAAATTTATGACATTGTTCAGGTGTCAAAATATGTATAGCTTCAACTATATTTATTTTTAATAAAAACGATTTTAAACCTTGGCAATATATTTCACTATTGTCGACCAACAATACAGTCATAAGGCAGCAAAGTTAAGACCACCAAAATCGTTAAACGACTCATTAACATATTGTAACGTTAAATGATACGGTTAAAATCATTTGAAATAAAAAATATTATTTTCAGGCGAAATATTACCATAACATTAAAAAAACATGTTTTTTTTTGTTACAAAACGTTACAAAACAAATTGCCTTGTTTTAACTTTAAATAAAGTTCTTAGTTTTGTGCTTACTTTTTCTAAAAAAGATTAAAGACCTTTTGTGTATTTGTGTAAAAAAAGGGGTAAGCGAAGGCTTACCCTTTTTGTTTTTAAAAGGAAACAAAAAATCCAATTGTTATTATATAAATAAATGTTTTAGAACAACTTTGGAAAGCAGAAATTATTTAGATTATTGCTTCACCCACAACTTCAACAAGCCGTTCTGACTTTGTCGCACCCTTTCATACGCATATGGGATTTCTTTGTTCTCCCCATCGTAGGTTACCACCCTGGTTCCATTAGGCATGTCCCTCAATTGCGCCAAGGTGTGCTCGGTGTATTGTTTGTGCAATTGCTCAGACAAGGCAACCTCATTGTTTAAACGCTTGTTAAAAACCAAGTTCTCGTAATACGGATTGAACAAATAAAAGGCGTTGTAGTTATTGAAGTTCACATCCAAAATGTTTTGATGTAAAACCTTTGCATTCTTTAATCCAAAACTGTCTATCATTTCGTTGGCAATTTCTACCAGGCTTTCGCGGTGTTCTACACCGTAAAAAAAACTATCGTATTCTATTGCGCCCGCTATGCAAAATTTCCCTGTACCTGCACCCAGATCCAATATCTTTTTTGGCCCATCTTCAGTTAGCCACTCTGCGGCCAACTGAGCAATTCTAACCGGTGTAAAATGTGTCTTAGAAATCAAGCGCAAGGACTCAGGCAAACGGGTGAATATCTCCAGTTCTAATTTGTCTATCCTCTGATTAAACTCTGCTGTTTCGTCCATTACACATATCTATAATTTAACGCAAAAAACCTTTAACATGTTTCTTGCGTTTGTGTAAGCTTGTATGCTTAAACCCATCAGACAAGACACTGATGTTGCCATCAATTTCCAACATGGCCAAACTCACATCTTCGATACGTTCGACCCCATGCTCACGCACTGCCGCTAACAACTCGTCGTGTGTAATTTGCTCTTTTTTTAAATTGCCTTCCTTTACAAAACCTTTATAAACCAACATCACTGGCTCGCCTTCCACAACCTTGCGAACGAATGAAAATTTATAATTTAAACGTCTAAAAATATAGTTTAACACAAACAAGACCAAAGCCGCTATCAGTCCACCCGACAAACTCGAATTGCTGCCCACCATGGCATTTTGAACCGAATTGCTAATGAGCAAAATAAACACCAAATCGGTGACACTCATTTGCGACAATTCTTTTTTGCCCAATAGCAACAAACCAACTACAATAAGCAAATACACCACCGAAGTGCGTATAACAACATCTAATATGTCTGAGCCTAATTCCATTAGTGTATACGGTCTCCTCGTAACTCCATGCTTTTCATAATTTCTGCTTCTGAAATTAAGAATTCATTCCATCTATTTTGAACGTACTCTGCTGGCAAAACCGACTTAGCCAATTGGATAAACATGTGGTAATGCCCGGCTTCACTTTCCATAAATTCACGGTAAAAAACTTTCAAGTCATCGTCTTGAATGTGCAAACTCAACAAACGAAAACGCTCACAGCTTCTGGCCTCTATCATGGCACTGATTAATAGTTTTTCAACCATGACATGTTTAGAATCCAAGCCCATTTTTTCAAGTGCAAATAGTTTTTTAACGTACTCGTCTTTACGAGGCGGCGCAAGCTTCAACCCACGTTTGTTAAGCTCTTTTAATACCCTTCTAAAATGTCCCCATTCTTCCGCTACTATCGGTGTTACCTCCTCTACAATCCCTGGCTGATAAGCGTATTTAACAATCAACGAAATACCAGTAGTAGCTGCCTTCTGTTCACACCAAGCATGGTCGCTTAAAATGTCTTCTATTTGCATTTCTGCAATATTGACCCAACGGGGGTCTGTGGCCAATACTAGACCTAATTTTGTTTTTTGATGTGTCTCCATTAATCTAATTCATGGTAATCTAAATCCTTGCTAAATGTTTCTTTCATACCCATTAAAGATACCAGGGCTAAAGACAAACATACAGCACCTACAATAATTGCGGCATCATGCGCGCCCATGCCCTCTGTCAGTGATTTAAAACTTAATGTAATTAAAACCACCGAGCCCCTAACAAAATTCGGCACTGTATTGGTTACCGTACTTCGAATATTGGTTCCAAAATTCTCAGAGGCAACTTGTACAAACAAGGCCCAATAACCGGTTCCAAATCCAAGCAAGAAACAATTTATCCGATACTCATTTAAGGTCACATTTTTACAAGTTAAATAGTAAGCCACCAAACCAATGGACATCATTAAATAAAAGAATATAACTTTCTTTCTGCTTCGAAACCATTGGCTCAGCAAACCGCTCATCACATCTCCGACACACAGGCCGATGTAGGTAAACATGACAGCTTCACCCAAAATTGATTTTGTCCCCATGCCTTCCACTTGAACAAAACGATCTGAAAGATTGATTAAAATTCCAATAATATACCAAATCGGCACGCCAATGGCTATGCACTGAAGATAAAGCAAAGCCCTTTTCCTGGTTTTAAACAACATGAAGAAATTCCCCTTGCTAAGAGTTGTTGTTTCTTTCAAATTGTTGTACATGCCTGATTCAAAAGCACCTGCCCTTAAGGCCAATAAGGCAATACCTAAGCCACCACCTATAAAGTATGAGGTTTGCCATTGAAAATGTTTGCCAAAAATTGCAGCAGCTACAGCTCCGAGTGCACCGAATGAAACGATAATCATGGTTCCAATTCCACGCTTTTCTTTGTGCATGGTTTCACTTACCAAGGTTATTCCGGCGCCCAATTCGCCTGCCAAACCGATACCTGCAATAAATCTACAAACAATATACTGGTCAATATTGGCTACAAATCCATTGGCAATATTGGCCAAAGAATACATTAAGATGGAGCCAAATAATACCGAAACCCTACCTTTTTTATCCCCTAAAATCCCCCAAATTAATCCGCCCAACAACATGCCGAACATCTGCCAATTGAACAATGTGATTTCAACACTTTTAAACATTTCACCTGAAATGCCTATGGCTTTCAAACTTGCTCCTTTGACAACATTAAATAAAATCAGATCGTATATATCAACAAAATAACCTAGGGCTGCGATAATAACAATCCAGTATGTGTGTTTTTTATTTTCCATTGAGCTACAAACTTATTCAATTTTACCGAGAGTATTTAAAATTAAGAACACCAATTTTATGCACTCAATGATTAAGAAAAAACATTATTCATATCCTATCTCAAATGGCAAGCGCAATTTAGATGTCACATACTTTCTACCATGTCGCTCTGCTACCCACATATAATCTGTAGCAACCACAACACGTATAGCTTCTTTTATCAGTGGTTTGAGATTAGCAGAAAACGAGGCGCTATCATGACATGAGACATATAATACATGCCCGAAAGGATCAACCAAGAAGTCGATATTAATTTTGGTTTTAATTCCATTCAAAAGAGAATCCTTTGGATAAACCATGATACTATCAATAAACTGATGTAAATCCATATTGCCATAGTGAAAAAATGCATTGACTACTTCGGATGTATCAATAATCACATCTTGAAAAAAATCACCGCAATAAATAATCGAGGAACTGCCTTTTTTTTGTGCTTCAAGAGCGAAAGACGAACTGATTAAGACTACAACTAAAAACAAAAACCTCATAATCACTATGCATCTAAGCCCATTATAAACGGATTTCAATTCACAATATTGCTGATATAAACTTTCAATAGCTTAATCCAACTTAAACGTAATAGGAATGCGCATGCGCATACGCACCTTTTTACCATTGGTATACCCTGGCTTCCAATAACCACTCGTTGCTTTTATCACTCTAATGGCTTCATCAACCAAGATTTGTTTCCGCGCATTGCCATTGTCTTTTGAAACAACATACAACACCCTTCCCATTGTATCCACCACAAAGTCAACAATGATGTTTGCTTCTATGCCATTGTCAATTGCAGTCTGAGGGTATTTCAAATTGTCCATTATAAATTCAGAAATTCCTTTCCCCTTGTAACTAAACGCAGGAATGGTCTCGGCAACTGATACAATCTTTTCATCTGCACCGAGACTTACACTGTCTTTTGCTTGTGCAAAAAGCACCGAACTGGAGCTTATAAAAACAATTAAAGAAACAATTCTAAATGCCTTCATTAGAAACTGGTACTAAGGGTCAAACGAACACCGCTAAACGCTGGCTCTATCCTACAAATACCACCGGTACAATTCATCCCTTGCACCTGTTTAATATATCCTAATGTAAATACAGTTGCGCCTTCTGTATAGCCAACATAACCACTGTAGTAATGCAAGATTTCTTCAGAGATAATGCCTTTTGAAAATGATGATCTATGCGGCTCAATGTTTACCATATCTCCAACACTAAAACTCCAGTGTGGTGCATGGTTCAATTCGACAATGGCATTGGCAAAACTACCCAAATCTTGGTGGGTTTTCAAATACTGCGCTTCGACTCTCAATGATGTTTTCTTACTCAATTTGTAGGTAATTTCCATAAATGGTGTAAGGGTCTTAACATCTGCGTAGGTGCTATCGGCAACCTTTTGTTCAAATCTACTTTGGTCATAAAAAATGGATTGAACCCCAAATTTCGCTTTGAATTTTTTACTAAACTTATGCTGTACCTCTGCGTAGTATTCGCTAAACAAATGCTTTGCATTCCCTAGCGAATCCCCATTGCTTTTTAAACTTCTAACATTTGACACGTTGAAGGTAAAAGTGGTTCCTCTTTTCGGTGTTACGATGAATTCGCCTTGGTAAGCATTCTCTCCCAAAAATTGTGTAACGGCATTGTATCTGGCCAAAAGCCTATAGGTGTTCTGTCTTGTTATAGATGGAATATATGCAATTAAACCGTTGTTCAACTGCTCGTTTGGTGAGGTTCTAAAACTGAAATTTTCTATGTGTTTGTATTGCAAGTTTGCCCCAAATGAGAACTGTTTCTTTTTGCCCAGGTTGGCTTTGGAGTAGTTTAATGTTCCATATAATATATTACCATCGTGGTTGGTTAACAAACTGGCATTTTGGTTGGCTATTGCTTCTTTGGTTTTGTATAAATACTCTCCATAAATTGACAAGTCTTTGTATGAAACCTTGCTGTAACCATTAAAAGAATAGGTGTTGTATTTGGGAATAAACCTGGTTTCTAAAGCCTGAGAATTAATTTGTGAAGCAACGGTATTCATGGTGGCTTGATCAAGTGCACGGTTCACAGTTGATGCACCACTCATTACGTTCAACACCTTGAATAGTTTGTAGCGGTACTCGGCATTGAATCCTTTTATAGCGGATGGCGACATTTCAAAACGGTCACCAGAAAATATATTGCCCTTTTGTTGACCAGCAAAAGCTTTGATCGCTAAATTTTTATAGTTGTATTTAACCCTTAATCCTTGAATGGCATAATCTAATCCCAACATACGTTCTTCATAGGCTCTGAAGATCATACCCGTTGCAAACTGGTCGTAGAAATAACCTGCAGTGATATTCAAACCTCCAATATCTTTTGAGGCCTGCCAAAAGCCAATTCCTTGTTTGTTGTATACACCCTGCGGATTCAGCAAGGGTGAATTGTTAAACATATCATAACGCATAGAAAAGGAATACCCTTTTAAATTGTAGTTTAAAAACAACCAAGCATCCGCGCTGCTTTTGTATTTGTTGTATACCTCTGTGGTTGCTCCAATTTTAACATCTCTGTCGTAAAACTGACCGTTGCTCATAAAATTACCAGAGAACTCCCCACGCTCATTGCTTTGAGCAATCCCAGATATCCCCAAGCCAATTGAACTGATTAAGATTAATACCTTTTTCATTAGGCAACGAAAATAAGAAAATAAAAGCAGAAGGAAAAATAAGTGCTAAGCCTTACCCTTAGAAAATAATTTGCGCAGCAGTATGCCTAAATGGGAGGCGATATTTGAAAAAAATCCATAATGCAATTTCAAAACAGCATAGCGCTCTTTGTTGCTGGCTTTTCTTTGAACACTTGAGAATCCGTCAACGGTAAAACAAGCGATAACCGTGTTTAAATTCACCACGTTTTTACATCCTCTCAAACAGCGAATCATCCAATCAATGTCTGCGACATAACGGTATTTTTCATTGTATGTAAGGGCCAAATTGCGTCTGATCAAAAACGATTGGTGCCCAACATTCATGCCCATTCTAAAAGAAGTCCAATTTAAATGCAGTGGCAACTTCCTGGTTGTATAATCCGACCTCAAGCCTAAATGCTTTCCATCTGTATCCACCATCATGGTTTCGCCATAAACAGCATCAGGGCCTTGATTCAAAGCCAATAAAATCTTTTCTACAACAGCAAAGTCTTCCACATAATCGCCTGAATTAAGAAACCAAACAAAGTCGCCTGTCGCCATGTCCAAACCTTTGTTCATGGCATTGTATATCCCTTTGTCTTGTTCAGATATCCAGTTTTTTGTGAGTGTTTGGGACTCTAAAAATTCTTTTGTCCCGTCCTTAGAACCACCATCAACAACAACGATTTCTAGTTGATCAGAAAGATTCTGCCCATTAAAAACCGCCAAGGTTTTTTGTAAACCCTTTAAATTGTTATAGGCAATACTTATGACCGAAAGCCTCATGCTTTCTCCGCAAAATAATTTTTAATCCAAAGACCTACCATAAACAACATACCCAAAAGTATAGCCCATGACAGATATTTTTCTATATAATCGGTTGTGTTTTGTCCTTTGTCATAAACCATTTTAATGGTGTGCTGACCTGCAGGAACGGCCAAACCTCTTAGAGTATAATCAACTTTATTTAATTGCGCTGGCTTGCCATCTATTTCTACTCTCCAGTTGTCGTACCATATTTCAGAGAACACCAAATAACCATTGTTGGCATTGCTCACTGAATACACCATGGTATCCGGATGGTAAGAATTTAATTTGGCAGAACGGCTGCTGTCTAGCACAAAACTTGCAGCGCTCAAAGGTTTGTTTTGCTCGAAATCGGCGTTGTAAGTTGCTTGTGATTTTGGATCTGATTTCTTCAGCAATTCCATCTCTTCAGCAGCATTTTTAGCAGGACTTATGCTTTGTACAAACCATGCATTTCCATTCATGGTCGTTCTTGGTATGACACCTCTTCTATTTCCTGAATCTGTACCAATCATGTATTTGCAATTCAACATGTCTAGTCCCTTATCGCGGTAGGCTTCTTGGGCAAACAAATTAGATATCACATCTTGGTAACGGCTTAATTTGGCTGGATCGTAGCCACCAATCATTTTATGGAATGCAGCTCCCTCATTGTCATTAAACGGATCATTGGTCAAATCGAAAACCCTGTAGTGAATGTCAGGATCAGACAAGATCTGCTTATCTGCCATATCAGGCACACGGTCGGTAACCGTACCTTTTTCAAAAGTGAAATCTTCCCAGCTTAAGTATCGCCAATCCACGCCTATCAAATCAACTGCTGCTAAAGCACCAATTAAACCAATAGCCAAGGTGCGTTGTGCTTTCTTGGTATACCAAGCCCACAACAAACCAAATGATAGAGAAATAAATATAAACGATCTGAAGGCATCGCTTTGCAGCATGGAGCCGCGGTCTTCTTTCAATACAGAAATTAAATTGCCATTGCCACCTTTTTTCAATTGCTCATCTACCACCCCACCTAAGTCGATAAACGAAGGACCGGCAACTGCCATCAACAAACAGAATCCACCAACCACATAGTAGGCAATTTTCACCATGTCCCATTCGCTCTTAACACCTGTTTCGCTCGGTGCTTTTGGAACTGCGCCTTTAACATTTGCAGCAGTCTTTTGGTCTTTCCAAGTTTCGTATAATTGTTTGATGCCTAGGAAACCCACCAATGGCATAGTTACCTGTGCAATACAAAACGCCATCATTGGTGTTCTGAATTTATTGAAGTAAGGCAAATGGTCGAATAAGAAGTCGTTGACAACCGCAAAGTGCTTACCCCAACCTAGTATAAATGAAAACACAGTTAAGGTTAACAAAGCCCATTTAACACGGTCTTTCACTATGATCATTCCCAATACAAATAGGAAAATTATAATAGAACCAATGTAGATAGGACCAGAGGTAAAGGTTAAATCACCGTGGTACATTGGCAATCCTTGGGTCAAGGCCTCCTCGTTTTGTGTGGCTTCGAAAAACTTCGATTTGGTCGTTAATTTTTCAGAACTACTTCCACCGTAGAAATTTGGAATCAACAAAGTGAAGGTCTCCCCTTTTCCATAACTCCAATCGAAGGCATAGTCTCTTTCCAAACCATTTTGACCAGTTTTGGTATCTGTTTTATGTTCACCAACTTTCGCCATGTCATTGCCACCACGCATGGTGTTGTCGGCAAATTTGGAGGTTGATTTTATTTTTGTGATGTTGGCCCCTACACCGGCACCAACGGCTACAATTGATATCAAACTTGCAATAATTAATTGTTTGATTTGTTTTTCTTGCACCAATTTAACCAGGTAGTAAATACCCATTACCAATAAACAAATAATGGTGTAGAAAGTAATTTGATAGTGAAAGAAATATACCTGCAAGGCCATGTTGAAGGCCAAGGTGATACCGCCGCTTAAGTATTTACCAGAAAACAACCAATGCAAAGAAGCCAAGATGGCAGGCATTAAAGCCATAGCCAATACCTTAGTATAATGCGCTGCTTCAACACTGCTGATGCTGTAACTTGCAAAACCATAGGCAATGGCAGCCAAAGCGCCGTATAGCGGTTTAACCTTGAAGGCCGACATCAACAAATAGAAGCCGATGAAAGACAAAAACAAGATTTGAAATGGATAAGCTGTATGGCTAAATGGGGTTAAATAGTTGTAACTTTTAATCACGTTGCCAGATGGTTTTCCTTTGATCATGGTTGAAGGCATACCCGAAAAAATGGCATTGGTCCAACCCGGAAACTCACCGTCTTTGTCGGTGTATTTAACCAATTCTGTACCCTTTAACAAACCTTGGGTAACGTCATCCTCTTTGTGGCTGTAACCATTGAATGTTCTGATATAATAAACATATCCTACAAGGAAAAAAGCCAACAGCACCAATGCATGTGGCTTTACATCTTCAAGCAACTTTTTAAAGTTCATACGGCAAATATAGGGGCAAACTCTGATAGAAAGATTTTTTCATGAATAAAATTTTTGATGTAATTT
>CANFXY010000002.1 GCA_947451105.1 Bacteroidota bacterium | reverse complement strand
CTAAAAGGTAATACTGTTACACTTAACAATATATCTTCTGCACCTACATGTCAAGTCTACACGGATTGGACTAATTTAACTCCTGTGGATTTATCTGCTGGTCGTTCTTATACAATTACTATTGTAGAAAGTACTTGTAATGGTCACTACACTTACGCTTGTAATGCATGGATTGACTATAACAAGAACGGAACATTTGAATCGGCTGAAGCTGTTTCTGCAGTATCTCAAAGTAAGAGTGGTGCTGGAGCAACTTTCACTTACACCTGGTCTGTACCTTGTAACATCACACCTGGTAATACCAGAATGCGTGTTGTTCTAATTGAAGGCGCTGTGAGTAATCCTGGATCTGCTTGTGGAACTTACACTTGGGGTGAAACTGAAGATTACACCGTTAACTTGCAATTACCATCTTCAGTAAGTGCAAACTTCATTGCACCTAGCAATGCTTGGGTAAAAACTGTAGTTAAATTCTTAAATAGTAATCCTTCTGGATACATCTCACATCAATGGAATGCTAATAATGATGCAACAATTGAAGCTCAAAATAGTGTTAATTTTAATTACACTTGGAATACCAACGGAACCAAGTGTGTTAAATTGAAAAGTACCAATTGTTTGGGAAGTGATTCTATTGTTAAATGTTTAAATTTAAATACTCCTACTGCTATTCCAGTTGGTGACTTTGTTGCAAACAGACTAACTGTTGAACAATATGAAATCTCACAATTTTTTGATTTATCTTCTAATGGACCATACCAGTGGACTTGGGAGGTTTATGACTCAACCACTTATGCTTCATCAGGATTTTATCCTTCATTAGTAACGGGTGATGTGATTTCTGATCCAAATGGAAATGGCAACAATGAGTACACACAAAATCCTGAATTTGGATTTTATTTACCAGGTTGTTATACAGTTGTATTAACCACTAAAAATGATGTAGGTCCTTCAGTTCCACTTAAAAAGACTTGTTATGTGACTGTAACCCTTCCAACTCAGTATAATTTAGGATATGGTACTTATGGTCCTAACAATGATAACGTGGTAGGAAGTCCTGCTGGGACAATTTTTGATGACGGTGGTCCAAATTTAAACTACGGAAACAATCAAGGTTTAGGTTCACGCTCATACCTGCAAATTACACCATGTAATGCCAAAAAGATTACATTAACTATGACCCGTTTGAAGTTTGCAGATGCGGCAGATAAACTTAGTGTATGGGATGGTAAAACACCGGGTGGCGTTGGAACAACTAAATTGGCTACATGGACAAAAGGAGCAAAAGTTCCCGTATCAGTTGTAGCAACAAGTGGTAGTATGTATTTATTGTTTGAGTCAGATGGATCTGGAGTAGATTCTGGTTATGCTGGTTCTTATTTTGCAGAACTAGGCCCTGCTACTTTGCCAACTCCTTCATTTTCTTCAAATTCAATTCCTAATTACAATGCTACTCCTGCTTTGTTTACCAATACAACTCAGAACATAGTTGGTGTACCAACTTGGGAATGGACAATCGATGATAACCAAGTTTCTAATAATGCTAAGAAAGATTTTAGATATACATTCTATACTGACGGACAATATAAAGTTTGTTTAGAGATGAAGTCATGTGTAGGTAACAATAAATCTTGTACCACAATAGATGTTGTAACTCCAAGTACTTCTACGGAACTTGATGCAGTAGCTTCAAATCGTAGACCAAGAGTAAGCAAAGACTTAGTATCATTTAAAGCCATTAGCGATAAAGCTAACCGTTTTGAGTGGGGTATTTTCCCAACTACCTACACTTTAATGAACCCACCTGCTACTCCATCAACTTATGGACCAGGTTTCATTAAATACAATGCAACTCCTGGTGATAGCATTCCATTGCCTATCATTAAGTTTACTTCTCCTGGTTGTTACACAATTAGTTTGAAAGCATACAACTCATTAGATCCTACAAATACAAGCAAAACTATTGTTAAAAATAAATTTGTTTGTGCTTTGGATTATTGCTCTCCATCTTCATACATCTTATCTTCAGATGTTGGAATAAACAGAGTAAAATTAACTGACAACGGTTTAGATCTAATAAATAACTATTCTATTTCTGGTAAGGATGCATTCACTGATTACAGTGAGCAAATTACAGCTAACTTAACTTATGGTAAAAAATACACCTTAGAAGTTTCAAGAAACAGTAATGTTGACCCTGCTAACAGAAAAGCATGGATTGACTGGAATATTGATGGTGACTTCGATGATGCAGGAGAGCAATTGTTCTTTGAAACTAGTACTTATAACCAAACTAAATCGTTAGTTATAACAGTACCAGCTTTATCACAATCATTTGAAGGTAAAACCAAATTGCGTGTAGCTATAAATTACAACAATGAGTCAACCACTCCTTGCGGTCCTGTTACTGCTGGTGAATATGAAGATTATGGAATCATTTTAGCCAATGATAACAAACGTCCGGTTATTACCCTTAAAGGTAGTGATACTGTAAGAATGGAAGTTGGTTCTTCATACACTGATGCTGGCGCTACAGCTTATGATGCTTCTGAAGGAGACATTACTTCTGATCTAGTGATTACTTCTGACCTAGATGCGAATGTTACTGGTATGTATTCTACAGAATTTAACGTAACTGATAAATCTGGTAACAAAGCACAACCTGTATCAAGAATCATTATAGTAGTTAATGACTTAACTAAACCAATTTTAACTTTAAACCCAGGTAGTTCTAAATGCATACAAGCGGATAGAAATAATGCACCATATGTTGATCCAGGTGCAACTGCTACTGATAACAAGGCACCTTTCAATATAACATCTGCAATTGTTACAACAGGTTATGTAGAATCTAAAGTTGTTGGTAATTATGTATTGACCTACAGTGTAAAAGACGTTGCTGGTAATATGGTAACAAAAACAAGAAACGTTTGTGTTGTAGATACTTTAGCACCTATATTTACTGCAGGTGGTGATGATAAAATTCAAATCACTAGTGTTTGGTTCGATCAAACTACAATTAATGATGGCTATGATAACAACCCTACATTAATCAAAAATTGGGGATTCAATGGTCCAGTTAACACATTATTAAAGAGAACATATCCAGTTGTTTATACTGGTAAAGATTCAAGTGGTAATGAGTCAACTTTAACACGTAGTTATGTTGTAGATGATTATATCGCACCAACTATTATATTAAATACTTTTGATGTTGTTAACCATAAAGTAAGAACTCCTTATTATTCAATCGCTCCATCTGTAACTGATAATTATTATGGTGCAGGTCAAGTAAGTTTGGTTAAAATATTCGACAACGTAAACGAAAATATTGTTGGTGTTTATACCGAAGTATATGAAGCGGTAGATGGTTCTGGTAATACCACTCAAAGAACTCGTACTGTAAAGGTAGAAGACAAAGAAGCTCCAAGAATTTGGGGAGAAATCATCCACGGTTGCGTAGGTGAAAACATCTGGCCAATGTGGGGATTATCAACTTCTGATAACTACTATGGTCCAACAGAGTTAAAACCACTTATCGAAATCGTTAGCCAAGATGTAAATATCTGGGAAGAGGGTGTATATAACATTACTTATAGAGTAACTGATCCAAGTAATAACACTTCAGATGATTATACTAGATATGTTTATATCACCTATTGGCCAAGATGCTTTAACAGCACAGTTTCAGTAAGCGATGTTAAATCAATTGAAGAAACTGTAAGTGTTTATCCTAACCCAAGTAACGGTATTGTAAATGTTGATTTACAAGGTTTAGTTGCTAAAAATGCAAGTATCGAAGTATACAATGCAATGGGTCAATTAATACTATCAAATAACTATACTGAATCAAACAGCAAGTTTGAGATTAACTTAAGCGGAAATGCAAGTGGTGTTTATACCATCAAATTAATTGCAGACGGACAAGTAATCACAAAGCGTGTAGTATTGCAATAAGAAAGTGAAATCATTTAAAAGGGGTGCTTTTAGCACCCCTTTTTTTATGCAAAAAATTTAAAGTTTAATATCATCAATGATATCAATATTGGTTTTATTTTTTACAGAAGAATAGTAATTAAGAATGCTAGAATAAATAGCCATAATGCCTATGCCGGCAATAAGTAATAAAAAGCCACCAGTCCAGTGCATTAATTTAAATAAGGCACCGAGAACAATGAGCGAGCTTGCCAATGGGCGCAAAATTCTAAGAGAATTAATAGCCCATTTAGGAATTTCATTTGCCTTTACAATTAAGGTTTGCTTAAAAAAAAGAGAGATAATAAACCAAATTAATAGACATAAACTAGGGGCGAGTCGATAGATGAATCCCCAAAGTATGTATTCTTGAATGTCAATCCAAGTTTGTAGTAAGAGTAAAATAAATGCCAACCAAAGTAAACTGGTTTTGAATTGGCGCATAAATTAGCTGTATAAAGGAAACTGCTTCATCCAGTTGTTAACCTCCAATTTAATGCTCATTAGAACCTCTTCTTTATCATGGTTCATTAACGCTTTGTCAATTAAATGAGCTATTTGTGGCATATGCTCTTCCTTCATTCCACGTGATGTTATGGCAGGTGTACCTAATCGTATACCTGAGGTAACAAATGGTGATCTGGTTTCGAATGGAACTGTATTTTTATTGATGGTAATATCACATTTTACCAATGTGTTTTCAGCTAATTTACCGGTAATAGTATCTCCTTTTGGTCTAAGATCTATGAGCATTAAATGGTTATCGGTTCCGCCAGAAATGATCTTATAACCTAAATCTACCATGCTTTTAGCCAATGCATCAGCATTTGCTTTTACTTGTTTGATGTAAGTTTTGTATTCTTCAGTTAATGCTTCTCCAAAAGCTACAGCTTTTGCTGCAATAACATGCTCTAGAGGCCCACCTTGCGTTCCTGGGAATACAGCACCGTCTAGGATAGCACTCATCATTTTTGTTTCTCCTTTAGGGGTTTTAAGACCCCATGGGTTTTCAAAATCTTTGCCCATCATAATAATACCACCTCTTGGTCCTCTCAATGTCTTATGTGTTGTAGATGTTACAATATGACAATATTCTAGTGGGTTATTTAATAAGCCTGCAGCTATAAGCCCTGCGGGATGAGAAATATCAGCCAATAATAAAGCGCCTACACTGTCAGCGATTTCACGAAGTGTTTTATAATCCCAATCTCTGCTGTAAGAAGAAGCTCCACAAATAATTAATTTTGGCTGCTCTTTCTTTGCAATTTCAGCAATTTTATTAAAATCAATTAAACCAGATTCTTCTTCTACCCCATAAAAACTTGGAACATATAATTTACCAGAGAAGTTAACAGGAGAACCATGGGTTAAATGGCCTCCATGGCTAAGGTCAAATCCTAATATTTTATCTCCAGCATTTAAACATCCAAGCATTACAGCTGCATTGGCTTGCGCTCCACTATGTGGTTGTACGTTAGCCCATTCAGCTCCAAATAATTTTTTAAGTCTGTCAATTGCAATTTGTTCAACTTGATCCACTATTTCGCAACCACCATAATATCTTTTACCTGGTAAACCTTCAGCATATTTATTGGTTAGCACACTACCCATAGCTTCCATTACTTGTCTTGAAACAAAATTTTCTGAAGCGATTAATTCTATGCCATGTTCTTGGCGTTCTTGCTCTAAATTGATTAGATTGAATATTTGTGAATCTCTTTGCATGATTTGAAGTACAAAGATATTTAAAGTTTTTAAATTACAATTCTTTTGTAAGAGACATATTTAGTTAATATATTTGTTCTCTTGATAAAATTATACCATTTTCGAAGTTGGGTAGTATTTTTTCTCTTTATGATGCTGGTGCAAAATTTATTTGCACAGGGAAATCGTTTGTCAATTCAGGCCAATGGCCCAAGTAAACTTAGTATTTGTGGTGTTAATGACACTTCATATTTTGAGGTATACAACATATCTTCAGGAACAGTAACCTCAATTGTTATAAAATTAAACCTACCAAGTGGTATTCGATATGTCAAAAATACTGTTATTGGCACCGGTGTTAGTGAAAGTAATATTTCAAATTTAAATCAACCAGAGTTTTCCGCACCAAATTTATTAATTGCTAAGAATTTCAAGTTCAAACTATTGTTAACCGCTGATTGTGACTTATTGTCTTATCTGTCAAGCAGTATACCCGTTATACAAGTACGAGCCAACTATACTGGAAATTACGATGTAGGCTCTTATATACCTTTTCAAGTGCGGGTACCATCCGCTCAGGTCTCTTCCATACTAAATTTATCTTTTACCGGAGATATAGGGACTAAATTTACTAGAACCATTACCTTGGGGAATTATGGAAAGGGACCATTAAGAGAAGTAAAATTAAAAAGAATAAATGGGAAAGATATACAGACATTTTTTGTAAACAAAGGCATTAACTCTTACGTAGGAGATACGGTTACTACAACTTTTGGAACTTCTTTTTTTAAGACAATTGGGAATCTTGATACCTTTTTGGATCAGAATGAAACCTTTACAGTTATTGATTCAAACATTATAAAAGGATGTAAGCAGTTAAATACAGCATATGAATTAACGTGGGGGTGTAATAAAAAATTCTGTCAAACAGCAAAGACTAGTGGTTCGGCATCCATTAGTAATAAGAGCCCCGTTTTAAAGGCCTTACCATATCCGATAACGCCAACTTGTTACAACAAAAATATCTTTAAGTCTGAAATCAGATTTGTCAACACAGGTAATATGCCTGCAGTTAGTCCAAGGGTAGCAATTTCCTTGAATTATCCTTATGTGATGTCAACTTTTGATACATCTTCTATTCGGATTAAAGTAGGCTACAAAGGAACTCTTATGAAAGTTATTAAGGATAGCACTACTGCAACATATAACTTAGGTTATTATGGATGTATTGGTCTATATCCAATAGGATTTTTTAGAATTAAATGTCCTGATTTGAAACCCAATGATACACTTTTTGTTACCTGGAATACTGAAACTTGCACGGCACCTGCTTGTTCAAATGCTTCAATGCTTGTTAATTGTTGGGCATATTATGCAGATTATCTAGATCAATGTAAAAATTTAAAAAATGTTCCTTGGGCTTGGGGAAAAGTATACGATCAGCATTATATGACTTCTAGTTCCTTTATTCCAACTGATTTAATTAATGCTCAGAAAGGCGAATTTAGAACTTTAATCAGTTCCGCTAGTTTGTTTCCAACAAGTTCAAGTGCTCGTTATTATGTTGAATTAATATTGCCCCCCGGTCTAATACACAGCAAACAAAAAAAGGATTTGTATTTCATAAATTCTGATTTAACAGCCAATTGGAATCCAGATAGTATTGTCCAAAAAGGTGACACCTTAAGAGGCTATTTCCCGCATCCTGTTCCTATTTCATTAACAAATGCTGAGTTGGTTTACTATCTAACAGCAGATTGTTCTATAGCGGGCGCAAATGGCAATCAAACTTTAAAATTACAGATTAGATACAATCCAGATAAAAATTGCAACCCTAGTGAGTGGCTTTATTTGACTTGTCAATCAATGGCAGTCAAAATACACTGTGTAAGCAATTGTGGTGGCGGTTTAAAATTTAGAAATTTTTCTGTTCAGAGGATTAATTTTGGAAAACCAGACAACAACAATGATGGCAAGCCTGATAATACTGGCGTCATAGATACACTTAAAGTAAGAAAAGAGAGGTGTTTCGTTGGTGATACAATAATGGCTGTGTATACAGGTACTGTAAAGCGAACATCTTCAATTATATCGTGGAGGTATAACTATATTGAGTCCGACATTACCGGGGGTAAATTTTTGGACATAGTAGGAATACAGTTATTGGTTTGGCGACGAGGCATAACGCTATCAACAAACTGCAATCAAGTTAAAAGTTATAAAACCATTTCCGGAAATAATGCAAATTTTAAAATTCACTTAAGCACGGATTCATTGTTGTCTTGTGTTTCAAGTTCCTATAGATATAATACAGATGATAGCATAATTGTTAAAGTAAAATATAAGGTAACAAGCAATATTGGAGGAGCAACAATGAATCTTATTTTTACAAATAGGTTTTATACCAGTAATATAGTAAATCCTAGCAGCAATGCGAATAAGTTCCAATGTGATACATTTAGTGGTCAAATGATTATGGCAGGTTACTATTTTACTACATGTTGCAGTGATAACTATCAATTAAATTCATGTGCTCAAGTAGCGGTTAATAATTACTATTATATGGGTATAGGTGCATGTTGTACTAATTATGCAGGGAATAATTATTTTCCATATGAGTATAGAAATTTTGCAAGATTGAAAGCTGTAAAATTTTATATGCCAAGTGGGTTTACAATGAAGAAGTCAATATTTGCTCAGTATAGAACATCAGGATCAAATAAAACCACTTATGAATTAAAGGATACCATTAAACCAATTAACGTAAACGCTTATCCAATTTCTTATGATGTTACAAAGTACTTTGTTGATTCTGTAAAAGGCATGATCAATTACAGTGATGACGCATTTCATGGTTATTATCAAGCATTTATTGAGCCTTCATGTTCTATTCAATCTCAGGGAAATATACCAATAAAGTACGATT
The DNA here is from genome assembly GCA_947451105.1 of Bacteroidota bacterium. Taxonomy (GTDB): domain Bacteria; phylum Bacteroidota; class Bacteroidia; order NS11-12g; family UBA955; genus JABMMZ01. Next base: position 80,163 of record CANFXY010000002.1, on the reverse strand, counting down.
TTATTTTTGAAAGACGGAATACCCTTGGATCAGGCTATGATACGGTTTCAAGTGGTAATACTGATAATATTATTTACAACAAACCTGTTACCACAATTAAGTCTGTTTTCCCTACAATTTATGCATCACAGGATACTGCAGAATGGGAATTAGAATATACCAATTATTCATCTACTTTTAGCAATATAAATGCATGGTTTGCCCCAGATAATAGCGGCGCTGTTAAAGTTGTACAAATTAAAGATGCCTCAAAAGACACCTTAATGCCTTCAAAAAATCTAATTTTTAAATTAGGCACCATACCATTTAATAAGTCTAGGAAATTTAAGGTTAGAGCCATTTATAACAGCTGTAATAAAGACAGTGTCATTTTGTATTCAGGATGGAATTGTCAATCTTATCCAAATGATTTAGCTTCATTTAATTGCTTGAAAGATAGAATTGCATTATATATTGAGCCTCAGAATACACAATTTCAGAGTGCAATTACGGACTCAAGCAATGTGGTAGATTTGTGTTCAAATTCCCCATATACATTAACGATTGAAAACGCAGGTGTCACTAATGGATATAATCCTAAAGCGTTTATAAATCTGCCAATTGGGATGACGGTAGTTCCAGGTTCCTGTTATTTAAAATATCCCCATAAAGGCAGTAAGACGTCAATTCCTTTACCAACATTGAAAAGTGGAACTACTTATGAATGGAATTTAAGTGCATATAATTCCGCATTAAGTCTCGGGCTTAAGGGCATAAATGATACCAATAAAAATAAAATCATAGTATATTTTAAGGTTAAAACAGATTGTAATTATTCAAGTGGCAATTATATTAGAGCTGGTGGGTCAGGGAATATTAAGTGTGGAGATCCAATTTTAAGTTATTCATGTATAAGCAATCCACTAAACATAAAAGGTGTTACTAGGCCTTATTATACCTTATTAAAGACAGAATCTGATTCAATTTTTCCATGTGAAAAGAGCAGCAAAATAAAGGTTAAGATCATTAATTTAGGACCTGCAAAAACAGGTATAGAAGATAAATATCAAGTTGTAATGCTTCCAGGTATGACATTCGATTCATCTTCATACAATAATGTCAACAATGGCCCTAATAATACGTTGACTAAAAGTAGAAATATCAATGGTGCAACTGAGGTAGAATTTAGTCTGCCAAGTAATGTTAATCCCGGAGATAGTATGGCATTTGAGTTTAATTACACTTCAGATGGGAAAAAATTAAATTGCGGCACTATAGATTTGTATAGTCAAGCTGCTGTTAAGCAGGAAGTAATATGTGTCGCAGATAATTCAAAATGTAAAATTAATGTTGTTACTGGAAATAGCTTGTTAAAAGTTCCTGTCGCAAAGGGCGGAATCACATTTTTTGGATTAAAAAGTAAATTACTCAATACAAGTTCAGATTCTGAATCATTAGATTTAACCTACAGTATAAGAAATACAGGTAATAAAATTATTTCATCTAACCCTGTGGTATTGAAATATGTTTATGATAAAAACAATTCAGGTACAGCCGATCCAAAAGATCTTGTAGCTTTTATCGATACACAATATTTGAATCTAGCTAAAAATGGGATTGCAAATGTTAACAAGAAAATTAAAGTTAAAGCAGGACTATCTTGTGCTCTTTTTGTACTATTAGACTCTGCATCCTGCAGTTGTAATTTTGTATACAGTAAATTCCCTATACCAACGTTAAAGAATGCCGGAAATTCAAAATCAGTATGCAGCGGAGATACGATGCAGATTGGTATTGGAAAGGTTAATGGATATAGATATTTATGGACACCTGGAATAGAATTAAACAATGATACGGTTTCAAATCCATTTGCAATAATTAACAATACCGACACAGGTAAGGTTAGTAAGCAATTTATTTTAACTACCTATAGAGGTCAATGTATCAGCAAGGATACAACTTTTGTAGATATTTTTAAATTGCCGAAAATTAATATTTTACAGAATGACACTTCAGTATGCAGCGGCCAAAAAGTACTTTTAAAAACTTTGGTAAAAAGCACAAATGGTGGTCTGAAAATTTCTTGGACACCAAATTATAAAATAACAGATACATTAAGTTTTAATCCAGTAGTACAAGCCCTAAAAAACACAAAATATACTGCAAGAATAATTGATAGTAAAAATTGTCAATCTGCTGATTCTGTATCAATTTATACACGAGAATATCCAAAAGCAAACTTCGGATTTTCCAAAACTTGTGAAGGAAATTTAATTACTATTTCTGATTCATCTCAAATAGCAAATGATAGTATTAAGTATTTAAGATGGACAGAAAACACATTGGATACACTCAATGTTTCTAATTTCACTTTTGATTTATTGGGCAAATTAAGCACCAGCATAAAATTAACCGCAAAATCATCATTTGGATGCACAGATACTATACGAAAAACGGTATATGTAAACCCTTTACCAAAAGCTAATTTTTCAAGTGCCAATGTTTGTTTTGGTGATTCAGTTCGTTTTAAGGATTTATCGACAATACTATCAGGTACCATAAAGAATTATAAGATTGACATGGGAGATGGGTCAAAGTACTTTAAATCTAATTTCAAACACCATTATAATCTGGCTGACACCTTTCAGATATCATTGTATGTGGAATCAGATAAAAATTGTTTTGACACCCTTACAAATGATGTCATTGTTTACCCTAGGCCTATTGCTAATTTTAGTGTAACAAATGTCTGCAGCGGAGATAGTCTTAAACCCACCAACTTATCAGGTATTTCTAATGATTCAATTGTTAATTATCAATGGCTGATCTTGAAAGATACTTTCAACCTAAAATCACCTAATTTTTATTATCTTAAAGACACTATTTATAAAATAGAATTGAAAATAAGTTCTAGCATGGGTTGCCGAGATAGTATTTCTAAAACACCTGAAGTTTATACAAATCCAAAGTCAAATTTCAATGTTTTACCTGTATGTGAGGGAAATATAAGTAAAGTATTGAGCAGTTCATCAATTAATAAAGGCAGTATCACGACTTACAATTATTCTCAAAGCGATGGTGGTTCGTATAACAGCCCTGATTATAACCATAAATTTGCATTTGGAGATACTTTTGACATTAGACTAATTGTTAATTCTAATCACAATTGTAAGGATACAATTACAAAACAGGCAATAGTGTATTCGCGAATAAATCCTTTCTTTACAATTACTGATACATGTTTAAATGATATGGTCATTGTAAGAGACAAATCACAATTCAATAATACTGGAATTCGGAAATGGATATATGATTTTGGCAATGGGGATTCTGTTTTGATCGCCAATACCTATTATAAATATAACAAATCTGGAAATTATACTGTCAAACAAACCGCAATAAGCAATGAAGGTTGCATGTATGATACATTTAGTAAAGTCACAATTTACCCGCAACCATTTGCTGATTTCAACGATACCAACAAATGCGTTGATAATCAATTTAAGTTTTTTACAAAATCAAAAATAAGTTCTGGTTCAATAAATACCTACAAGTGGATATTTAGTGATAACACAAGCTCCACTTTAAAAGATCCAAACCATGTATTTCCAAGTTCTGGAAATTTCAATATAAAGCACATAGTCTATAGTAATTTTGGATGTATAGATTCAATTGAAAAGTCAGTTGCCAGTTATCCTCCAGTTATCGTAAAGTTTAGCGGTCAGAATGTTTGTTTAGGCGATCCGATAGAGTTTGTAGATAAAAGTTCGGTGCCGAATTCAACCATTAAAAAGTATCAATGGCAATTTGGCGACGGCGACACGTCTATGTCAAAACAACCATTGCACACCTATCTTGTGAATGATACTTTTAAAGTTAAATTGAGGATTACAACGGGTTATAATTGTGATTATGATTCCAATGGTACAGTAGTGGTTTATCCAGTGCCTATGGCCAATTTTAAAACAGACCCTGACCAGGGTACTATTGTTAATCCAGAAATTCAAATTTCAGATTTGAGTATTGGCGCTGACACGCTTATTTATGATTTGGGTGATGGCAAATATTCCATGATGAGAAATTTGAGCAATAGTTATCCTGATAGCGGTGTATTTACTTTGCGCCAATTGGTATGGAATATCTATGGTTGTAGAGATACATTTATAAAAACCATTACTATAAAATACCTTTATGTTTTTAATGCACCAACTGCATTTTCTCCAAATGACGATGGTATAAATGATACGTATGCGCCAGGAGGAATTGGAATAAAGTACTATGAAATGAGTATTTTTAATCGTTGGGGAGAGATGGTATATAAGACAGATAACAGCATTCCATGGGATGGAAAATACATGGGCAATGATGTCATGGAAGGTATGTATGCGGTAACTTTTAAAGTCAGAGATTTTAAGGGAAGATGGCATTTTCTAAAAACAAGTTTTCTATTGTTGCGTTAATTCAAACTAAATGCCCTCAATTGGTTTATTTTTGCGTATGCAAAATATACCATTGGCAGAAAGGGTAAGGCCAAGTTCATTAAAGGATTTTGTTGGCCAAGAGCATTTAACAGGGGAAGGTGCTCCATTGAGGCTATATATTGAGTCGGGTAATATTCCAAGTATTTTATTTTGGGGTCCTCCAGGTGTGGGAAAGACAACTTTGGCAAGAATAATAGGTGAGTCTCTACAGATTCCTTTTGTGCAATTGAGCGCAATTAGTGCTGGTGTTGGAGATGTAAGAAAAATTATATCAGAGGCGAAAGATAAGGGCCGTATTTTGTTGTTTTTAGATGAGATTCATAGATTCAATAAAAGTCAACAAGATGCTTTGCTAGGTGCGGTTGAATCGGGAAACATTTTATTAATTGGCGCTACTACTGAAAACCCCTCATTTGAGGTTAACAATGCCTTACTCTCAAGATGTCAAGTATATGTTCTAAAAGAACTAGAAGTTAGCAGCTTGATTGAAATGGCTGAAAATGCTGTTTTGACTGATGACTTTTTGAAAGAGAAACAAGTAAAAATTGTTGAAAGTTCTGCCTTGATTCAGTTTAGTTCAGGCGATGGCAGAAAGCTTTTGAATATAATTGAGATGATATCAATGCAAGAAAAGGCGCCAGTATTGATTAAAGATGAGATGGTCGTAAAAGCTCTGCAAAGTAAACAGATTGTATACGACAAAGCAGGTGAAGAACATTACAATGTTATTTCAGCTTTTATTAAAAGTTTAAGGGGAAGTGATCCTAATGCGGCAGTCTATTATTTGGCTAGGATGATAGAAGGTGGAGAGAACCCTGAATTTATTGCACGAAGAATGTTGATTTTAGCTTCAGAAGATATTGGCAATGCAAATCCTACTGCATTGGTTTTGGCAACAAATACTTTACTTTCTGTTCAAACAATAGGAATGCCTGAAGGTCGAATTATTTTATCCCAATGTGCGATTTATTTGGCATGCAGTCCTAAAAGTAATGCCTCTTATTTGGCTATAGATGAAGCCTTAGCATTTGTAAAAAAAACCGGTGCTTTGCCGGTGCCTTTGCATTTGAGAAATGCCCCAACAGGATTTATGAAGAACCTAGATTATGGTAAGAGTTATGAATATGCACATGCACATCCTGGAAATTTTGTTGAACAAGAATTTTTACCAGACACAATACAAGGAGTGAAATTTTATGAACCAGGAGAAAATGCCAGAGAAAATGAAATGCGTTTATTTTTGAGCAAGAGGTGGAAACAGAAATACAAATATTGAGCTTAATTTTTCTACATTTATATTGGATGGATTCGTGTATTAAATAGACAATATTTATACATATTTAGCTTATTATCAGTATTTTATCTTTTTTAACACAATGTATAAATCCATTTTTTTTGCTTACCTTTGCACATTTTAGAAAATAAAGTATGTATCGTACCCTTAAACAAGTTAATTGGCCGGAGATAGAAGCTGAGGTTTTAAACCATTGGGAGCAAGACAAAACTTTTCAAAAGAGTATTGATGCACGTTCAACGGATAAGTGCTTTGTTTTTTATGAGGGTCCTCCTAGCGCAAATGGAATGCCGGGAATTCACCATGTGATGGCCCGTGCTATAAAAGACATTTTTTGCAGATATAAAACTTTACAAGGTTATAGAGTAGAGCGCAAGGGTGGATGGGATACCCATGGCTTGCCAATTGAACTCCAGGTTGAGAAACGTTTAGGGATTACAAAAGAAGATATAGGAAAGAAGATTTCTGTTCTTGACTACAATGCAGAATGTAGAAAGGACGTCATGGAATTTAAAGATAAGTGGGATGACTTGACTGTAAAAATGGGTTATTGGGTGGATTTGGATCATCCTTATGTAACCTATGAAACAAGTTATATAGAAACACTTTGGTATTTGTTGAAACAGATACACCAAAAAGGGTATTTATACAAAGGTCATACTATTCAACCCTATAGTCCAGCAGCTGGTACAGGCTTGTCTTCGCATGAGTTGAATCAACCTGGAACGTATAAAAATGTTAAAGACACAACTGCTGTAGCTCAATTCAAATTAACAGATGATTCTAAGACAAAGGCATTTGAATTATTTAGACTAGATGGTTCAACTATTGATGCTTTATATTTTTTGGCTTGGACTACTACTCCATGGACTTTACCGAGCAATACAGCCCTAGCTGTAGGGAAAAATATAAATTATGTTTGCATAGAGACTGTTAATGTATATTCCCACAAGAGGATTAATGTAATCATGGCTGAGCCATTAATTGGCAAGCATTTTAATATAGCTGGTCAAGATGCATCTATTGAAGATTATAAGCCTGGTGATAAAGTAATACCATATAAGATTTTAGGTTCAATCAAAGGTTCGGAATTGGCCGGATTAACTTATGAGCAGTTGTTAACATTCGATGCAAACACAAGAAATTTAATCGAGGGTGATGCATTTAAGGTTCTAGTTGGTGATTTTGTAACCACTGAGGATGGTACTGGAATAGTTCATATAGCTCCAAGCTTTGGTGCAGATGACTATAGAGTTGCTAAGCAGAATGGTGTTGGATCTTTAACTTTAGTTGATAAAAGAGGAAAATTTTTAGCTGGGGTGAATGATGGCTTATTTCTTTATGGCGAAGAGTATGTCAAAGAAGACTATCTAAACGAAACAGAAAAGGCAGTAGAGCTAGAGGTTCAAAAAGACAAACTTCAAGGTTTTATAAAAGATACAAGTAAATTAAGCTATTTGAATGTTGATGAAAGAATAGTTTTAAAGCTTCAAAACGAGGAGAAGTTATTTAAGAAAGAGAAATACGAGCATACCTATCCGCATTGCTGGAGAACAGATAAACCAATACTGTATTATCCATTAGAGAGCTGGTTTGTGAAAACAACAGCGGTAAAGGATAAATTGGTAGAGTTAAATAAGACCATTAATTGGAAGCCTCAGTCTACAGGTGAAGGTAGGTTTGGAAATTGGTTGGAAAATTTAGTTGATTGGAATTTAAGTCGAAGCAGATACTGGGGAACACCTCTACCAATATGGCGAACTGAAGATGGTGATGAAGAAATATGCATTGGTTCAGTTGAAGAGTTTAGAATTGAGATTCAAAAAGCTAATGAGAAGTTAAATTTAAATCAAACTATTTCTGAAATTCCAGATTTGCATAAACCATTTGTTGATGAAATTATTTTAGTTTCAGAATCAGGAAAACCAATGAAGCGTGAAAGTGACTTAATTGATGTATGGTTTGATAGTGGCGCTATGCCATATGCACAATGGGGATTAGAAAATAAAGATAAATGGGCCGAGAATTTTCCTGCTGACTTTATCGCAGAGGGCGTTGACCAAACCAGGGGATGGTTTTTCACCTTGCATACTATTGCGGCGATGTTGTTTGATTCGGTTGCCTATAAAAATGTTATAGCTAATGGATTGGTATTGGACAAAAATGGCAACAAGATGAGTAAACGTCTTGGAAATGCGATTGATCCTTTTACCACTATAAATAAATATGGATCAGACAGCACAAGGTGGTATATGATAACCAATTCTGATCCATGGGATAATTTAAAATTTGATTTAGAAGGGATAGCTGAAACCCAAAGGAAGTTTTTTGGCACCCTATATAACACCTATTCATTCTTTGCGATATATGCCAACATAGATCAATATGAATATAATTCTTCCCTTACTCTACAAAGCAGTCAATTAAGTGAATTAGACAATTGGATTTTATCAAAATTAAACACTTTGATAAAGACTGTATCTGATTGCATGGATGCATATGATCCAACACCAGCTGCTAGAGCCATTGAAACTTTTGTTTGTGATGACTTAAGCAATTGGTATATCAGATTGTCTAGAAGAAGATTCTGGAAGGGAGAAATGAATTTAGACAAGCAATCAGCATACGACACGTTGTATACTTGTTTGGTGAGTGTAAATAAATTAATGAGTCCATTTGCGCCTTTCTTTTCGGAATGGTTGCACAAGAGTTTAAAATCAGAAATCGAACTATCATCTATTCATTTGAGTTTATTCCCTCAGATCAATGAAAAATTGATTGATGTTGAGTTAGAAAAAACAATGCAGTTGGCACAGGATTTAAGCAGTATGGTACTTGGATTGAGAAAAAAACACAATATAAGGGTTAGGCAGCCTTTACAAAAAATAATGGTTCCAGTTTTAGATGAAGTGTTTAAGAAGCGATTGGAGCATATACAAGATTTAATTTTATCTGAGGTAAATGTCAAAGAATTAGAATATTTAAGTGCTGAAAATGAAGTTATCGTAAAAGGAATAAAACTTAATTTCAAAGCTTTGGGTCCTAAGATTGGTTCAAATATGAAACTACTTAGTGCTGCGGTTTCAAAAATGACTCAAGATGGCATAAGAACTATAGAGAAGGATGGTAAAATAGAATTGGATTTAGGCGTAATTAAATTTAATTTGGCTTTAGAGGATGTAGAAATAAGCGCTCAAGATATTCCAGGGTGGTTGGTTAATACCAATGGAGCATTAACTGTGGCTCTAGACATAACTATTAGCGAGACATTGAGAAAAGAGGGAATAGCAAGAGAATTTGTAAATAGATTGCAAAATTTGAGAAAGGATTCTGGATTAGATGTAACGGATAAGATTTTGGTTAGAGTAGAAACCGATGAAATCACCTGGGGTGCTATACTTGATTTTAAATTGTATATTTGCAGCGAAATTTTAGCAGATGATTTAATTCATGTAAAAGGATTGCAAAATGGCGCTGAAATTGATATTGAAGGTGTAAATTGTATCATAGAACTAGAAAAAAATGGCTAAGAAAAAAATCGAAGAAAAAGAAAAAACTCGCTACAGCGACGCTGATTTGCTTGAATTTAAGCAATTAATTTTGGGTAAATTATCAGTTGCAAAGGATGAATTTGGAAAAATGCAAAGATCTTTGCAGAATCCTAATGAAAATGGGGATGAAAATACCTCAAATCAATATTTGACTCTTGATGATGGTGCAAGTACTTTTGAAAAAGAAAACTTAAACCAATTGGCTGCGAGACAAAAGAAGTTTATTGACAACCTAGAGGCTGCCTTGATTAGAATTGAAAACAAGACGTATGGCGTGTGCAGGGTAACCGGTAAATTAATCCAAAAGGAAAGATTAAAGGCTGTTCCGCATGCAACATTAAGTATGGAAGCTAAACTTAATCAATACAAATAGAAATTAGTTTTGAATAGCGAGGAAATTGATAATACGTCTTTAATTCCAGAGAAGAAAAAAGCATCAGTTTTGAAATGGGCATTGCCATTTCTTGTTTTGCTGTTTGTAATATTTATTGACCAATATTTGAAATATTGGGTTAAGAACAATATGATATTGCACACAGAAAGGCCGATGATTAAAGATTGGTTTTTTCTTCATTTTACTGAGAATGAAGGAATGGCATTTGGCATGAAATTTTTCGGCGAAAAAGGCAAATATGCATTATCAATTTTAAGACTTGGTGTAGCTATTTTTGGTTTTTGGTATTTGATAACACATATCAAAAAGCAGGCAAATACATTCTTTTTAATTTGTGTCGCTTTAATCTTAGGCGGTGCCATTGGAAATATTATTGACTGTGTGTTTTATGGTGTGTGGTACCATGATATGAATGACTATCAAGGTGGATATTTATTGGGATGGGTAGTTGATATGCTTTATTTCCCTATAGTTCAAACGCATTATCCGTCATGGTCGCCAATAAGTCCAGGTCAAGAGTTTATTTTTTTCAGTCCAGTATTTAATTTAGCAGATGCTGCTATTAGTGCTGGGGTAATAGCGATAATAATCTTTCAAAAGCGTTTTTTCAATTTAAATTCAAATAAGGAAGATTCTTCTGAAATTAACCACGAAGCTAACATTGAAGAACCTGAAATTTCAAATGAAGCTTAAAAATTTCTTTTTAACAGTATTTGTTACATTTTATTCATTATTAAGTGCTCAAAGTGATGGTTTGCTTTGGAAAATAAGTGGAAATGGGTTGACAAAACCGAGCTACTTATTTGGAACTATACATGCTTATTGTGATAAAGATAAAATTTTTACCGAAGATTTTATTAGTACTTTTAAGACTGTTGATGTTGTTGCAATGGAGTTGAATCTAAATGATTTTTCAACTTTTGTTTATTTAATGAAGTCTTCTATGCAAGAGTCCAAGCGATCTATTTCTTCTTTTTTAACAGAAGATGAAAGACTTTTAATTGATAGAGTTTGTCAGCAATTGCTTGGAGATTCACTTAAAAATCTAGACAAAAGAACGCCTATGTCCTTATTAGGAAAAATGTACTTATCAGATTCAATTATTGGCTGTTCACCTATACCATTAGACTTCATAGTAGCTGAACTTGCTAAACGTAATAATAAAGAATCTTATGGCCTAGAATCTCCTCAATTTCAGGACAGTTTGTTAAACAGCATTCCTGACAGTATGCAAGTGAAATGGTTATTGGAATTTGCAATGGATATACAGAAAGCCAAATTTGATTTTAAAGATATGCTGAAGGCTTATGATTCCCAGCAATCCAAATTGATTTACGAAATATCTTTTAAAACTTCTCCGGAGTTTTTATATCTAAAAGATATCTTATTAGATAATAGAAATAAGAATTGGGTAAGTTATTTGCAAAGAAATATGTTTTCGAATTCTTATTTTGTGGCAGTTGGAGCCGCTCATTTAGCAGGAGATCTTGGAATGGTGGAATTGTTGAAGAAGGCAGGATTTAAATTAGAACCAATTTTAATTAATTTTAATAAATAATATAGAATGAAACTTTTAAGAATATATATACTTTACAGATTGTTTTTTGCACTAGGATTACTGGTTGCAGGTATACTTTCTCACCTTTTTGCTGATGTGATATTGGCTTGGATTTTATACATTTTAGCCGTTGTGTCAGTGTTGCTTCATTATATGATAGGAACCATGCGCTTGGTAAAAGATGCTGTAGAAGATGGAGATGTCGATCAAGCTTTGGTGTATATTCAAAAAATTAAAAACCCTAACTTATTAGTAAAACCAATTCGTTCAGCATATTATATGTTGCAAAGTACCATGTCTATGGCAACAAATGATTTGTCTACTGCAGAGTCAAACATTCGCAAGAGTTTAAATACAAAGTCGTCCTTAGCAGGCGATATGCAAGGAACCAATTTGATGCAATTGGGATTTATTCAGATGCGTCAAGGTAAAACTAAGGAAGGTAGAGCGAACCTATTAGCTGCTATACAAGCAGGTATACCGGATAAAGAGAGTTTAGCTGGTGTATATTTACAATTATGCTCTTTAGAAATTCAAAGGCAGCAAAATAAGTCAGGTAAGGCTTATTTCAGAAAGGCAAAGGCATTAAATCCTAAATCAAAAGATATCGTAGAACAGATTAAAATTATGGAAAAGTCTATAAGTAGACTGCCAGGTTAGAATTAATATTAAAGAAAAGAAAGGCAGATGATTTCATCTGCCTTTCTTATTATACATAATTCTTAGATTCCGAAGAAACATATACCAACACTGTATAAATGTTGATGTGGATTTTGATTGCTTGTGTAATTGGAATTTTGATACATATCACTAATGGTATATTTACCATATATGGCTAAATTATCAATACCAATGCGCATTACAGCATTAAATTGTGTAGAATTAATGTTTAGGTTTGCATCGTATTTGTTTTTAAAATTTGAACCATTATTTTCACCTTTAAGAACATATTTACTTCTACCATTTAAACCAATTTCTACACCTGCCGCAATATTGAATTTATTGGATCTGCTGTGGTATTCAAGTAAAATTGGGATTGTTAAATATCTCACATCTAAACGATTTTTAGAAAATGAATTTATGGTATCTTCAATTCCAACTAAATATCCTTGATTATTGAGCTGTTGAAGGATTTGTTTATTCTCATATTTTAAATAGTAATTATTTAAACTCAATCCATAGCTTAACAAGAACTGGCCTTTTAGAAGATTCATATTTTGTCTAATTAAACCAATATTCATATTTACACTTTTGCCAATTTTGGGATTAAACGTATTTTGATTAAATTCATTTGTTGTTGAAGTTAAACCTAAATCAAAAGTGGCGAAGTAGTTTGTTTCAATAAAGTGTTTTCGTTGTTCGGGAGTTTTGTATTTAAGCATGTTGTATACCTTTTTTGAATTGGTATCTAGCTGTTCCTCTATCTTTTTTTCAGCTATTTCATAATTGTCTAAAACCGCAACTTTTACCACGATTTTCTTTTTTAAACCAGTGTCCTTAAATTTTATGGTGGTAAAACTTTCATCTCCTTGAGGTTTAACAACAACGGTTTTGTTTTTGTAAGTGATTCTTACACTGTCTGATGAATTTTGAGCGTTCGCATATATGCCTGCATAAGCAAGAGCGATAGTGCATAATATGATTTGAATTGTTTTCATTATATGAATTTAAAAGCCTGCAATTATTTGATATTTTTTATTCTCGAAAATTATTTTTCGTTTGGTTCTTGTGTTATGGTCTGGTTCAATTTTAATACTTGATTTTCCTATTAATCTAGCTAAAAAGTTGGTATTATCCTTAGTCTTCTTGCTAAGATTATTGTCCGTACTGATAGAAACAAAAATCTCTTCTTCAAAAGCCTTTTCTGGGGTAATTTCGTCGGGCGAGTTTTTAACCAATACTATCGAATCTACATCGTCAAACTGAGCGATAAAGTTTTGCAAGGTATCATGACTTTCAATAATCGATTTTTCAATAGATGAGGACCTATCTGCCATATATTTAACCTTTTCTTTTAGTGGCACAAAAGTATCTCTAACAAAATGGTTATTGTAAATAGTGTCTTTTTTAATTTTAGGCAATGGATTAGAGAATGTTTTAATTTTAGGTGGAAGAAGTACCATATCATCTTGCTTAATGCTGTCTCTATTTAACAAGATTATAAGACCTAATATCACTACCGCAGCAGCTGCGTATTTAATGTAAAGAGGTAATATTATAGTTGTTTTACGTTTTAGATTAGATATGTCAAATGTTATTTCTTCATTTTGTAAAATTGTCTGTTGCCAAGTATTCCATAGTGCTAAATATTTTTCATCCGAATGAATTGCTTTTAATAGATTTTCCCTTTCTAGACCGGTAATATCGCCTTCTAGAAGTTGAAACATGATTTCATCTATATTGTCGTCATTTATATGCTTCATATAATATTTTCTAAATTTACTAGATAGTTTTTAAGTGTTTGCCTTGCTCTAAAAATGTATACTTTAACTTGTGATTCGTTGAGATTTGTAATTTTTCCAATCTCTGCGTAGTCATATCCTTCATAATCTCTTAGCATAATTACTGTTTTTTGTATTTCGGGTAGTTTTTCTAAAGCTGAGTTGACAATTGATTTTAAATCTGGTTGAGCGCTACTATTCCCTTTTTCCTTAATAAATTCTGGCATCTCAACAATCTTTTTATTTTTTCTAATGCTATCAATCATTTTACGGTATCCTGTTGTAAATAGCCAACTTTTGGACTTAGAGAATTCTACTTTATCTTTATTTAACCACAGACTTTCAAAAGAGTCTTGTACAATGTTTTCTGCATCTTCTCTAACATTCAGATTTTTAAAAATAAACCTAAACAAAGACTTTGCATGCAAATCAACAGAGGTATTATACTCTTTTTCTGTCATCAATTATAGTTCTATAACGTGTCAATATTAAATAGGTTACAATGCTAAGTAAATTTTTCAAAGTAATTTCTTTAACTAGCTGTCTAATATTTTCTTTTAACGATAAAATAGAGCTATTGAACTTTAAAAATTAAACATTAATCTAAATTATTTTAATAATTATTTTTGACTAGTAATTTTGATAAAAAAACATTTATGAACAACAATCTTACAAGAAATTTTTATTCAATTTTATTTCTAAGCCTTCTTATTCTTATTTCAGCCTGTAGCAAGAAGACTGACGATTCTTCAGGGACCAATGTGACGCCAGCAAAGGTTCTTAACAAAAGTACGCTGGCGCCAAAAAAATGGTATAGTCAGGGCAGTTCTTTTGTGCATGATTTAAAGGCTGGTGGTGCATATGGAACTATGGGTGGAACTTGGCAATGGAAAAACAATTCTGATACATTGCAAATTGTTACACAATCTGGATATCCAGAAACATTTTGGAAAGTATATTGGAATACCAGCAATGAAATGGAATGTGAGAAAGTGGGAACATTCACAAAATTATTGTACAAAGATGCCGCATGGTAGACATCAGTGTTAATTAATAAAAGAGCTAAAATTTTTTTTGTTGTATCGTGGGGCTTATTTTTGACGTTACAACAATTATAAATTTTAATGAAAAAGCAAACTTTCAAATCACTATTATGGCTTTCATTGCCTGTAATTACCCTATTTATTGGTTCTTGCAAGAAGTCAGATGACTCTAATCCAGCAAACACACTAAATAAGACGACATTAACAACAAAAGCTTGGTACAATAAAGGTGGTTCGATTATTCACGATTTCAGAGGAAACGGCATTTATGCCAATACTGGAACTTGGAAATGGAAAAACAATTCTGACACGCTAGAAATTGTTCCAAGTGCTGGAGGATTCAAAACTTATTGGAAAATGTATTGGAATACCGACCATGAGATGAACTGCCAACGCGTAGGAACACCTTCTGCAGAACTTTATAAGGACCAACTTTGGTAATCAATTATTAAATTATATGAATGCCCCGCAAGGGGCATTTTTTATTTATAGTTTTTTTAAGGTTTAAAATCTGTGTATATGCTTACTTCTAATTGTCTTACTTTTGTTACATGCTTAATCAGTATGAGAATTTTCTAAAGTATGTATATGAGAATGGCACACTTAAAAGTGATCGCACAGGTACTGGAACAAAAAGTGTTTTTGGGTATCAAATGAGATTTGACCTTAATGAGGGATTTCCATTGATAACGACTAAGAAGGTACATTTAAAATCGATTATACATGAGTTGCTTTGGTTTTTAAAAGGTGAGACCAACACCGCTTATTTGAAAGAAAATGGCGTCAGCATTTGGGACGAATGGGCTGATGAACAGGGAAATTTAGGTCCTGTATATGGAAAACAATGGAGAAGCTGGGCAAGTCCTGATGGGCAAGTAATTGATCAAATAAGTGACATTGTAAAAACATTAAAGTCAAATCCAGACAGCCGCCGTATGATTGTTTCTGCATGGAATCCTTCTGATTTGCCGAAAATGGCTTTAGCTCCCTGTCATTGTTTGTTTCAGTTTTACGTCGCAGATGGAAAGTTATCTTGTCAACTATATCAAAGAAGTGCAGATATATTCTTAGGTGTTCCATTTAATATAGCCTCTTATGCTTTGTTAACTATGATGTTGGCCCAAGTTTGCGGTTTGAAATATGGCGACTTTGTTCATACATTTGGAGATGCGCATATCTATACGAATCATTTTGAACAAGTAGAACTGCAGCTATCAAGAACCTCAAACGCCTATCCAACGATGAAAATTAACAGCAATGTTGAATCAATTTTCGATTTTAAATACGAAGATTTTACGTTAGAAAACTATAATCCACACCCTGCAATTAAAGCGCCGGTTGCTGTATAGGCAATTTAAGAAATATTGCTAAATTTGTCAAAGATTTGAAACAAGAAAAAACATATAAAAAACGAACGTCATTTTGGCCTACAATTATTAGTATGACATTGGTCTTATTTATTGTTGGTCTGTTGGGGGTAGTTTCTATATATGCTAAGCATCTAGCTCAGTTTTATCAGCAGAATTTTGAGGTTTTTGTATTCTACACAGATTCAACTACAACAGATGAGGCCAAAAAAATAGAAGGACAAATTAAGAAGTTAATGTTTGTAAATTCAACTGTATTTATTGATAGAGAAATTGCAGCTAGAAAAGAGATCAAACGTTTAGGAAATGATTTTATAAAGACTTTGGGCTACAACCCAATTCCACATACCTTGCAATTAAACATTAAGGCTGAATATGCAGAGGAAGGCAAAATGGATCAAATTGAAAAACAATTAAGATTGTTGCCAAACATCGATGATGTAAAATATGCAAAGGATGATTTAGGTAAAAATCTTTTAACCCAGATCAATAAGAATTTTAAAACCGTTGAATTCATTTTACTTTCATTGGCTATTATTTTTTTAATTATAGCACTTGCGCTCATTAATAGCACAGTTAGAATCAATATGTTTGCACGCCGATTTATCATTAAAAGTATGCAATATGTTGGCGCCTCAGATTGGTTTATTATTAGACCATTTTTAGGAATGTATTCTATTTATGCATTATTATCTGTTTTTCTGGCAATTTCGATGTTATCAGGCATTGTTTATATCGTTGAAACATATCTTCAACAAAATAACTGGCAAATATTTATTGTTCAGTATGCAAGTTTAGCAGGATTTTTATTAGTTTTGGCCCTACTAATCTCATTGATAAGCGTATTCTTCTCAACCAAAAGATATTTAAAATTAAAAATAGATCAACTTTATTAAAATAATATGGCAGCACCAAATAAATCAAAAATCGTCGTTAAACAGCCAGAGAAAAAAGCAGCACCTACTATGGTATTCAAGAAGGAGAATTATATTCTTCTTATTGCTAGCGTGTTGGTAATAGTAATAGGATTTATTGTTATGGGAAGTGGAAAAGACTTGCCATTTGATGCTCCAATTAAAATTACAGTCGCTCCAATTATTGTTTTATTAGGTTTCGGATTAGGCGTTTTCTCAATTTTATACACACCGAAAACGCAAGAAGCTCAAGAAGATTCTAAGTGAATTTAATAGATGCTATTATAATAGCTGTCATAGAAGGATTAACAGAATATTTGCCTGTTTCCTCAACAGCTCATATGATTTTTACCAGTTCTTTTCTTGGTATAGAAAAGGATGAGTTCGTAAAAATGTTTCAAGTATCCATTCAATTTGGTGCTATACTCTCAGTTGTTGTGGCTTATAGAGAGAAGTTTTTTAATCTAAACAATCTTAAGTTTTATTTTAAATTGGCTTTTGCCGTTATACCAGCATTGGTGCTCGGATATTTATTTGACGATAAGATAGAGGCAGTTTTAGAAAAGCCAATACCAATTGCTATGGCTATGATTATAGGTGGCGTATTTCTATTATTTATTGATAAATTTTTTCAGAGTCCTACGAAGACGGTTGATGAGCAAATAACATATAAAAATGCAATTACTGTAGGTTTTTGGCAATGTTTGGCAATGATGCCAGGGGTTAGCCGTTCAGCTGCATCAATTATTGGGGGTATGCAACAGAAATTAGATAGAAAATTGGCTGCAGAGTTCTCTTTCTTTTTAGCTGTGCCAACGATGTTTGCTGTAACTGCCTACTCAATCTTTTTAAAGAATTGGGAATTACCTTTGGGTGAGATGAAAGGATATGAAATGATATTATCCAGCTCAAGTAATATTACATTATTTATCGCCGGAAATATAATTGCGTTTACTGTAGCATTAATTGCCATTAAGACCTTTGTTGGCATATTAAATAAATACGGATTTAAACCCTTTGGATGGTACCGGATAGTTGCAGGTTTATTGATATTATTGGCTTTAAACTAGCTTTAATCAATCCAGTCTGCTATAAATAAATTGGTATCTCTTGTACCACCATTATTTCTATTACTGCTCCAAACAAGTTTCTTTCCATCTGGGCTAAACATTGGAAATGCGTTAAAGTTACTCTCAGTTGTAATTTGAGTCAAATTAGTTCCATCCAAATTAACCATATACAATTGAAATGAATAGCCGCGAGGGGATGCGTGGTTGCTTGAGAAAATAATTTTTTTACCATCTGGACTAAAAAATGGGGCCCAATTGGCTTTACCTAAATGTGTAATTTGTTTCAAGTTATTACCATCTATATCGCACACATAAATTTCCATATTTGTAGGGGCTACAAGGCCTTGTACAAGCAATTCTTTATATTCTTTAACTTCCTCTTCAGTCTTTGGTCTTGACGCTCTAAAAACGAGTTTTGTGCCATCTGGTGAAAAAAATGCACCCCCATCATATCCTAAACCAGTGGTAATTTGTTTTAACCCTGAACCATCGATATTCATGGTCCAAAGCTCTAAATCGCCACTTCTGGTGCTTGTAAATACTATTTTATCGCCTTTGGGGCTAACTGTAGCTTCGGCATCATAGCCAAAAGTGTCTGTAAGTTGGTGTAAAATTTTGCCTTTGGTATTAGAAACAAACACATCAAATTCCGGATAGACTGGCCAAACATATTTTGCTTTAGGATTATATGGAGCAACTGCAGGGCAGGTATCCATGTAATGGTGCGTACTAGCAAATAATATTGCCTTGTCATTGGGCATATAATATGAACATGTGGTTCTACCTTTTCCAGTGCTAATAAGTTGAGGCATATAAGAACTTTTTTGTTTGTTAGCCTTTTTGATGTTCATTGAAAAGATCTGATCACATTTTAATCCCCATTTAGAATTATTAGATTGAAAACTAAGATATGAACCGTTAAAGCTAAAATAAGCCTCAGCATTATCACCGCCAAATGTCAATTGTGATATATTACCTAAGTGTGATTCCTTTTTAGTGGTATCAATTAATTGAGAAAATGAAGTGAGGGGTAGTAATAATATTAAGCCAAGTAATTTTTGCATGATTTTCTGTAAAGAGACTGCAAAAATAAACGAATCAAAATATAATTTTATATAGAGTTTAGCAATATATTTTATGGGAAAACTTTAGTAAACAAATTCGCCATTTTCACCAATAATGCTAACATGTTTATGGCTTGAATTTTCAACCCTTCCAATAACTTTTGCGGCTACGCCAAATGACTCAGATATTTTTATTATTTGATCGGCAAATTCAGGTTTAATATATATTTCAAGTCTATGTCCCATGTTAAACACCTTATACATTTCTTCCCATGACGTTCCGCTTTGTTCTTGTATGGTTTTAAACAAAACAGGCGTTGGAAATAATTGGTCTTTAATAATGTGTAAGGGCGCTTGAATAAAATGTAATACTTTGGTTTGAGCGCCACCTGTGCAATGCACCATTCCATGAATATTGTCTCTTAATTCGGCAAGTATTGACTTAATAATAGGTGCATATGTACGTGTAGGCGAAAGTACCATTTTGCCTGCATCTAAGCTAATACCTGAAACCTCTGAGGTTAGTTTCAAATTTCCAGTATAAGCAAGCTCAGGAGATAAAAGATCATCAAAAGATTCTGGGTATTTGCTGCGGTATTCTTTATCGAATACATCATGTCTAGCGCTTGTTAAACCATTGCTGCCCATGCCACCATTGTAGTACTTCTCGTAATTTGCTTGTCCGTCTGAGGCTAAACCAATTATTACATCTCCGTGTTGAATGTTATGGTTAGATATGATATCACTTCTCTTTGCCCTAGCTGTAACAGTGCTATCAACTATTATGGTTTTTACTAGATCTCCAACATCAGCGGTTTCACCACCACCACTGATGATGTTAATTCCATGTTCTTTTAGAGACTCAATAAATTCCTCTGTTCCGTTAATGATTTCGCCAATTACTTCGCCTGGAATTCTTTTTTTATTTCTGCCAATGGTGCTTGAAAGTAAAAAGTTGTCAGTAATTCCAACACAAAGTAAATCATCAATATTCATTACAATTGCATCTTGGGCAATGCCGCGCCATACGGATATATCTCCAGTTTCTTTCCAATATAAATATGCTAGACTGCTTTTCGTTCCAGCCCCGTCAGCGTGAATTACATTGCAGTAATCAGAATCATTTCCTAAAACATCAGGGATAATTTTGCAAAAAGCTTGCGGGAATAGACCTTTATCAATATGAGCTATTGCTTTATGTACGTCTTCTTTTTGAGAGGAAACGCCTCTTTCTGCGTATTTATCGGTAGGTTTCATGGACCCTGCAAAAATACTAAAACTTACTGAAACTCACTATTTTTAGACAGCTAAGAATTTAGTCTATTAAAAAGCTAGCAGAAATAATTAAATTACTTGAGCGAACATTATTGGTTATCGCATATGAAATGCCATTTGGAAGCGTGTAGGGAACAAAGTAATTTGCATAACCGCTGTTTACGTATGCAACATCAAAAGAATATCTTTTTTCTTTAATACCCAAGCCGAGGGTATAAATGTTGTTCACTAGGCTTTTTACGTATGGAACCACTCCTTCTCTATATGTTGACGGATACCTTGCATATCCTGCCCTAAGTCGAAATTGCTCTTGAATCAACTCACCACCTAATCGTAGGTTGATAACACTAGGGTTCATGGATTTCTTTAAATTAAGATTCTCATCTGTAAAAGCATAATCTTTAGCATAAAGGTATGACTGACTATAGTTTACGGATTCAATATCTAATGAAAGAAAGCCAAGGTTTTTGTTGACCAATCCAAGACTAAATACCTGTCTACCTGGGACTGATATTTTATATTTATAAACCGTAGCATCCGTCGTTGCAGTTGAACTGTTTCTGAGGTCACCAAATTGATCTCTAGCTTGGTAGTCAAATTTAGATGTGATTGTATAGCTATAAGAATCTGTTAAATTGTAGATGGTAGGAGAGTGGTAAGCATAACCAATTCGAACATATTCGTTAGGAGCTAAGTTGACTCCAAATTTAGCGTTAAGTCCAACACCATTTGTCCTTTGGTATTGATCTAAAATTACATAATCGATATCTTCACTATTTTTAACAACTGCTTTGTTATCTTTTTCCTTAAAACTGTTGCTTTGAATGTAACGAACACTTTTAGCACCTAAGGAAATACCAAAAAGTAAGATGTGTCTGTAGTTGCCGGCAAAGCTTGCATTATAGTCATTTAATGCGCCTTTAGTTAGTATATTACCTTGTTGGTTGACGTTGATAGCCGGATTTCGGCCATAGGCTGAGAGGTATGCTGGCGTTGGTGAAGAGGTATCTTTATCAAGCAACCAAGTTTGGTAAGCTAAATGTTCGAGTGAGTATTTAGAAAAATTACTAGGTATATCGTTGGTACTGTTTGCCCTTGCTGCCCAATCTTGTGTAATGCTACTTTCCTTGTTGTTGGCAGAAAAGATACTTCGCATGTTATAGTTGTTTAATCGATTGACATTAAATCCAAATACAAAATTAACGAAACCAGTAGGTTTTTTGTTGGTATAATCAGCAGCTGGCAGGTTAACGATTAAACCTAAATTAGGGATATTAAAATTGAATTTATTATCGTTAAAAGTTTGACCAATGTATGTAGCATTATTTTTAGCATTGTAAAAACCAGCACTTAAATTAATTGAACTATTGCGAAATCGAGCTAAACCTGAAGGGTTTATTCCTGCGCATGATGCATCCGCGCCAATTGCACCAAATGCACCTGCAACACCATAAGACCTAGCTGTGCTTCCAATGGTTTGCATCGAATACCTTACCACATCGATTTCGTTTTGAGCTTTAAGTGAAAAACAAGCTAAGTAGGCCAGTACAAATAATTTAATATCTAATTTCAACATGTTTAAAGTCTTGTTTATCTTCTTCTTGTGCTGCCGGAACTTCCAGAAGACCCTCTGTCGCTATTTCCTCCAGAAGACCCGCTGCTGCTTGATCCACTACTTGAAGAACTTCCTGATCCACTGCTACCATTTGAGCTCCCTCTATCTGAATTTCCACCATTGTACCAGGTGTTTCCACTGTTACTGTTGTTGTTTCCAGAGGTAGATGAATTTTGTGGCTGTGAAGTTCTGGTTGTGCTAGTTGGTTGATTATTGGTGCTACCAGTTCTTCTGGCGTAATTGGGATTACTTGGGTTTCTGTAATAATTATTGTTGTTATAATAATTGTTGTAGTAATAGTTTCGGTAATATGGGTTGTAATATCCGTATCCAAAACCATAGTAGTAGGAACATGGATTATAGAAATATGGATTGAAGGTGTAATATGGATAATATCCATTCATCCAAGAATTGCCCCATCCATAAGAGTAAAAGGGATTGTAGTATGGCATATTATAGCCGTAATACATTGAAAATGGGCTATTGAATCCACTAGAGTATCCAAATCTGGTGTCAACATAACTTAGCCCCATACTATAACCTGTGTAATTATTATACGATAAACTAGGTACCAAACAAGGTTGATAATTGTTGTAACTAAATCTTCTTGAACTTCCAAAATTTCGAAATCTATTAGAATAGCTGTTTGTATAGTTTCCAGCATTGCTATTCTGATTGATGTTTTGGTTATTATTTTGGCTAGTGGAGGAACTTACATCCTCCGTTTTTTTTCTGGTATCGTTAGGTGTGAAATAGACTTCGTCGTTTCTGCCTACTGCGTTTGAAGCTTGTTTTTGTATAGTACAAGAACTAAAAATCAGAATTGAAACCGATGCAAAAATGATTTGTTTCATATGGCTGTATTTTTTTAGGTGCATTTGGTCTTAAGTGAATACCTTTGCAGTATCAAAGATACAAAAAACATTCCAATTTAAAATATGGCATTTGAGAAAGTAAAAAGAAGTGAAAATTACAGCGAATGGTATAACAACCTTGTTAAAAACGCTGATATGGCAGAGCATGCAGATGTTAAGGGCTGTATGGTAATTAAACCTTATGGATATGCAATATGGGAAAAAATGCAAGCTCAATTGGACAAAATGTTCAAGAAGACAGGGCACGTAAATGCATATTTTCCTTTATTGATTCCTAAGTCGTTTTTTGAAAAGGAAGAAAAAAATGCTGAAGGTTTTGCAAAAGAATGTGCCGTTGTTACACACTATAGACTGAAAGTAGATGAAAACAGAAAAATAGTAGTAGATGAAGATGCTAAGTTGGAGGAAGAATTGATAATCCGACCTACTAGTGAGGCAATTATTTGGAATACCTATAAAGGTTGGATTCAAAGTTATAGAGATTTGCCAATCTTAATTAATCAATGGGCAAATGTTATGCGTTGGGAGATGCGTACCAGATTGTTTTTACGCACTTCAGAATTTTTATGGCAAGAAGGACATACAGCACACTCAACTTCTGATGAGGCAATTGCTGAGACCAAGCAAATGTTAGATGTGTATGCTGAATTCGCTGAAAAGTTTTTAGCTGTTCCTGTTATTCGTGGTGTGAAAACAGAAAATGAACGTTTTGCTGGCGCAGTAGAAACCTATTGTATAGAAGGTTTGATGCAAGATGGAAAAGCCTTGCAAATGGGAACTTCGCATTTTTTGGGACAAAATTTTGCCAAAGCATTTGATGTTAAATTTCAATCCAAAGAAGGCAAATTAGAACATGTATGGGCAACTAGTTGGGGTGTTTCAACAAGATTAATTGGCGCGTTGATTATGGCCCATAGCGATGATGAAGGATTGGTATTGCCGCCTAGTTTAGCACCCATTCAAGTGGTGATAGTTCCAATTTACAGAAGCGATGAAGAACGCCAAAAAGTTGAAGCAGCAGCTGAACAAATTAAACTTAAATTAGAGGATCTAGACTTATCCGTTAAGTTTGATAATAGAGATACCTATAAGCCAGGGTATAAATTTGCAGAATGGGAATTAAAAGGCGTTCCAGTGCGTATTGCAATTGGACCGAGAGACATAGAAAATGGTACTGTAGAGTTAGCTAGAAGAGATACAAAGGAGAAATCGGTGACCAGTATAGACGGAATAGATTTGCATATAAAAAATCTACTAAACGAAATACAAAGTGCAATATATGAACGCGCTAAATTGTTTAGAGACCAAAGCATTCACACTGTAAATTCTTGGGATGAGTTCAAAGAAGTATTAGAAACCAAAGGCGGGTTTATTTCAGCACATTGGGATGGGACTGGAGAAACAGAAGAGAAAATCAAAGAGCTTACAAAGGCTACAATCAGGTGTATACCTTTAGATAATATTGAAGAAGAAGGTAAATGTGTACTAACAGGAAATCCTTCGAAACAACGAGTCTTGTTTGCAAAGGCGTATTAATAAAAAAATGCTGAGTATTTATTTACTCAGCATTTTTTATTTTATTTTAACTCGGTAATACCCATATTCCATAGAGCGAATGCAAATCTATCTGCATACTCTGCAATGATCATATTGGTTGGCTTACCAGCACCATGACCGGCATTTGTTTCAATTCGAATTAGTGTAGGATTAGGCCCATCATTTACAGATTGTAATTTTGCCGCGAATTTGAACGAATGCGCAGGCACAACACGGTCATCATGATCGCCTGTAGTAACCATTGTTGCCGGATAATTCTTGCCTTTACTCAAGTTGTGATAAGGCGAATATTTTAATAAATACTGGAACATTTCTTTTGAATCATCAGCAGTACCATAGTCGTATGCCCAACCAGCTCCTGCAGTAAATTTATGATAACGCAGCATGTCTAAAACACCAACAGCTGGCAAAGCAACTCTAAATAGATCAGGTCTTTGGGTCATGCAGGCACCTATTAATAATCCACCATTCGAACCACCTGAAATACATAAGTAAGAAGAACTGGTGTATTTTTTATTTATTAGATAGTTTGCTGCAGCAATAAAGTCATTGAACACATTTTGTTTTTTCATTTGTATCCCTGCATCATGCCAATCTTTTCCATATTCACCACCACCTCTAATATTCGGCACAGCATAGATACCTCCTGCATCTAGCCATGCAAGCATTGCTGTGCTAAAAGAGGGGGTTAGACTCACATTAAATCCACCATACCCGTATAACATAGTTGGATTCTGGCCATTCATTTTGATGCCTTTTTTGTATGTTATCATCATAGGAATCTTTGTTTTATCTAATTCATTTTCGTAAAAAACTTGAATTGATTCATATTGACTTGGATCGAATTTGACACCGGCCTTTTTAAATAAGTTTGAACTTCCATCGTTTACATTATAAGAGAAAATGGTAGGTGGGTAGATGTAACTTGTGAACGTATAATAAAGTTGATTTTCTTCCCATTTCCCACTTAATCCACCTGCAGTGCCTTTCCCAGGTAGTGTGATTTCTCTTTCAAGGGTACCGTTTATGTTGTATTGTAACAATTGAGAACAAGCATCTTTCATATAGGAAGCAAAAAATTTACCGCCTCCTGTACTTATACTAAGTGGCATTTTAGTTTCAGGAATAACATCTGACCATTCAGAAAAACCTTTGTCTTTTAGGTATTCAGTTTTTACCAAGCGCAAATTAGGGGCGCCCATATCAGTTAGGATATATAAAGTATTCCCTTCTGAATGAACCACATCATTGTTGTTGTTGAAGTGTGAAACCAAGGGGAGTATTTTGTTTTCTATTTCACTTAGATCTTTTAGGTATAATTCATTTCCATTAGTTGATGTAGCGGCAGAGATTATTAGAAAACGTTCGTCCTCAGTTACATATCCTCCAATATATCTTCGGGGAGTTTCACTACCTCCAAATATTAGTTTATCTTCAGATTGTTTACTTCCTAATTTGTGGTAGAATAGTTTGTGCTGATTGGTCATAGCAGATAATTCACTTCCTTTAATGGGTTTATCGTAACTGCTGTAATAGAAACCTTCATTTCCTTTCCATGAAATACCACTAAATTTGACATCAATTAGCGTATCTCCAATGGTTTCTTTGGTTTCAGCATTCATTACAATTACTTTTCTCCAATCGCTTCCACCTTCACTTATTTGAATGGCAAGAATTTTGCCATCTTTGGTAAAACTAACATCTGAAAGTGAACTTGTTCCATCTTTAGAAAAGGTATTTGGATCTAAGAAAACCGATGCTTCTGCATTTTGTTTTTGTCTGTATAGAATACTTTGATTTTGTAGGCCATTATTTTTATAGAAGTAGGTGTATTGACCTTCATTAAATGGAGCAGAAAAACGTTCGTAGTTCCAAATATTCTCTAGATTCTTCTTGATTTTTTCACGGTAAGGAATTTGAGATAAATAGTTATACGTATTTTCATTTTGTCTGAAAATCCAGTTTTTAGTTTTAGGATCAAGATCATCTTCTAACCATCTATATGGATCAACGATTTCAGTACCAAAAAAGGTATCATTTACAGGGATTATTTCCGTTTGAGGGTAGGTCATAATTTTATTTTTGGTTTTATCAGGCTGCATAAATGCAAGACTTGAGGCTAAAATAGATATTGCTGCAATAGTATATTGAAGTTTCATATATACAAATCTATTTTATTATTTCTAATAAGTGTGATAATTGAAAATATTTTTCAATGAAATAATAGAAGTCTAGGATTTTCTTTCGCCAATTTGCTGACGCCACATTGCATAGTATAAACCTTTCTCAGCCAATAATTCATCGTGTTTACCATGCTCTATAATCTTACCTTGTTCAAGGACATAAATTCTGTTAGCATGCATAATTGTACTTAATCTATGGGCAATTAAAATAGTTATTGCAGAATGGTCTTCATTGATTTGTTTGATGGTCTGAGTTATTTCATCTTCGGTCAAACTATCTAATGCAGAAGTTGCTTCATCAAAAACCAATAATCCTGGATTCCTTAACAAAGCTCTAGCGATTGATAATCTTTGTTTTTCGCCTCCACTAACTTTTACACCACCTTCACCAATGACAGTGTCAATTCCATTGTCAGCTCTTTTTAGTAGATTCTGGCAACTAGCTCTGTCAAGAGATCTCATTATCTCTTCATCGCTTGCATTTGGGGCAACAAATAATAGATTTTCTTTGATTGATCCTGAAAATAATTGTGTGTCTTGGGTAACAAAACCGATTCTCTCTCGCAATTCATCTAAGTCTATTTCCTTTGCATCAATGCCTTCGTATAAAATATTGCCAGTTTGGGCTTGGTACAATCCAACCAATAATTTTACTAAAGTTGTCTTTCCAGATCCAGACGGCCCTACGAATGCTATAG
Organism: Bacteroidota bacterium; assembly: GCA_947451105.1. GTDB lineage: Bacteria > Bacteroidota > Bacteroidia > NS11-12g > UBA955 > JABMMZ01. The sequence goes on along the minus strand of CANFXY010000002.1, from coordinate 52,804 downwards.
TTTCCCCTTTGTGAACTTTGAAACTGACATCTGTTAATGCGGGAGTTCGTGCACTCAAATGTTGAAAAGAAACGTTTCTGAATTCAAAATCTTCAAGACCCTTTAATACCCTTGGTTTTGCGGGCTTATAGTCAATTGGCGTGTCGATTAATTTTTTGAAATTATCCAATGAAACTTCTGCTTCGCGGTGTATTAAAATTATATTTCCAAGTTCTTGTAAAGGGTTGAAAAGGAAGAATGAATAAAATAAGAATGTGAAATATTGACCAGCAGATAAGGTATGGTTGAATATTAAATAAAGAAGAACCACGATCATGATACTTCTAGTAAACTGAACAGTAGTTCCTTGTAAGAAGTTTAAACTTCGTATGTATTTTACTTTTTTTAGTTCTAAACCTAAGATTTTAAATGTTGTGTTGTTTAATCTAGCAATTTCTTGATTTGCCAACCCTAAACTTTTAACCAACTCAATGTTTCTAAGGCTTTCAGTTGTGCTTCCAGCTAGGGAGGTTGTTTCACCAACAATAGCCTTTTGCATTACTTTTATTTTTTTGCTTAATAAAGAACTTATTAATCCTATTATAATTATAGCCCCCAAATAAACTATTGCAACTTTAAAACTAACGCTAATTGTAAATATCATTACAAAAATCATCCCTACTATTGAAGTGAATAGTATTCCTATAAAAGAGGTTATTAGTTTTTCAGAGTCTGTTCTTACTTTTTCTAGTATTGAAAGTGTTTCACCGCTTCTTTGGTCTTCGAAGACTTGATATGGTAACTCAAGGGAATGCTTAAGTCCGTCAGAAAATATTTGAGCGCCCATTTTAAGGACAATGACATTGGTGTAATAATCTTGGAAGTTTTTTGCAATTCGTGATACCATGGTTACACCAATAGATAAGCCAACTAGGTAAAGTGCATGAGAAATGAACTGCTCTTTAGTTAATTCGCTGTGTTTATTGATGATTTCATCAACAATTCTACCTGTAATTTGAGGGTCTAATAAAGAGAAAGACTGGTTGATAGCTGCTAATAATAGAGCTAAAAGAAGGGTAGGCCATTGTCTTTTTAGATATTTAAAAAGGATACTCATTACTTCCTGCAAAAATAAGACAATCTAATTCGGAATTAGCGAATTAAATTAATAATCAGATATAATCTTTATTTATAATTACTGACGTATTATTTTTTGGCTAAATGATTCACCATTCACCTCAAAATTAACAAAGTATACACCTGAACTTAAATTATTGAAAAGAATTTTAATGTTTTCAGGATCAATCGAATTAATGGTATAAAATTCTTCAGAAATTAAATTTCCTAAAATATCAGTGATGCTAATATTAGGAACTTGCGAAAGTTTAACTTTTAAAACGACAGTTAAAGCTTCTTTCAACGGCAGGGGATTGGGATAAACGATTACTGATTCTGGGTTTATTACACTTTTTTGGATATTTGTAATTTGCCAAGGATTAGAAATATTAGCACTGTAGGCTCCATTTCCATGCGTAGCGACAGCAATAAAATTATCCAATTCTCTAGTATCAAGCATCGTTACGATATTATTTCCAATCCCATTTGGGGATTGCTGAATCCATCTTGTTTGAATTCCATTTAAGGTATCTGTTGCATATAATCCTACACTTGTGGCAATAAACCAACATTTTCTTCCATTCTCAAGATTTAGCACAGCAGCCCATCGGCAACTTGGGCCTGAACCAGAACCATTTGTATTTTCTTCTAAATTTCCGGAGATATTGGTCCATGAAACACCAGCATTATCACTTGTCAAAACACTTATTATGTTATAATTAGAAAAAACTACAGTAATTTTATTGCTATCACTTGGATCAAGAGCGATACAGTTAATATTTCCACTTGGGAAATTAGAGCCAGTAATTTCTATAGGAATGGGTTGTCCTAAATTTGCATTATTTAATTTGTACAAACGTCCTTTGTCTGTAGCATAGTAAAGAGTATTTTTATTGATTTTAGAAATCGAAATGGCTGAAAACTCTTGACCTGTTAAAGGTTTACAATTGCTTAATTCTTCCCAAAGTGGGGTATCCCAACGGGTACTATCAAAATTTGTACTTAATGGTTTGGATAAAATATTTAAATTTCTAAATATTTTATTTTTAGCCGGCAAATACATGATTTTTTGGTCATTTGGGTCTAAAACAAACGGATTAATAAAATCGTAATTATCGCGGTTTAATTGTTTGGGATCTATGCGTGCATATTTAATCGGTTGACCAATTTTATCCAATTCTAAATGGGCAATTCGGCCTTGTTGTGCACTTCCGATAATTTCATTTGTACCATCAAGAAATGAGCAATATGAGCCATCACCATTAAAACTCATTTGCCATGATGCCAGTCCATATACATCAGCAAATTGGGTACCATTGTCTTGAAGTCCACCCATGATTTTATTGTTAGATGCTGAGGAATGATCAATAGCAATTGTATAAAATTGAGAGGAAATGTAATTGTTATTTTTTGATTCCCAGGTAACATTGCTTCCCATAATATTTTCCGTATAGCTTATGCCACCATCGTGAGAACTTAATGCTATGTTAGAATTGTTAGGGTAGAAAATTAATTGATGGTTATCTGGGTGATGGTTTGGATATAGCTTAAAATCTGGTCTATTGGTATTAACGGCATAACCCCCAATCCAATTTATTTTTTTATTGCTTCGAAAAGCATCATCACTGCGCCATAAATTAGTTGCTCCAATAAACACCACGTTGGTATCGTTAGGTTTTACTTTAATGTATAAATCATATCCACCTTGTGTACTAAAATAACCAAAGTCGCCACCCGCATCGGGCATATTTGAACTTCTATTTACCCAACGTCCACCTGCACCTGATCCATTGCCAGACATGTAATCATATTTCCATAAACTATTCCATTCTTTGGTGCCTTGAAAATTGGTGCTAACAAAGCCATAATTTGTGGTACTACTTGCTACAATATAGACTTGATTTTGGTCTGATGGTGCAATTCCAATACACATTCTACCATAGACGCTTGGAAATCCAATTGGTGTAATGCTTATCCATGTTTCACCATCTACGCTTCGCCAAACACCTTTTTGTGTACTTTCGCTGCTCATTGTTGCATAAACAACGCCTTGTTTATCTACAGCTACATCGGTATTGTAAGAGTAGTTAGGCAAGGAGCCTGATCGCTTCTTTTTCCAATTTAAACCTCCATCAATTGTTTTATAAATTCCACCATAAGTAGCGGCATAAATTTCGTCTTGTGTGGTATTAGAAAAATCAATAGCAATGTTCCAAACTCCATCAAAATCAGAATCAAATGTGGTGGTGCTTCCACCATTGGTAAACGGAATTACCGCCCATGTATTCCCCCCGTCGGTGCTTTTAAAAATCCCTTGTCCATAGTAATATGCACCTGTTGCTGTGCCACTGCTGCCTGATAATTCGCCAGTGCCTGCATACCAAATATTGGTTTTTCCGTCTCTGGTATCTTGCACAATGCAAGTGATTGCGTTTGCTGGACATTTGGCTTTTGTCCATGTTTGACCTGCATCCGTAGATTTATATATACCACCTGTAGCAGATCCTGCAAGGATGGTATTTGAATTATTTACATCTAAGGCGATTGCTCTTGTTCTTCCACCTTGGTTATTTGGACCTCTTGACTTCCAAATATCTCCTGAACGTTTATTATTTGAATATTTAGGCAAAATGCTAGCAAACGCCAATTCATTTTGTCTAATATTTTCAGGTATTTTGCCGGTTTTAGGATCGGCAAGAAGTCTCAGATAATAGGCATCTAATTGGGCTTTTTCGTATGCTTTTTCATCAAAATTATGATGCTTTTTAAGCAGGGAGCATGACCCAGCTATAAAGATTAAACTAATTAGAAATACAATAGACTTTCTCATAAACAATTCAATATTAATTAAAATATTGGCTTACGACAAATTTTCATCAATAAATGGTTTTGTCTACAAAACTACATTTACAATTTTTCCTTTTACAATGATGATTTTTTTAGGTTCTTTTCCTTCAAGGTATTTTTGCGTTTGCTCATTATTTAGTATTGACGCCTCCATTTCTTTGTTATCAATGTCTAAGGCAAAATTCAAATTAAATCTCACTTTCCCATTAAATGATATTGGATAGTTGAATTCGTTTTCGACTAAATATTCAGGTTGGAATTTTGGCCAAGTGGCATAAGATACACCCTCTGTATTTCCGCATAGCGACCATAGCTCTTCAGCTATATGTGGTGCAAATGGTGAAAGTAAAACAACAAGGGGTTCTAATATTTCCTTTTTATTGCATTTTAAATCTTGAAGTTCATTTACACAAACCATAAAAGCAGAGACTGAGGTATTAAAGGAGAAGTTATCAATATCTTCACTAATTTTCTTGATGGTTTTGTGTAAAATTTTAAATTCAGCTTTGCTAGGTGCCTCTATTGAAACATTGAAATTTTCTTCAGTATTGTTATGGAACAGACGCCAGAATTTCCTTAAAAATCTCAGAACACCCTCTATTCCTTGAGTTGACCATGGTTTTGCATCCTGCAGAGGACCTAAAAACATTTCGTATAACCTTAAAGTATCGGCGCCATAATCGTTGCAAACATCATCTGGATTAACTACGTTATGCCACCTTTTTGACATTTTACCTACTTCGGTGCCACAAATTAATTTCCCATTTTCTAATTCAAATTCAGCTGATGAAAATTCAGATGGTCTCCATGCTTTTAGTCCTTCGATATCTACTTCGTTGGCGGCGTTTACCAATTTAATATCGATATGAATTGGTGTTGTTTCATATTGATTTTTAAGTGCAAACGAAACGAATTTAGATGTTTGATTAACGCGATAAATTAAACATGAAAGTCCTTGAATCATTCCTTGGTTAATCAATTTCTTTGCGGGTTCATCTGAAGGAATGATTCCTATATCGAATAGAAATTTGGTCCAAAATCTAAAATATAAAAGATGGCCAGTAGCATGCTCACTTCCGCCCATATACAAATCGATGTCTTTCCAATAATCCAATGCTTGTTTAGATGCTATTCCATTATTATTAGATGGGTCCATATACCTCAGGAAATACCAAGAGGAACCTGCCCAACCTGGCATAGTTGTAGTTTCAATAGGATTGTTTTTATAGCTCCAATTAGCAGCGCGCGCTAAAGGAGGTTCACCACTTTCGGTTGGAAGGTACTTATCAATCTCGGGCAATATTAATGGCAAATCATTTTCAGAAAATGCTTTAGGAATACCGTTCTCGTAAAATACAGGTATTGGCTCACCCCAATAGCGCTGTCTTCCAAAAACAGCATCTCTTAATCTGTAATTGGTTTTACCAAAACCAAGCTTTAGAGATTCAATTTCTTTTATTGATCTTTTAATTCCATCCTTTACAGACAAACCATTTAAAAAATCAGAATTTATAATTTCACCAACTTTAGCATCATAAGAAGTTTCAGAAATATCTCCACCGCTTACAACTTCTCTGATTGGTAAGTTAAAATGTTTTGCAAAGGAATAATCTCTGCTATCGTGGGCTGGAACTGCCATAACAGCACCAGTGCCATAGCTTCCTAAAACATAATCTGCAATCCAAATAGGGATTTGTTCGTTTTTAAAAGGATGTTTTACAAAAGAGCCAGTAAATGCTCCTGTTATGTTTTTAACTTCAGCTTGCCTTTCTCTTTCGCTTCTGTTTTTTGCTTTTTCCGCATATTCTAGCGCTTGGTCTCTAAAGCCATTGACACATAGTAAATCCAAACTTGGATGTTCTGGTGCAATTGCAAGATAAGTAACACCAAAAATTGTATCTGGACGCGTTGTAAACACCTCAATTTCTATGTTTTCCGAATAGAATTTCAAAGAACAACCGACACTTTTACCTATCCAATTTCTTTGAGCTTCTTTTAAGCTTTCACTCCAATCAATTTTATCAAGACCTGTAAGAAGTCTCTCTGCATAGGCAGATATTCTAAGGCTCCATTGGGTCATTAGTTTTCTTTCAACTGGAAAGCCACCTCTCTCACTAAGCCCATCTTTTACCTCGTCATTTGCCAAAACTGTTCCTAATTCTGGACACCAGTTCACCATTGCCTCACTTAAAAAAGCTAAACGGTATTTTAGCAAAATATCAGATTTTATTTTTTCAGAAAAACCTAACCAATCTTCTTTGCTAAAATTCAGATCTTCAGTTTCACAGCCGGATTCTTCAAAAATTGAAACCAAAGTTTGGATATTTTCTGCCTTATTGGTTTTAGGGTTATACCAAGAGTTGAATAATTGAATAAAAATCCACTGTGTCCATTTGTAATAATTTGGATCGCATGTTTTTATCTCACGTGACCAATCATATGAAAATCCAATGCGGTCTAATTGCTCTCTGTACCTTTTAATATTTTCGTCGGTTGTTAATGCAGGATGTTGACCTGTTTGGATTGCATACTGTTCTGCCGGTAGACCAAATGCATCATAACCCATTGGGTGAAGAACATTAAAGCCATTATGTCTTTTGTGTCTAGAAACAATATCACTTGCTATATAACCAAGCGGATGACCCACGTGCAGGCCAGCACCTGATGGGTAAGGGAACATATCCAATACATAGTATTTTTCTTTTTCTGAGATGGTTTCAGTTTTAAAAGTATTGTGCTTAGCCCAATATGCTTGCCAATCTTTTTCTATTCTTCTGAATTCGTAAGTAGCCATATTAAATGAACTGCAAAAATATCATATTAGATTCACCTTTGCTATATTTGACTTTTAATGTCAATAAATAACTGATTTTAGACAATTTAGATATATTTTTGGATAATAATTATTTGTTAAATGTCTGAAAAGACTAAATTTGCAACCCTTTACTATTATAAAAACAAGAAAAAAATGAGTAATGCAACCATTCACAGCAATTTGAATCCATTGGATTCAATGATGAAACGTTTTGATGAAGCGGCTAAAATCATAGGCCTTGATGAATCAGCTTATGACACTTTAAAATATCCAGCAAAGATTGTTACTGTTCACTTACCAGTTATTATGGATAATGGAAAAGTAAAAGTATTTGAAGGACATAGAGTTCAACATAGTACAACCCTGGGCCCATCTAAAGGTGGTATCAGATATTCAATGGATGTTACTTTAGATGAGGTAAAAGCATTGGCGGCATGGATGACTTGGAAAACAGCTGTAGTTGGTATTCCATATGGTGGTGGTAAAGGGGGTATTAAATGTGACCCAAAATCTATGAGCAAAGGTGAGCTAGAGCGTTTAACAAGAGCTTATGCTGCATCAATGAGTGATGTATTTGGACCAGACAAGGATATTCCCGCTCCAGATATGAACACAGGTCAACAGGAAATGGCTTGGATTGTAGACGAGTATTCTAAAATAAAAGGACAATATACCCCTGCTGTTATTACAGGTAAACCTATTTCAATGGGAGGATCTTTGGGTAGAGTAGAGGCAACAGGAAGAGGTGTAATGGTATGCACCCGTTCTGCTTTAGCAAAAATGGGCTTAAAACCAGAAGAATGTACTTGCGTTGTTCAAGGTTTTGGAAACGTTGGATCAATTTCAGCCAAATTAATTGAAATGCTTGGCGTTAAGATTGTAGGTATTTCTGATGTTACTGGTGGTTACTACAATCCAGAAGGTATCAGTGTTGAAGAGGCTATGGCATATTCAAAGAACAATGGTAACCTTGGTGGATATACAGGCGGTAAAAATATTAGCAATGCAGAATTATTAGAGTTGGAGTGCGATATTTTGGTGCCTGCAGCAATGGAAGATCAAATAACAGACGCCAATGCCGGAAATATCAAAGCTAAATTAATTGTTGAAGGAGCAAACGGACCAACAAGTGCAAATGCTGATAAAATTTTAAATGACAAAGGAATTATTGTAGTTCCAGATATTTTAGCGAATGCTGGTGGTGTGACTGTGTCATATTTCGAGTGGGTACAAAATAGAATGGGTTATTTTTGGACAGAAGAACGCGTTAATAGAAGAGCTGACAGAGTTATGAAAAGTGCCTTTGACGTGGTATTCGATACCGGTAAAAAGCATGTTGTAAGTTTGCGTACAGCCGCGTACATCGTTGCTATTGATAAAGTAGCTACTACACAAAAATTCAGAGGTGTATTCTAATGCTTATTCATAGAGAAGGATATAAAATTATTTTAGTCACTTTGTTAATCCTTGCTGGACTTAACATTGGTATCCAATCTTTATTGGGTGAACAGCACATTGTTGGCAAAATAGTTTTATCAATATCTTTGGTATTTTTTATACTAATCGTACAATTTTTTCGCAATCCATTCCGCAATACAATTATTAATGAGAACCATGTAATTGCTCCTGCAGATGGCAAAGTTGTTGTTATAGAAGAGGTAGAAGAAACCGAATATTTTAAAGATAAGCGCCGTCAAGTTAGTATTTTCATGAGTCCGGTGAATGTGCATGTTAACCGCAATCCAATTTCAGGAATTGTTAAATATGCCAAGTACCACCCAGGAAAATATTTGGTAGCTTGGCATCCAAAATCATCTACAGAAAACGAAAGAACTACGGTTGTTATAGCAGGTTCAAAAGCTGAGGTTTTATTCCGACAAGTGGCTGGAGCTTTGGCAAAAAGAATTGTATACTACGTTAAAGAAGGTGATATGGCAACCCAAGGTGGGGAAATGGGATTTATTAAATTTGGTTCACGCATAGATTTATATCTGCCCTTAAGCGCTAAGATTGAAGTTTCTCTTCAACAAAAGACCAAAGGTGGTGAAACAGTTGTTGCCACTTTGGCTTGATTTTTGACCTATTAAAAACATTAAATATTAAATAAAATGAAAAAGTTAATTCTAAGTATCGCTTTATTCGTTGGCTTGTCTTTTGCCGCTCATGCACAAGATAATGCTGCAGGTAATACGAATTCTAATTCTAAGCCTAAATCAATAATTGAAGTAGCAAAACCAGCAGTAGATCAAACATCTACTCCAGCTGTTGTTACAAATGACAGCACTGCAAAGAAAACAACTTCAGCAGCAACTGAGAAAAAATGTGCTAAGAAGTCTTGTTGCAAAAAAGAAGCTTCAAGTTCTTGTGATAAAGACAAAGCAGAAGGATCAGCTTGTTGCAAAAAGAAAACTGAGGCTGCGACTAAAAAAGATTAACAGGTTAAAATATTATAAAAAAGCCTCTATCATTGATAGAGGCTTTTTTTATGTATAAAACAGACGATTTAATGCATTTTATTCTAATACTTTATAGTTCTTCTTAAAATACTTTCAGATTGCCTTTAAGGCGATTAAAATCACTTATAAGCTATAGGATTACTATATATACAACGCGTATAGTTTAGTCGTGATAATCTTTTTTAATGTGGTATGCACTTAAGCGTGTTTGAATAATAAAGAGATCGTTATCAATAATAACTGTTTCTATTCAATTTTAAATTATGAGACATAAAAAAAGGCAGGATTATATCCTGCCTTTTAAATATTGTTAAAACTAAAATTAATAAGTTAACTTGAAGTCAACTCTTCTGTTTTTAGCTTGACCAGGTTTTGTTTTGTTGTCAGCAATTGGTTGAGAATCGCCGTATCCTGTAGCAGTTAATCTCATTGCAGCAACACCTTTGTTGATTAGGTATGCCATTACAGCGTTTGCACGTTTTTGAGATAATTCTTTGTTTTTTGTAGCGTCACCTTGATTGTCCGTATGGCCATCGATTGCAACATTCGCTTCAGGGTATTCATTTAAGATTTTAACCAAAGCATCCAAATCATCGTAAGATTCTGCTTTGATAATATCGCTTCCTGTTTCAAAATTGATACCTTTAGCAGCTAAAGCTATTTTTTGAACTACTTCTTGTTGAATTTCTGGGCAACCTTTGTTTGTTGTTGGACCAGCAACTTTAGGACAAACGTCTCTATTGTCATATACACCATCACCATCTGAGTCAGGACAACCTTCACCTTCTCTTGCACCAGCAACATTCGGACATTTGTCTTTTCTGTCTTCAATACCATCACCATCTGAATCAGGGCAGCCATTGTATTCTTTAGGACCTTTAACTGTAGGGCAAGCATCATCTATATCTAAGACACCATCACCATCAGTATCTGGGCAACCTTGGAATTCAACTGGTCCTGCTTTTTCTGGACAACGGTCTTTGCTGTCAATGATACCATCGTTGTCTTTATCTGGGCAACCATTAAATTTACGTGGGCCAAAGTTGTATGGGCAAGAATCTTTGTAATCAGGTATTGAATCCAAATCAGAATCTTTAGGGCAACCTTCTTCGTTAACAGGTAGCTCCCAAGGTTGGGTTTTAGAACATTTGTCAAGTGCATCAGGTACACCATCTTTGTCTTTGTCTTTTTGAGTTGCACCACCCATTGAAGCATCGCCATATGGAAGGTTATAGAAGAAACCTAAAGAGTGAAATGCGAACATGTCATTGTCTTTATTTCTTGTATGTGTTAAATAAGCATAAGGCTCACCATCCCAAATATCATTGAAAGTGTAGTTGAACATAGATTGTAATCTAATGCCAAACTTTTCGTTTACATTGAATTGGAAACCAAAACCAGCTGCAGCATTACCTGCGGCACCAGTGTATGAATTAGCATCACGGCTTACATTGCTATGCAAGTATACACCACCTAATCCTAACATGATGTATGGAGTAAACGGCTTATCTTTTAAGAACTTGAAACGTATACCACCGTTTACTGTGGCAACATTTGCTCTAAATTGTAGATATTTAAACTCAGGATCTACGTATGGAAGTGCAGTGTAGTATCCAACATCACCACCTGAACCAAAGAATGAAAGGTCAATATTTGGTGTTAGATAGTAACTGATAGATCCACCAATTCCTTGGTAGTTTGGCTTTCTAGCAAAGAACAAGGCAGATCCTAGATCACCTTGGTATTCATTAATTCCACCGTTGATTTCTATTCCAAGTCGTCTCTCTGCAGATTGCGAAAAAGCCTGATGAACAGACAATAGTGCAATGATAGTAACTAGTAATTTTCTCTTTATCATAAGCTGCTTTTTAATAGTGATTTGTTGATATAACCCGACAAATATATTAAAATGTTTTACTTTAGAAAGAATTTTTTTAATTTTTTTTTAATTTTTTATGGACAATTCTGTTCCATTCTTAATAACTTGGTATTGTTTTAAGCCAAAAGTAGCTGGCCCATTTAATACTTGACCATTCATAAAGAATCTTGATTCACAGCATTTTTCAAATCCCGTTGTTTGGGTAGAACCACATCTAAATACATTAAAAGAACTGTCAACTTCAATTTTTGCGCATGAATTGCTCGGTTGGTAACTGCATGCTCTATCAAATGCATAAAACTCATCATTTTGGTAATGAACGACAACAACGCCTTTTACCCCGCCATTTTCGTATACAAAGGTACCTTCATTTAATAAATGGCTATAAGATGGTAGTGCCATATTAATTGTAATATTGACAGGAACATCGGCAATGGGGTCATTGTTAATGTTGTTTTTTTGGCAAGAAGCAAATATTGCCAACCCTAAAATTAAAGCTAAAATTTTATTCATAGTTGTAGAATCCACCTTTTGTTTTTCTTCCGTGTAATCCAGCTTCTACTTTTTGCTTTTGTATTCTGCTTGGTCTAAAACGTGCTTCAAAGTTAAATAATTTAAATTGGCTTTCAGTAACCGAGTAATTGGTATCAACGCCAATAAGATCCATTAATTTAAATGGTCCCATTTTAAAGCCACTTGACTCCATTATTCGGTCTAATGTTTCAAAATTAGTAACATTTTCTTCTAAAGCTTTTAAAGATTCAACATAGTATAATCTTGCGATTCGATTTACAATAAATCCTGGTGCGTCGGCTGCGACTACTGGTTGTTTTTTCAGCGATTTTACGAAGTTTACAGACTGCTCTACGATTTTTTGATCTGTTTTGGCCCCTTTAATAACCTCAACCAATTTCATTATATGCGCTGGGTTAAAGAAATGTATGCCTACCAGGTTCTGAGGCAAACTCAAGCCTGCTGCAATTTGGGTAATAGGAATTGAAGACGTATTGGTAGCATAAATTGTCTCAATTCCATTTAAATCAATAAGTTGTTGAAATAGAGATATTTTAATTTCTGGTTTTTCAATAATAGCTTCAATGATTAGGTCTGATTTCAAATCAGAAATTTCATTGCTGTAGGATATATTTTCTAAAGTTGAATTGTATACACTTTGGTCAATTCTTGAAGATTCAAGCATTTTATTCAAAATGCTCAAATTTGATTTTTGAGCAGAATCTAATACGGTTTGATTAATATCAAACAATATGACTTTAAAATTTGCTTGTGCACAGACCAATGCAATTCCAGCACCCATAGTGCCTGCGCCTGCTATTCCTACATTTTTAATTTCTTTAACTTCCATTTTATCTTGCGAGCCAAAGCTCAGGGTTTTGTTTGTCTTGATTAAACCAAATTTCAAAATGAATTTCGGTAGCTCCATCCTCATCTTCTGCAATGCTTCCAATAACTTGCTTTAATGAGACTGTTTGTCCTTGGCTAACGCTTACATCTTTTAACTTAGAATAAACCGTGTAGTATTCACCATGATTAACAATTACAGCTTTGCCCATTCCTGGAATATTAATTATCGCAGTGACAGTACCTTTGTGTATACATCTCGCATTTGAACCTCTGCTTGCTTGTATATCTATTCCATTGTTCTGAACAGTTACTTGGTCAAGTTTTTCATGCGCATGAGACCCAAATCTTTCACTAATAAATCCTTTTTCCACTGGCCAAGGCAATCTGCCTTTATTTGCTGCAAAATTATCTGAGAGTTGTTTTACCTCTGGTGTTACACTTGGCGTGTTATGGTCTGCTTTACTTTGTGAACCGTTTTTATCAGAGTTTTTTCCTGTATTGTTTCCAGTAGTTGATTTTTGGTCAATGGCCTTTTTTCTTGCTGCTGCTATTTCTTTTGCAATAATGGCGTTAATCTGTGCATTTAGATTTTCTTTGGCTTTTTTCTGTTTTTCTAAATTCTTTTTCAATTCAGATTCTTTGCCAGTTAGCGCTACCACTACTTTGTTTTTTTCATTTTTATCTATTTCAAGTTCTTTAACCTCAGACTTTTTATTATTTGCTAATTTTTCTTTTGAAACTTTGAGACCTAGTAATTCTTGAAGAATATTTTCCAATTCATTTCTTTTTTCATTTATTCTAAACAAGAACTTTTCTTGAGCAGCATTAAGATATGCGCTGAATCTAAACCTTAAAAATAATTGATTAAATGATTTTGCAGCAAATAAGTAGAGAGAATTGTTGTATACTTTTTTGCTTTTAAATGATTGAACAATGGCTTTTGCGTAGTTCTTCTTTTCTAAATCAATTTGGTTGTTTAGAATTTCGATATCATTTTTTTTGCCCTCAACATCTTTGTTTACATAGACAATTTCCGCGTTGATGGTATTGATCAACTCTTCTCTTTTCTCAATTAATCTCGAAATTGTTACGATTTCTCTAATGCTTTGCTGTTTTTTATTCTTTGTTTCTTTAAGAATTTTCTTGGTTAGGGCTATTTCCTCTTCTGTTTTTTTGCGCTGCTTTTCTAAGTCTTTTTTGGTTTGCCCAAAGGAACTTAACCCTATCGACAAGAAAAGAACAATAAATGATATTTTATTAATTTGCTTTTTCATAAGAAGAAGGTATTTGACATGGGAAGCTAAGAGTGGTCTCAAAATCAATATCAGAATATTTCAATTCTAATTCGGTGCTTTTATTGTTAAATTTTGATTGAATAAATGTAGAAGTTGGAAAATTGTGGTTGTTGAAAACAGCGTATTCTGAATAGGTAATTTTCGCAAAATTGGGATTTAAATTATCCTTCAAATTGCTAGAATCAATTGTATATGATTGTTTCGTATAGCTATGGGAAGTATTGTATTTTTTTTGCGCATACTGTATTGAAATTTGCGTCTCATTTTGATTCGCAATATTGTAAAGATTTAGGGCATATATGGGATTTGCTATTATAATATTTTGAATTTGGCTAACGGTAAGTGGGACGTCTGACAGGCCTTTAAATTCGCTGGTTTTGTAGATATTGTACTTTTTCTCCAGTTTGTTCAAAATAACCACTGAATCCTTGTTAATGAGTATTCTAAAACCTTCTAAACCAAACATTCCTGCAGATATCCAAATCATAGAGTCTTTGTACATTCTAATGCTTCCATTTGCATTTATTTTTTTACCATCAGCTTGTCTAAATTCAAAATCAATTTTAGAAGAAAAGAATGTCCAAGGTTTAATGGTGAATGAGAGTATATCAGAAGCTGTAGGATTGTGAATTGCTGTGTCGATCTTATTTATAACCACAGGAGGTGTTATTGATTTGTTTTTCTTGCTGGCACAAGATGCAAGAAAAATTATTGTACAAATAACCGCTATTAGTCTACTATTCAACATATTTACCATCTTTTATTTTTTTATCTAAAACGGAAGAAACTAGACCTAAACTTTGGGCATTTTTCCAAAATTCGATTGCTTTCTCCGTATTATTCAGTTTGTAATTTACATTTCCCAATAGGTCAAAAATATTGGCATCTTTATCATTGTATGTCAGGGCCTCCAATAGATTTGTTTCAGCTTCTTTATATAGATTTTGTTTAAAATTTGCGGTTGCTTGCTCGAATAGTAATTGGCTTTTTATTTTAGGGTCAAATGCAAAACTCAAACCACTTTTAACAAATTCAATGGCTTTATGATAATCTTTAATAGAATTACAAGCTATTGAAGCTTCCAAATATATTTTAGCTACATTTGGATAGTATTCTAACGCTTTATTTGCTATTTCAATTGTGTTGTTAAAATTTCTGATTTCATTAGATATTTGTAGGGCAGCAAGCCAGGCTTCAAAGTTTCCTGGAGAAAGCTCATTAATTTTCGAATAAAGTTTTAGTGCATCGTTTTGCATTTCTATTTCTTTGAAATAAGTAGCAGCAGCAAACAAAGATTTATGGTTTTCAGGATAATTAAGAACCAAACTTTGAGCCAATGTTTTAATGTAGATCGAATAAGAGGTATCGTGAATATAAGTCTTATTAATTTGTTGGCTCACGTCTAATTTTATATCTAAACTTGTCAGCGGATCGGAGAATGCATTTTTTAGATATTTATTGGCCTCGTCTATTAGTTTTTTACTAGCTTTTAAATTGAATAATGAATAATTTAAATTAAAGTTATTTGGATTTAATGCAATCGCTTTTTCAAAGTTTTCATAAGCGTGTAGTTCGTCATTTTCCTTGAGATATAAATTAGCATCATCAACAAAGTACTTATATTTCAGAGGGCTAGCTTTTTTAATTTCATCATACAATAAATGAGCAGATGAATAATTTTTAGTTTGAATGTAGAAATCTATAAGTTTTAGGGACGAATTTAATTTGTATCCTGCGCTCTGCTTGTGGCTTAGCCATAGATCTATTCTATCCTGAATTGGATTTGCATTGCTAACATATAAAGCATCAAGCGCTTTTAACACTTGTTCGTCTTTTTGGTTTTTTGAGAAAGTTTTTTGAAGAACTTTTATGGCTTCATTTAAGTTTCCTACTGAGCTAAGTTTTTCTGCATACCATAATCCATAATAGACATTGTCTGTTGCCAAATTATAAGCTTTCATTGCATTTTGAAGGCTTAAATTTTGATCAAATAATTCGTAATAATTTTTACTTAATTGATAATAGACTGAAGCTTCATTTGGATTTAGGTTTATGCATTTTTCAAGATTTTTTATTGATAATGTATAATTGCCATTTCCAAATTGTGTACAAGCATCAATAAAGTAATCGTCAAAGTTTACTTCCCTTGTATTTCCTGAAGCATCAGAATTAACTTTTTTTTTGTACAGTAGTTTGCAACCTTCAGAAAACAGAAGACTTCCCGATATAAAAATCATGAAAGCAATATGAAATCTGATTTTCAAAAGAGATCAATTTAATGTGCTATAATCACCAATACTTAATTCATTACAATTTCCTTTAATTGAAACATGGTTTCCGATTAAACTGTTTGTAAACGAGGTATTTTCGATTTCACAATTCGTTTGAATGATGCTATTTGAAATTTTAGAGTTTTTTATTTTACTCTTTTTGCCAATACTAACATGTGGTCCAATTGTGCAGTTTTCCAAAGTTACCTCTTCAGCAATAAAACATGGTTCAATAATGGTTACACCTGAGGTATTCATTGCAGCATTGTCGAATTCAGATTTTTTGATTTCTAAAATTCGTTGGTTGGTATTTACTGTTGCATCTTTATTTCCACAATCAAGCCATTCTTCAACTTCACCAGGTCTGAATACTAGACCTTTGTTTTTCATATTTTCCAGCGCATTGGTAAGTTGATATTCACCTTTCTCTTTGATGTCATTATCTACTAAATATTGAATCTCATCAAGTAAATTATCGCCATCTTTAAAATAATAGATACCGATAATAGCCAAATCAGATATGAACTCTGTTGGTTTTTCAATAAAATCAGAAATGTTATTGTTTTCATCTAACATGACTACCCCAAATTGACTAGGGTTTGCAACCTTGTGCACCCATATGGTTCCATCAGCTGATTTATCTAGATCAAATTCTGCTTTAAATAAGGTATCAGCAAATGCTACAATTACTTCTCCTGTTACAGAAGGGGTAGCACACATTACTGCGTGTGCAGTGCCGAGTGCTTGGTCTTGGTAATAAATTCTTCCCTCAGCACCAATACTTTCGGCGATGCTCAATAATTGCATTTCAACTTCATGACCAAAGTCTCCTATTACAAAAGCTACTTCATTAATTTTATCGTTGCAAACAGCAGCAATATCTTCAACTAATCTTTGTACGATAGGCTTTCCAGCAATTGGAATTAGAGGTTTAGGGATTGTTAAAGTGTGCGGCCTCATGCGTTTGCCCATGCCAGCCATTGGGATTATTATATTCATTCCACTCATTTAAATTCTAAATTATTTGTTTCCTGTATGTCCATATCCACCTGAGCCTCTTTCGGTTGTACTAAGTTCTGTTTCAACAGTAAAATGTGCCTGTACACAACTTGCAATAACCATCTGAGCGATTCTTTCGCCAGGTTGAATTTGATATTCTTCTTGTCCTAAATTAATCAGTAATACTTTAATTTCACCTCTATAGTCAGCATCAATTGTACCCGGTGAATTAAGCACAGTGATACCATGTTTGAAGGCTAGACCACTTCTTGGTCTGATTTGTGCCTCGAAATTTATTGGCAATTCTATTGTCAAGCCAGTTGAAACCAAAACACGTTCTAATGGTTTAATGACAACTGATTCTGAAATGTTAGCATATAAATCAGCTCCTGCAGATTGTTCTGTCTGATAGGATGGAATAGGATAGACTCCTTGATTGATTATTTTAACTTTCAAAATACTAGAGATTTGCAAATTTAAGTAATTTTTCGCTTAGGTTGTAACAACCAAATTATCAACAACATCAACGCAAGGAGGGTAAGATATATTATTATTTCTACGCTTTTGACATGTATCTGACAAATTATCTCTTTAGATAGCAGCCAGATAATTACTGAAATAATGATCAATAAAAGATATTTTCCTAAATAATATGGGATTGGGTAGTATCGGTGACCTAAGATATACGAGGCCACAGTCATTAGTGCATAAACCAACAAGGTAATCCATGCACAGGCGACAAATCCCCATATCGGAATTAGTGTAATATTTAAAAGAATGGTTAGTGATGCTCCAGAAATAGCTAAGATTGCGCCTAAGTGGGTATTGTTTGTAAATCGATACCAAACACTTAAATTGTAGTATATGCCTAGAAACAAATTTGCCAATAAAAGGATAGGAACAATGTAAAGGCCATCAGGATTTTCGAAGAAAGTTTGGTTTTTTATAAACAAATGGGCCAATGGCTCTATAAAGAATACACAAACTAAGAAAATAAACGTGCATACTGCAATAAACCAATACATGACCAAGGCATAATTTTCTCTTGTGTCTTTTGATTCTTTTTGTTTAAAAAACAGTGGTTCAGCTGCAAATCTGAAAGCTTGCACAAACATGGTCATCACCATCGTTAATTTATAAAAAGCGCCATAAATTCCATTTTGATAGGATCCTTGGCTTTCAGGCAATAATTTTTTTAATAGCGTTCTATCTAGGGTTTCATTTACAATACCTGCCAAACCAACAAAAATTAGTGGCCAAGCGTATTGTAGCATTTCTTTAAAAAGTCCTTTATCAAAAGGTTTGTTTATTTGAAAAACAATTGGGGCCAATATTAAAAATGAAATAAAACTTGCTATTGCATTGGCAATAAGTATTAAGGATACTTGGTCTAGCTGGGCAAAGGCACTTGGTGTTGCTTTTAAGAACAGGAGATTTAGGGAAATATTTACGCCAATATTAATCAGTTTAATACCAGCATATTTAAGCGGCTTTTCCTCATACCTTAATTTAGCAAAAGGAAGCGCAGATAATGTATCAAACACTAAGAATATAAGGCAAATGTAAACATATTCCGTTTGCCCTTTATAGCCAATAAAACTGGCACATTGAGATGCAAAAACATATACAAAAATGGAAAAAATTAAGGTGCTAAGCAGAATACTTTTTTGAGCATTGCTATAAACTACTTTTGCATCTCTACCATTTCTAATGAAGTTAAAATAGGACGTTTCCATTCCATATGTTAAAATGACATTAAAAAATGCCATAAATGAGAATATGGTGGTAATATCACCATATGCATTTACGGTTTTTAAATACTGGGTATGCGGTATTACCAATAAAAAATTGATAAACCTACCAAGCATAGAACTTAGCCCATAAATTGCTGTTTGAGATGCTAGTTTGCGAATTAGTCCCACTGAGGACAAAGATATAGGATAATTTAAGTTGGTGTTTTAAATTATTTCAACAGTTCCCAACTTTTGTCAGCTAACAATCTAGCCGAACAAACATGCCTTTCATAAGCTTGTTTTTTACCCCATTCATTTGGTGATATAATTGATAACACAGCTTTCCCTTTGTTTTCATAAACATGGTAAACTGTTCCAACCACAGGTTCAAAATTTAGATCAGCCTCATAAATTTTTCTTGAGATGACCAATCTTTCTTCAATCAACCTAGCTTGTTCTATAATCAAGTCAGCTTGTTTTTTCAACATTAGTATTTGTTGATTGGCTTGAAGTTGCATTGTTTCAAAGGCGGTAGCTTTAACAAGCCTTTTATCGATGGGTTCTATCTTTGGGGATGAAACCGATAAAGGAATAGGCGAAAATTTATCTACCCCTTGGTAAATTGCATCGCTTTTTAAAGGATCATAGATAAAATCATCGTTTTCTTCCATTTTGCTTTTTTTAAAACACTTATGATCTATTTTTGTTCATTAATTATGAAAAATACAATTTATATAATGGGAATATTAAGTTTACTTACCTCCTGCTTTGTAGGAAAATCTAAAAAAGCAGATGCAACAACCAGTACAGCAAGCACTAAATCAATTTATGATATAAGTCTCAATACACTTGATGGAAAAGGGGTTATTAAGTTAGCGGACTATAAAGGCAAGTATATAGTTATTGTAAATACGGCTAGTGCGTGTGGATTTACCCCACAATATAAGGATTTGCAAGCTTTTTACAGCAAATATAAAGATAGTAATATAGTTGTTCTAGGTTGTCCATGTAATCAGTTTGGAGGCCAAGAGTCAGGAACCCCTGCAGAGATCGGCAGTTTTTGCGAGAAAAATTATGGAGTTACTTTCCCATTAACCGAGAAAATAGATGTTAAGGGTTCAAATCAGAACAGCTTGTATGCTTGGTTGACTCAAAAATCTTTGAATGGCTCAGGTGACTTTGAAGTAAAATGGAATTTCAATAAATTTATTATTAGCCCAACAGGCGAGTTGGTTTATTATTTTGGTTCAACAGTTAAACCGGGTGATAATGAGTTTCTAAAGGCTATTGGCAAATAATTTATTGATACCATCTAAAGTATAAGATGGAAATTATCAAAAGTAAATTTACAATTTCTTTCAATATGTTTATTTTGCTATTGGCAAAGTAAAAAGTGAATGAAAATGCTAACGGAATGGTAACGAATGAGAATTCCTGCCTCGGGTTCTGTTTACCTGTGGTTGCTAAAACCAATGTAGTGATGAGAAAAATCATCATAAATTGAATAAATCTTCTTTGCTTGGTTGAGTTGCGAAAGAAGTTTCTGTACATTCTGAAGAATGCCAATATACCAACCAATCCTATACTGGGAAGAGCAGAGTATAAGGCCCAATATTGGTTGTTGAAATTTCCGTAATCTGGGAAAAACAGGTAAAAGGGCAAAAAATTTCCGTTGAGGAGGTAGTTTACCATTGTTCCAACATACAATGGCAATAAGAACCCTATCAATGCCGATATGTTTTCCCTAAAATTAAATTGTCTAAAAATATTTAAGCCAATAAGTACAACGATAAAAAATGCCACATAGGTCATATTAAGTAATGCACTTAAACCTGCTAAAGTTGAGGCAGAGAATATAGCGATACTTGGATTTTCGGACTGAAATAAATTTAATATGGCACCCAAGGAAACAATCATGAAAAAATTAACAAAAATTACTGGCCCAGCGTAAAATTGATCAACAAATACGGAATTTAATAGTACAAAGAAGTATGCTGGTAAATATGAAGGGAAGATGATGAGTTCATGCTTAACACAAATTCGATTAAATATTAATCCTGTGATAAAAACGAAAAGTGTGGATATGGAAAACCCCACAATAGGATAGTAATTTAACAACCTAAAAAACTCAGATAAATAGCCGATATTTATTGTTTGTGTTGTGTTAACGTAGGGCACCAATAGTCCAGTTGTTCTAATTACTATTGTAAATAAAAATAAAAATAAAATTGTTTGGTTAAAGGTTTTTGAAAAAAGACGTATCAATACAGTAGTTTTATAAATGTGAAATCTCGATTTTGATTGATTGGAAGTACTATGCTATTGGCTGTAACTTGGTTATATTCTGAAGGGATTAATAATGCGTAGTATTGATCGTTATTTAGCAATATTTTTTTGGAATGTTCTCCATTAGACTTGTAACTCACTTGAATAATATCTGCATTTGCACTTAATCTATCATTGTAAAGAATGTTTATTTCAGCATCGTTTACCATGATGACTATTCCATTATAATAACCTCCATCATTAATTGAGGATTGGTTCTTATTTACTATATCAAACCAATTTTGACTGCCATTGGAGTCCAAATCTAATACTAGAACTTCATCGTTATTAAATATTCTAGCATAGGTGCTTTGAGGAATTCCATTCACATAGAAGACATCACTTTGAGTGGTTACGAACATTCTTTCACAAATAGCAACTAACCCACCATCTAGTTTTGGAATTATTTTCTTTATTTTAAATTTATTGAGTTGTTCACCCTTTTGCTCGTTTTTGAGCCCTAAAACTTGGCCTACTAATTTGCGGTCGAAGTCTTTGTAATTTTTAGATAGTACATTAAAATTCGAACACTTTATTCGAACTGAAAAATAACCTTTGTTTTCATCTTCGTCAGCTACACCACTTAAACCGAAAGCCAACACTTCTGAAATGGCTTTGTTGTAAGATAGCTTGTAAGCACCTAAGAAGGTTTTTTCTTCGTTTAGCACTATGTCAATTGTTGAATTGTTTGAAAGGTTATATGCAAATAAACGGTGTTCAAAATCTATTGCTAATTTACTTTTGAATTTATCTGATTTGGAATAAATTAGATAAAGGTTGCCTGTGTCATCAATGAGGGCGTCACCAATGAAAAAATGATCAAGTTTACAATTAATTGTTGGGATGAAATTATTGCTTATTTTTCTATTCTGAAGTAGAAATGAATTTAATTTGGTGCTGTCACCCTCGCTATTGAGATACCAAATTAGAAATTTATTTTTTGTCGAATTGTACTCAATCCTAATATCAGACATTTCAATATCTGGGTTGTCAAAGTTAACGATTGTATAAGCTTCAGATGCATTAAAATTTGAATCAATAACTTGATAAAATAGTCTACTTAAATTACCTTTTGAATATTCTTTAGAGAAAGCAATAATGTTTTGCGGCGTGACAACAATTTTTTCTAATTCTGAATTTGGTATTTTAAAGGTTTTACTCTTTAAAAGGTTCATTCTTTTGTCAAAATATTCCAACAAAAAATAACGTCTAAAGCTGCTATTTCTGTGCTTTAGCACAAATACACCAAATTTATTTTGGCCAATAACTTTCGTAAAATCTGTTTTTTTATCTAAGTTGTTTTTGTTGGCCCACAGAATTTGTTGTGAAAAGCAATTTTGTGAAGCTAAAAAAGCCAAGAAAGTCAGAATATAAGCAAGGCGATTTATTTTGTTGTAAATTTTCACTAAATGCCGGAAATAAAGGGCTAAAATACTATGTTTGTAGTTGATTACAAAAATAATTAATATTTATTGAAACCTGCATATTTTTATAACGATGTAAAGACCGAAAAAGCGATTTTAGTTGGCGTGCATCGCAAAGGGGATAGAGAAAATCACCTGAAGGACTATTTAGACGAATTAGAAGCCTTAACAACTACAGCAGGTGCATTAACCAAAGGTAGAATAACCCAAAATTTAGAATACCCAGATCCAAGAACTTTTTTAGGCGAGGGGAAATTAGGTGAATTGGAGACTATGGTTAAGGTTGAAGGAGCAGATATGGTTATTTTTGACGATGAGTTAAGTCCTTCTCAAATAAGGAATATTGAACGTGTGATCAAAGATGTTAAAATTCTAGACCGTAGCATGTTGATACTTGATATTTTTTCAAAAAATGCAAAGACTGCTCAAGCCAAGACCCAGGTAGAACTTGCTCAAAATCAATACATGCTTCCCCGCCTAACAAAAATGTGGACCCACTTATCCAAGCAAAAAGGAGGTATCGGTATGAAAGGTCCGGGTGAAACTGAGATTGAAACCGATAGAAGGGTAATACGCAGCAATATCACCAAACTACAAGAACGTTTGGCCTTAATTGAAAAGCAGAACTATGTTCAAAGGCAGAATAGATTTGATAAGAAAAGGGTTGCATTGGTTGGATACACCAACGTAGGTAAAAGCACAATCATGAACTTATTGAGTCACGCTGATATTTTGGCAGAAAACAAATTATTTGCAACCTTGGATTCAACGGTGAGAAAAGTTGTTTTAGAAGATCATAGATCCGAAGGTAAACATATACCAATTCTATTAAGTGATACTGTTGGATTTATAAGAAAACTGCCAACATTATTGATTGAGAGTTTTAAAAGTACTTTGGCTGAAGTTATAGAGGCTGATGCTTTAATTCACGTTATAGATATCTCGAACCCTGATTTTGAAAACCAAATGCTTCTGGTTAAACAAACCTTGTTTGAAATTGGGGCAAAAGACAAACCAACATTATTGGTTTTTAATAAAATAGATGCTTATTTAGAAAGTAATCCTGATACGGTTCTAACGGAATTTGAGAGAAGCTGGATTAGCAAAGAGCACGCACCAGTGGCTTTTATATCGGCAACAAGCAAAACCAATATATTGGAATTTAAGCAGAAGATTGTTGAACTTTTTCCTGAAGGTTATTGACCTTGTTTTAATAGCCATTCTTTGGCTTTATCAATCTCTGTAAAAAATTTAGAAGGATAAGAATCTTTGATAAATTTCAAGTAAAAATTAGTTGTCATTTTCTGGGTTAAAGAGCAAACGACAATTGCTTCGGCTGCAATAAGATTTTTGTAGTTTTTATTTTGTTCCTGTAAATAGATTCTAGCAGCTAATTCCATTTTGGCATTTTTGGATATTACTATTAACCGCTTCATACGTTCATTTTTTGAGAATACATAAAGGTCGTCAAGTAGCATTTTAATCTCCTCAAGCGTTACAATTACATTGTCTTTATAATGAACTTCTAATATTTTATCATCGGAGATAAGGAAAGGCTTTAGAACATTATTTGTGTATTTCATGAAGATAAATAAGTATTTTGTTTAAATTATAATGCTTGAATTTTAGAGTATTACAAACAATGTACCAAAAAAGTATAATTTTCATTTACGAAGTATTGCACCATCTTAATCCATTGAAATTTTAAATTATAATTCAATTTTAAATGGTCCAATCAATATTCTAAAATGAGAATGTTATTCTCTAGCTTTTTAAGGTGAGTATTTTATTGTACACCATTTTATGTATTGTCAGTATTGTTTTATTTGATTTATACAATATAGTCACTTTTTTTGTTAATAATTTGCAGCGTATGTGAAATGAACATTGATTTAAAATTAGATTTAAGTAAACGAATTTTGTAGCAATAGTGCCATGAGGGATCATTTAATTTTTGAACAATTACATAAGATATTTTCCAACGATTTCAAGTTGGTTAATGAGGAACTTGAAGCAATTTCAGGTTTATTTAAAAACATACCCTTAAGCGAGCCCACCAAAAAAAGTTTTTTAGAAAAGAGTTTCAAAAGGAAATCAGCATATTATGCATGTTTGGTCAATTCAAATATTGATACTTTATTGATTCCAGAGTATTTAGAGACGAAACTCAGCAGGAACATTTTAATTAAAAAAGAGACCGAACAGTTTTTTAAATCAATTGATAACTTTCGATTGCATACCATTCAAAATACTGCTTCAATTTATGAATGTATTTTGTTTAGTGAAGAAGCTGAGCAGAACAACAGTTTCGATTTGTTTTCAAACCAAGCCCCAGAGTCTGCGTCTTGCCCAGAAGATTTGAAGCTAATTTTTGAGCAATGGACAGAGGATTTTAAAGCATATTCGCCACTTGAGACAATATTCTATTCTATATTGGACTGGCATGCATTCAATAATTTTAGTTTTTCTAATCGACGTCAAATACTTTTATATTTAAACTACCAATTATGGAAGCAATATGGAAATATTTTTCAAAAATTAGATTTAGAAGCGAGCTTATTCAATAATTGGTCCTTGGAGACTATAGATCCTATAAAAGCTATAAAAAGTATTTTAACAGCGATGCAAGAAGATCTTGTTGCAATAAAACTTGAATTAAGAGACTTATACAACGAGCAAATTAACTTTAAGCGCCTAAACTCAAAACAAAAAATTGTATCTAATTTCATTTTTGATAAGAGCTTTAAATTACATTTTAATCTTGATAGTGGAAGTATAGCTAACAATAGCATTATAAAGCAAATTCAAAAGAAGGGATTTGTTGACTTTTTTGAATTAAGTCAGCATGCTGATTTGTTACAGCAGAAAAAAACTTTGAGTGCTTTAATTGAATCTGATATTTTAGAATTAAGTCAAATTGATGGGGTTGTAGGTTTGTACCTAAACACATCTTTTAACAATAAGAAAGGTCATTTGTACAAATTTCAAAACATTCGTTCGAATGAGAATAGTACAATAATTGATGAATTTTTCAATCAATCAATCTCCAACCCAATTGTACCAATTGAGAAATTAATTGTGACTGCTGAGCCTGTTTTAGAAGTTATGGCCAAGCGTCAAAAAGCATTTTTCGGATAGATTAATGCTCGTCTTCGTGGAAGAAGTAGTCGTCATCTGTGGGATAATCACCCCATATTTCCTCAATACTTTCGTATGGTTCTCCATCGTCTTCTAGCTCCTGTAAGTTTTCTACAACTTCCATTGGTGCTCCAGAACGAATAGCATAGTCTATCAACTCATCTTTGGTTGCAGGCCACGGCGCATCATCTAAATAAGATACTAATTCTAAGGTCCAATACATTTTAAAAATCTATTTTTTGCAAAAGTATATTTTTTAAGTAATTATTGCTTCTTTTTTTTATTAATTTTACAACAACTTAAAAATCAGCTAATTAATTTCGCGTAATTTTAATTAATTAATGATTAATTTGTAAAACTTGATTTTTAACAAGCTCTTCACTGCTCATTTTAACCAAATAAGTGCCAGTTGAAATTGAATGTAGATCTATTTTTTCACCATTTAAACCATTCATTTCCAAAACTATTTTACCGCTTACGTCAGTTATTTTTACATTTATTTTTTGATCTAAATTGCTTAGAATGGTAATGAAATCTGAACTTGGATTTGGATAAAAATCCATAAAGTAAACATTGTTTTGTTTCAATAATGTAAAATCTCGCAGCGTAATTGTTGTGTCTTTTGTTCCGCAATTTCCTTTTACAATTAATTTCACTGATTTAAGATTGGCATTCGAATATTGATGTATAGGGTTTTTAGATGTGCTGCTATCTCCATCGCCAAAATACCATTTGTAACTTAGATTGCTTCCTGTAGATTGGTTTATAAAACCAACTTTATTGTTTGCATAATAACTGTAATTAAATGAAGCTTCGGTTATCGTATCATTTCCGATGTTTATAAGGTTGTTTTTGGTGTAAGATTGATTTGTATTGTTGTTTCCAGGGCAAGAAATAGTTAAGGAAGCATTCTTGTTTCCGGAGGTGTTGTAAATTATTTTATGAGGACCTTTTCCATTAGCTGTGCTAGGGAAACCACCTGGGAATGTCCATATCCAATTGCTAGCATATGAATCGCTTGAGTCAATGAAATATATTGGCTCATTAATACAAGCTGAAGCTTTATTGATATAAAAATTTAAATCAGATAATTTTATGCTAATCGTTGTGTCGTGGGTATTACAAGTATTGGTGCTGATTAACTTAACATTGTACGAACCTCCTAAGTTGTAGGTATGGTTAGTATTATTGGTTAAACTTGAGTCGCCATCTCCGAAATACCATTTTGAGTTTACAGGGCTATTAGATGTATTGGTAAATGAGATATTACCTTTCTCCGCAGCTAAATAAGTAAAATTTGGATACATTTTACTGTCGTTCTGTACATTTAAAGTTTTATTTTTAACGATACTGCCGGTAATAGTAGTAATGGTCAATTTTATTGTTTTGGTCCCACCTGCAGAAAACACACAATTGTGAGGCCCCTTTCCAACCGCTGTGGCAGGACTTGCATTAGCCCCAAAATCCCAATCGTATGCTGAAATATTTCCTAGAGATGAATCTGTAAAAGTAACGATGTCGTTTTTACATATAGGATTTTTTGATATACGGAAGTTTGCCAGAGGTGCAACTATTGCGCAAGTTCCTGAGTTTAGTTTGCTGTGAATGCTTTTGCCACAAACTGATGTCCCACTTTTATTTATAACATAATTTCCAGCATTAACATCATCTGGGCTTAAACTTGGTTTGTTTTGACCATTTGCAATCGAATAATGCATAACAACGGCGCTATTTATAACATGGCCCATTTGGTGACCATGACCTAATTCATGTGTAGCTACGGATTCAAAATGAAATTGATTGCTTGTTGCTTGGCTAGTGGTATAGTTCCAATTGGTTGTATTGGTTGGCCTGATTCTAAAGCGTATATCCAATTCATTTACAAACCATTTTAGGCCTGGGTTATAACAACCTGACCAATAGCTAAAACATTGCGCCAATACGCCATTTGGCATATTATTTAATGTATCCCATGCACACATGTTAACGCCATCAGGTTTGATAGAACTGTGTTTAACATGGCCAAGTGTATCCCAATTGATGTAGGTTCCACATCGCCATCTTTCTAGACTTCTAATAAATGCACCTCTAGCTCCAGCAGAATCATAAAATCTTTGATTCATTTTCCAGGTGATACCATTGCTTGAATTCATTCCAATTTGTTGGGTTTCATATCCTATTGAATCACCACTTACAACATTTAAATGAGCGTAAGATACTTTTAAAGTATCTGTTGACGTTGTTATGCCATTTCCAGCAATTACAAGTCTGATTTTACCTGTTCCGGCCTTGGTTCTCACAATTAATTTAATCATCGTATCAGACCAAGAAACCAAGTCTCTTTTCAATGCTTTTATATAGCTTGCACCACCATCATCTGCATTTTTAAATTGAACGCTGCTGGTATCAATACTTGGTTTGAAATTCAAACCTTTAATCGTTAAAACCGTCGATGTGCCAGCCGATAAGGTTTTAGGAAATATAGAACTTATTGAAGGTGTTGCTCTTTTATTGTTAATTGTAACTTTGGTTAACAATGCATTGATTTCAACATTTGGCAAGCCAGTTAGGTTTTTAATTTTACTTTGAATTGAAAATGCTGGGTATATATTAAATATGTCACTTGAAATGCCGGTATACTTATCAATTTTTATGAATCCTTGAGGTCCACTTTCAGCTACCCATTCCCCATCTTTTTGAACCAAAAGAAAAATACCAATGTCGCCTGATTCTAACTCGAGCTCTGGTTCTACTTTGATTGCCTTATCATCTACTTGACCACCAAGTGTAATAATGTTTATTTTGTTTACCTTTAAGAATTCTGAACCTTTGAAAACACTGCTTAATAGCAATTCATGGGAGGTAAAAATCATACTGTGGTCTGAATTCCAATATGAAACTTGTGTGCCAACTTTGGCCTCTACAATTAGTGATGATGGATTAACCCTATTCTCGAGACTCAGTGGAACGATCACACATTCTGATTTTAGGGTGTTAAAAGAAATTGCAAATAGGGAAAAAAGTAAAAATATTTTTTTCATGTGTATTGTATAATGGTGTATTACGTGTAATACAAATTTAATGGTATTTCAAGCAAATTGCCAAGGCTTCATCAGTTTCATGACTAATTTTGTGGACTTCGCTGCAAATATTAGGCAATACAGCCATAATGTTTTTTTCAGCATCTATTAATAGCAATTGTGATTTTCTTTCACTCGCTTTAACTTTTTTATCTGTCAAGATATCACTTACTTTTTTATGGCCAATTAATCCCAGTGGTTGCATTTTGTCATGGGCTTTCCATGTCCTTATTTCTAATGGGAATCGACTTTTTTGAAGATCAAAGAAAAGTATATTTTCCTTTTTAAAATCAATTTCACTTTTGGCTACAATTTTAAAGGTTATTTCAGTGCCGTTGAGCGTAGCAATGTCATTAACTGAGTAAATTATTTTTGAAAAGGGTTCGATGATTTCTTTCTTTCTGAGATCAAAACCATTTCTTTCTCTTGTTAGTTGCCAATCTTCCGTATATATGACCGCTCCCAATTCAAGAGTAGAAATTGGCTCTAGTGATTTTATACTTGAAGCATTGAACCCAAATTTCTTAAGACAATAGTATAAAAGAATATTAGGCTCAGATATGTTGTTAAATAGGGTATCAGGAATAGAATATATAGAATTGTTAAATACCACATTGGTGTCCCATAAATTCTTTAGAAGGTTTTCGCTAAGATCTTCAAATTCTTTTAGATGCTTGGAAACACTTGAGAATACAGCATCAATCTTAGGTTCAATTTTTTCAAATTCAGGTACAATGTGATGCCTTATTTTATTTCGCAAATAGTCGTCGCTTTCATTGCTTATATCAAGCCTAAACTCAATTTTTGATGCACTGAGATAGGAACTAATTTGTTCCCTGTTTAGATACAGCAAAGGTCGAACGAGGTAGCCATTTTTATTTTGAATACCATGCAAACCAGACACACCAGTTGATCTCAAGATGTTGATTAGCATGGTTTCTGTGTTGTCAGATGAATGATGGGCGGTTAACACATAGGTATAATTTTCTGAATTCTTTAGTTCATCAAACCAATCATACCTTAATTTCCTAGCAACTTCCTGAGTTCCTAGTTTTAATTTTTTTGCTTCCTGTTTTGTATCAAATGCTTTGATATGACAGGTAATATTGTTTGAGTAACATAGCGATTTGACAAAATATTCGTCTAAAATACTGTCGTTGCCTCTTAATTGAAAATTACAATGGGCAACTGAGAAATTATATCCCCCCATTAACAATAAATGGAACAAAAAAACACTGTCTTGTCCCCCGCTAATAGCGAGTAAAAGCTTATCTTCTTTTGAAAAGAGTTTGTTTTCTTGAATGTAGTTTTCAAAATCAGAAAGCATGGCACTAATTTTGACAAAGGTAAGAAATAGATTTTTATTCCGATTATTGCGTTCAGTTTGAAGAAGTATAGACTAATATTATTATTGATTTTTGGATCCCAGATTTCGTTGTTTAGCCAAACAAAAGTTGAGATATTGGGTGGAGAGAAGATGTATGGGAATCAAATAAAGAATTATTTATATATAGTCAAAGATGTCGTGATAAGACATAATGGTGTCACCATTCAGTGCGATAGTGCCATTCGAAAAATTGATGATGGGGTTATTGAAGGTTTCGGTAACATTTTCATTTATCAAGCAGATACTTTTACTTTATCGGGTGGCGACTATTTGGTTTATGATGAAGCTACAAAAATTGCCAAAGTAACGGGGAAGAGCGTCATATTAAAGGATCAACAAATGACTTTGTTAACGACTTCATTGAGTTATAACATTCAAAATCAAGTAGGTTATTATACAAATGGAGCAGACATCTTAAATGAAAACACACGGCTTAAGAGCAAAAGAGGATATTACAACAGAAGAATCAATTCATTTAATTTCAAAGACAAAGTGGTATTAAAGAGTCCAGATTATACCATGGAGTCTGATACCTTAGATTATTATTCAACTTCCAAAACAGCGTTTTTCTTTGGGCCTACAAAAATT
This sequence comes from Bacteroidota bacterium, assembly GCA_947451105.1. Classification (GTDB taxonomy): domain Bacteria; phylum Bacteroidota; class Bacteroidia; order NS11-12g; family UBA955; genus JABMMZ01. Next base: position 22,111 of record CANFXY010000002.1, on the reverse strand, counting down.
ATTAGCAATGAGAACACCATTGTATGCAATTACGGTTGGTATAATACGAAAAGCGAAAAAGCTCAGTTTAGCAAAGGTGCTACCATTTACAACGACTCTAATTACATCTCTGCTGATAGTTTAATTTACGACAAAAAGATAGGAAAGGGTATTGGCATAGGCAATATTCATTTATATGATAGCACAGAGCGTTTTGAAGTTTATGGTCAGTATGGACAGTATTTTCAAAAACAGAAGTTGAGTATAATTTCTGGAAATCCCTTAGCTGTAAAATCAGACCCCAAAGACACTTTTTATTTAATGGCTGATTCGCTTTATTTTAGCAATGACACCAGCAATAGATATTTAAGGGCATTTCACCATACCTCACTTTCACAAAAGGACTTTAAAGGCCGCTGCGACTCATTGATTTATAACTTCAAAGATTCAAGTATACACTTGTACCATGCGCCTATTCTATGGAGTTCAGGCAATCAAATTACTGGTGACACCATGCGTATTTACATACGTAATGGATCAATTAAAACCTTGAATGTTTTCGGAAATGCATTTTTGGCATCGGAGATAAAACCTGAAACGTACAATCAAATTGCTGGCCGGAAAATGGTCAATCAATTTTCAAACAATAAGTTGGTTTCCGTTCTTGTAGAAGGAAATGCTGAGAGCATATACTATATAAGAAACAATGAGACAGATACTGCAGAATATACTGGTGTAAACAAAGTGCGCTGTGGTAAGATGAACATAGGGTTTGATTCATCAAAAGTTAAAAGCATTAAATTTTACGCTGAGCCAGATGGGAAAATGTATCCCATTAAAGATTTTCCTGAGACTGAAAAGATTCTGTCTGGTTTGAGCTGGCTTAAAAAAGAACAACCTTTATTAGATGATTTCTTGAAGCGCAAAGAAAGAAGAAGCTTAACTAATATTGAAATTAAAAAGGAAAGCATTAAGCCAAAAAAATCTAAAAAGAAGAGAAAGTAACTATTTACTAGATTTTTTCTTTCTAGCTGCTGTGCTAAAATTCAACCATTCGCTTGCCGTAACTTTACCAGAGTGGTCGTTGGTTTTGATGGTCAATCTTAAACCTTTTTTTTCAATTAATGGGTTGATAAAAAATTCTTTTACATGTGCGGCATTTGAATGCGTATGAATGTTTTTATTGTATAAAACAACACTGTCATTGAGATTCAATACTTCAATTGAAATATTGTGTAACTGCTCACTTGAGCGGACATCAGCTTCAATCCAAATGGTATCCATTGGCTGATGTACCCATTTTTCAACTGGTTTTATGATTTGAATTTTGATTTTATCTTGGTCAAAGGTTGTAAAGCTAAGTAAAGCGAAACTTAGTAGCATTAAAATATTTGTTTTCATAAATTTAAAAGAATAGAATTTTGGTCATGTTAACGGTAATAAAGATCAAGAAAATAATAAGCAAGGTGTTTGAGCTCATTTTCTGTGCAGTTTTGATTCCAAATGGAGAAGCAATGGCAGCTGCTATAATCATCGGCACTACTGTTGGCCATAAAATGTGACCTGTTTGGAGTCCTTTAAATAACTCCATTTCAGGTTTGTTAAACATATAAAATAGCAACAGAGGAAGTGCGATAATTGGGATGACTGTTAAAGATAGACCCGTTGAAAATTTTATAGGCAGCTTAAGAACTTTGTTGAAATATGGAATTAAAATGACACCTCCGCCTAAGCCGGTTATTGCTGTAATTAAACCTGCTATAAACCCTGCAGGAACAAAGTTTTTAAGTTTTGGAATGGTTATGGTTTCATCTTCAACACTTCCCTTTGGTGCTTTACCATACCACATTCTAATTCCTGTAACAAGTAAAATAGCGCAAAAAATGTAGTTAAACATTTTTTGGTCATTGATATGAAAATATCTTAGAATGTAGGAAAGTAAAAGGGAAGAAAAGACAGCTGCAAGTCCCGTTGTTAAAGCAGCTGGAAGATTGGTATTTTTAATTTTAATGTGTTTTATACTGCCACTGATTCCTACCACAAAAACAATTAATAAACTGTTTGCTAATACATAGGGCACCTTATCAGCAGACACTTCATGGTTCTTTACAATTTCTTGAAAAACCGGAACAAAAACCAATCCACCACCAACGCCCAGCATACCTGCGAGAAATCCTCCAGCAAACCCCAAAAGAATTATTCCCAGAAAGAACCAAATACTATAATCAGTAAAATCCATTATTTTCTATTTAGAATTTGCATGTAATTAACTGTGTTGGCAAATGTCTCTATGGCTTTTAAGATATCAGGATCTTCATAGAAGCTAATAAGAATATTGGCTTTTTCGTAGTAATATCTGCTGGCAATTTCTTGTTTAAGCATTTGTTTTATTTCAAGCTTATTGGATTCGATTTCTATATTTTTAGCTTTTAATAACGATTTTTCTAATTGTTCAATTTCAAGTTTGATCGATTCATTAAAATGATCTTCATTTGCACTGGCTTTGAGCTTTTCGATACTTAGCTCTGTTGCACTTTTGTATGAGAAAGTTTTGCCATTCACAAATGTTTTAAATTCATTAAAAAGTTCGTTATTTATTTTGAAAGTTCCTATTGCTTCGATTGTAGGATGTTCATTTCTGTATTTGTTGGCAAATTCAAATAGTAAATTGCTTTTGTCTAAGGCGGTAACCATATTACTTTGTTTGGCAATATCAACAGCTATATCTGGTCTTACACCTCCTCCGTCTAATACAACCCTACCATTTCTGGTTTTGAATTTTTTGCGCAAACTGTCAGCTATAGCAATGGCTTTGCCATCCGCTCCTTTGTTGCTGTAATCCAATAATTGAATACATCTGCCTGATGGGATATAATATTTAGCGATGGTAATTTTCATTTGGTTTCTGTAGGCCAAAGGAATGACGTTTTGTACCAAACCTTTTCCAAAGGTATTTCTACCGATAACGATACCGCGGTCCAAATCTTGAATCGCACCAGAAACGATTTCACTTGCTGATGCTGAATGGTTGTTGACCAATACCACGAGTGGTATGTTTTGATCTACTGGTGGATCTAGGGTTTTGTATTCTCTGTAAGCATCTTTAGATCGCCCTTTGGAAACGACTACCTGTTCATCCATGGCTACAAAAATATTGACAATGTTTACAGCTTCATGAAGCAATCCACCGCCATTTTCTCTTAGATCTAGAATAACCTGTTTGATCCCTTGGGCCTTCATTTTAATTAGGGCTTCTTTGATTTCAGATGCAGCTCCATTCATGAAATGGTCAAGTTTGATATAACCAGTGTTCGGATTAACAAGACCGTAAAAACTAACGTTTTTGATTTTTATCTCCTCACGCGTTATTTCAATTTTCATTTGACTTCCTTGTCGGTCGATCAATAAACTTGCTTTGGTGCCTGGAGATCCTTTTAGGTTTTCACCGAGTTCTTCATCATTTTTATTTAAAAATGCTTTTCCATTTATTTCTAAGATTTTATCTCCAACTCTTAATCCGGCTTTATCAGCAGGCAAACCTTCAAATACTTCGGTGATGTAAATATAATCGCCTATCCTTTTGCTTCTGCATCCAACACCACCGTATTCACCCCTTTGTCTAATCATTGCTTCTTCAGCTTGACTTTCATTGAAGTAATTGGTATAAGGATCTAGCGATGATAGCATAGCATCAATTCCTTTTTTCATTAAATCACCGGGATTTACTTCTTCCACATATTCATTGTTGATGGTTTTGTAAACGGCGCCAAAAATCTCAAGATTTTTACTAATTTCAAAGTATTCATCGGCTTGTTTGAAGCCAAATAAAACACCTAAAATTAGTACACCTAGAATCAGTTTTTTCTTCGAAAACATAAAAACAAAAATAGTTCATTTTGATAGATTTTACCTAAAAATTATATGCTTGTCTAAGCCATTTATTTATTTTAGTTTCGGAACTTTAAAAAGTATGGATTATACGGCATTCAGAAATGCCCGGATATTAGTGACCGGAGGTGCAGGGTTTATTGGAAATAACCTTGTTAGAAGATTATTGCAAAATGAAGTTTCTAAAATTGTCATCATGGACAATCAGTCGTCTGGAATGGCTGTATTTCTGCCTGATGACAACAGAATTACATTTGTAGGAATGGATATTGATAAGATGGACAAATTAAATTTTGTTATCAATCAACATGAATTTGATTATGTGTTTCATTTGGCTGCACATTTTGCAAATCAGAATTCAGTAGACCATCCTTTCAGTGATATACAAACGAATATTGTTGGAACTGTAAGTTTATTAGAAATTCTAAAGTTTCACAAAAGTCTTAAAAAGTTTGTTTATGCGAGCAGCAGCTGTGTATATGGAACCGCAGAAAATATGGATGAAGGTGTATACATTTATCCTTCAGAAACGCCATATAGCATTAACAAATATACCGCTGAGTTGTATACCCAATATTATGCGCATTTATTTCATGTGCCTACCGTTTCAATTCGTATTTTCAATACTTATGGACCTTATGAATTGGCTGGTAAGTACAGAAATGTAATTCCAAATTTTATTGAGAAAGCTTTAAATGGAGAAGATTTGGTTATTACTGGTACTGGTAAAGAAACACGTGACTTTACTTATGTAGACGACCTTATAGATTTAATGCTGAGTGCTGCATTAAGTCCATCAAAAGATGGTGAGATTTTCAATGGAGGAACAGGAAGTAAGACAGAGGTAGCAAATATGGCTGAAATTATCAAAGAGGTTGCTCAATCACAATCAAATTTGGTATTTAAACCTGCAAGAAATTGGGATAAGGTTAAAGATAGAGTTAGCGATCTTTCGAGGTCTGCGGGTGAATTAGGTTATGCCCCGAAAGTTAATATCAGAGAAGGTCTTGAAAAAACCATTAAGTGGTACAAAGACAACTACGATAAAGTTAAATCACTAAAAAATTACTTTGAATAGAATGGAAGTGCAAAGGTCGAGGGAGGTATTGGTGGTATTACCTGCCTACAATGAAGAAGAAAATATTGGCGAGTTATTAAGCCAGATCAGATACGCATTAGAAGAAGACAGCAAGATCAATTATAAAGTTTTTGTTGTAAACGACGGAAGTAGAGACAATACCCAAGCAATTGTTGAGGATATGGCTAAAACAATGCCAATTGAGGTATTGGTTCACGAGGTAAATTTAGGTCTAGGCGCAACGATAAGAGATGGTTTGTATCGCGCTGTGCAATATTCAAGCAAAAATGATATCATTATCACTATGGATGCAGATGCTACCCATAATCCTGGATTAATACTTCGTTTAATAAGAATGATTATAGAGGGTCACGATGTGGTAATTGCCTCACGCTTTCAATCTGGCGCAAGGGTTATTGGTTTGGTGTGGTACAGACAATTATTGAGCTATACAGCATCAATTATTTTTAGATTAACGTACCCAATCAAAGGTGTAAGAGATTATACTTGTGGTTATAGGGCAATAAGGGCTGATGTGCTTAAAAATGCGATGGCCGAATACGGTGACCGATTTGTAGACCAAGATGGTTTTCAATGTTTGGTGGATATATTATTAAAATTGCGTAGACGTAAACTTTTATTTGGCGAAACGCCTTTAATTTTGAGATACGACCAAAAGGGTGGAATGAGCAAGATGAATGTTGGTCGCACCATCAAGAATACATTAATATTAATTGTAAAAAGATTCTTTGTTAAATAGACTATGGCAAAAGCAAATACCACTAAGCTAAATAACCCAAAGGCAAGTGTTCAGAATAAATCGACCGTTCTGAGTCCTGGATTTATTGAAAAAAATGCATTAAAAATTGCGATAATATTCGGAGTAATTGCATTGTTTTTACGTTTGTATAGACTTGGATTTCTATCTTTATGGGTAGATGAATACATGCATGCTTTGGCTGCAATTAAGGGCCAATTTAAGCATGGAGAAAACAATGGTATATTATTAACTTGGTTGAATACATTGTTTGCTTATGTACTTGGACACAATGAGTTTTCTATGCGTTTCCCTGTAGCTTTGCTCGGTGCAGCTTTGGTTCCAGCTACTTATGTTTTAGGTAAGCAAATAGCCAATTACAAAGTTGGCTTAATGGCTGCAATATTTGTTTGTTTTTCACTTTATTTAATGTTTTGGAGCAGAGTAGACCGCCCTTATGGAATGGTTTCTACTTTTTATGTCCCATTAATACTAAGTTTTTGGATGATGCTAGAAGTAAAATCTAAGCAAGAAAACGCATGGTCGACATTCGGAATCAACCCCAAGTATTTATGGCTTACGCTAATTGCCTTGTTGTTGTCAATGCTTAGTCAGTTAATTTGCTTCTTGTTTATTTTTAGTGCTGGATTTTATGGAAGCTTTGTAGCAATTGAATCTTGGATTACTAAGAAATCTAATCCATTAAAATTTAATGCTTATAATTTATTGTTTTATTTAAATGTCCTTGCGGTGGTATTTATGTTGACCCCCATCGGCAATAAAATGATGAGGCCAATTATAGAGATTTTCTTGCCAGGCAATATGGCAACTTTAATTTTACCTGATTTGAAAGCTGCAGTCGCTGCAATTGATGGCGATAAATTTTACAATTCATTCGATGTATATACAGGCGTAATAAACAATGATTTTAAAGGTCTTAAGTACTTAGGTTGGTGCGGTTTTGTTTTAGCATTTATCAAGAACAGAAAATTGGCTTATCTTTTAGTTTCAAGTTTTGTTGTTCCATTTTTATTGATGGGTTTTGTTTTTAGAGAACCTGTTCATGCTAAATACTTAACGTATATTTATCCAATTTTCTTAATTAGTGCTGCATACAGCTTGTATTACATAGCATTTAATTTGATGAAGTATCTAAGTAAATCATTTACCGAGAACTCAAAATCATACTTATCTATTTGCACCCTTGCATTTGTCTTATTAATTGTAGGCGTTAGCAAGAGGAAAGAAATCGGTGAAATGCTTAAGACCCAAACCCACGGCAATATCGTTGCTAAGGAGATATCAGAAATACATTATGTCAATTGGAAACAACCTTGTTTGTTTATAAAGGACAGAATGCAGAAGGGCGATGTTATAATGGCAACGGTACAGTTTGCACCAAGATTTTATTTAGGTTTGGATTCGGTTGTTTGGTTTAGACAAATGCACTTTGATGCCAAAACCAAAGATTACGTCAGCAATTTACCAGATAAAAGAAAATTGAGTGCCAATACCTATGAGCAATTGGTAAAAACATTTAATGAGAACAAGAGAGGATGGTTGTTGGCAGACTATTATTTTGACAATGCATTAACAGATCCAAGGGCAAAACAGTTCGTTGAACAGAATTTTGAATTCCATTTCTCTGCTTGTGAAGATGGTGCGGTAAAAGTATTTAGTTGGGATAAGTCTAAACCTAAGTCATACGAGAGCAGTTTCGTAGTTGAACTTGGAAAAAACCCTAACCAATTGGGCTCTATGCCAATGAGTATTAATATTAATAAGGCGTCTTTGCCAGCAATGGTTAACTTGGTATTAAACACCGAAGGTATAGACAGTGATGTTGAAGCTTTTATTTTAATCAACGACCAACAAGTAGCCATCAAACCAAATGGAAAGTCTTCTTCAATTGGAATGAATATGGTTCAAGTAAGTTCGAATTTATTTAAGGAAGGTGAGAATAAAATTCAATTTGCTTACAACGGAGAAGAAGGCAATGGTGATGTTATTAAGGGTTGTGTGATATACAGCTTAAACATTAGATAATTTTTAAATACTGATTTTGCTCACTTTAGGCGAATAAACTTGCCCCTAATTTTGTGAGATGAAGATTAATATTTTAGCCAACATGACTGTTCAAGATTTGAAGAAACAGTTTCATGTATACTTCCCATATTTAAAAATCGAATTCTTTGAAAGTGCGCATATGGCATCTAGTGGTTCAAATAAGGCCAGTATGTATGACAATACGCAAAATCTAAGTTCATTATTAAAGAACGAAGAAGGTGGTGTTGTAGAGATAGATGCTATGACAACTGTAAATTCATTTGAGCAACTCATAGATGAGAGTTTTGGATTGCATGTTCAAATATTCAGAAAATCAGGAGAATTGTATATTGAAACCACAAGAACGGATGAATGGACATTGGGACAACAGAACGCAGAAGGAAAATTATCCTGTGAAGGCCATCAGCATGAAGCCCCTGAGGACATGACTGATCGCGACCAATGGGAGTAATACCAAAGATATCGATGCTTTTATACATCGATTTAATCGAAAAAACCATCACTTTTCTGCCAATATGTCATAGGTAAATATTATCTTTGCCCTCCCATGCAGGAAATTCAAGTTTTAGAAGGAATATCAAGCAATACAACGGAGCTCAAAAAGCAATTTTATATTGAGAGTTATGGTTGTGCGATGAATTTTAGTGACAGTGAAATTATTGGATCCATTTTAACAGAGCATGGATACACCCATACCAATGATGAATTTGCGGCCAACGTTATTTTTTTAAATACTTGCGCAATTAGAGATAATGCCGAGAAAACAATAAGGGATCGATTAAAAGCTTTAAGAAACAACAAGAAGAAAAATCAAGATTTAATAATAGGTGTATTGGGCTGTATGGCCGAAAGACTGAAAACTAAATTATTAGAAGAAGAGAAATTGGTTGATGTTGTTGCCGGCCCAGATTCATACCGAGATTTGCCTAAATTGGTGGCAGAGGTTGAGGATGGAAATAAAGCCATAAACGTTTTATTAAGCAGGGAAGAGACCTATGCAGAGATTTCACCAATGCGTTTAAATACAAATGGTGTTTCGGCTTTCGTTTCTATTATGAGAGGTTGTGACAACATGTGTACGTTTTGTGTGGTTCCATTTACCAGAGGTAGAGAAAGAAGTAGAAATCCTGAAAGTATAGTGCAAGAAGTTAGAGATTTGAGTGCTGCAGGTTATAAAGAAATCACTTTATTGGGTCAAAATGTTGACAGTTATTTGTGGTTTGGTGGTGGTCCTAAAGTTGAATTTAAAAATGCCAGTGAGGATCAAAAGAATTCTGCCGTAAATTTTGCAGCCTTATTGGAAATGGTGGCCTTGGTTGATCCCAATATGCGTATAAGATTTAGTACCTCACACCCTAAGGACATCAGCAACGAGGTTATTTACACCATTAAGAAATACGACAATATTTGTAAATATATTCATTTGCCTGCTCAAAGCGGAAATACAAGGGTATTAGAAGCAATGAATAGAACCTATACCAGAGAATGGTATTTAGAGAGGGTTAATACAATCAGAGAAATTATTCCAGAATGTGGAATTAGCTGCGATATAATTGCAGGTTTCTGCACTGAAACTGAAGAAGAGCATCAAGATACATTGAGTTTAATGGCGCTCTCAAGATTTGGGTTCAGTTACATGTATAAATACAGTGAGAGACCGGGAACTTTGGCTCAAAAGAAAATGACTGATGATGTCCCTGAAGACGTCAAGTCTCGCAGATTAACAGAAATTATTACATTACAAAACCAATTGTCTTTGCAAAATAATCAAACATTTATAGGCAAAGAAGTAAGGGTATTGGTAGATTCTTTTTCTAAGAAAAGTAAGGATGATTTATCTGGTAGAAACGACCAAAACATCAAGGTGGTATTTCCTAAAGAAAATTACCAAATTGGGGATTATGTAAATGTTAAAATTGAAAGAGTAACAAGTACAACACTTATTGGAAAAGCGATAAACTAATGGAACTTCAAGCAATTAAAAATAGATTTGAAATAGTAGGTAATTCACCTGCTTTAAATCATGCCTTGGAGACAGCTGTAAAGGTAGCTCCAACGGACATGAGTGTTTTGATTACAGGGGAAAGTGGCGTAGGTAAAGAATCGTTTTCAAAAATTATACATGCCCTTAGTTCAAGGAAGCATGGTAACTTTATTGCAGTCAATTGTGGTGCAATACCAGAAGGAACAATAGATTCTGAATTGTTCGGACATGAAAAGGGATCTTTCACCGGAGCTACGGATGCTAGAAAAGGATACTTTGAATCGGTGAGTGGTGGTACAATTTTCTTAGATGAAGTTGGAGAATTGCCATTGGGAACACAAGCCCGTTTGTTAAGGGTTTTAGAAAACGGAGAATTTATTAAAGTTGGTTCATCTAAAGTTTTAAAAACCAACGTAAGGGTTGTAGCTGCAACCAATAGAGATTTACTAGAGAGAGCAACTCAAGGAAAGTTTAGAGAGGATTTATATTACCGTTTGGCAACAGTGCCAATTAGGGTGCCGAGATTAAGTGAGCGCAAGCCTGATATTGCTTTGTTGTTCAGAAAATTTGCAACCAGTTTTTCTGAAAAGAACCACGCACCATTGGTGCAATTGGATGCCGATGCTCAGAACCTTCTAATCAGTTACGATTGGCCGGGTAACATCAGGCAATTAAAAAATATTACAGAACAAATCTGTGTACTAGAGGCTGATAATAGCCCTATTTCACCTGAAATATTAAACATGTATCTGCCTCAATCGGATAAAAATTTGCCTTTGGCATTTGGATCCTCTGATGGAATGTCATCTCAGGGCATGAGCGAAAGAGATATATTCTACAAGTTTTTAATTGACATGAAAAAAGATGTCAGCGACTTGAAAAGAATTGTGGTTGGATTGGTTGAAAACAGCACAAACCGCGATGAGTTTATTCAAAATAATAAGGAAGATATTAAGCATGTTTTATACAATGAAAATTATTATGGTGACACCTATGATAAACCGGTAATTATACCAAGCAACAACAATGCGCCTCCAATTATTAGAAGCAATGTTATAGATGTTCAGCCTTTTGATGACCATGAGCAAGAAAGTTTAACCATTGCAGACCAAGAATTGGACATGATAAAGAGGGCTTTGCAAAGAAATAAAGGTAAACGCAATAAAGCAGCTAAGGAGTTAGGGATATCTGAGAGGACTTTATATAGGAAGATTAAACAGTATAATTTAGAATCTATTTAATGGTGAAACTTAAATTATCTATATGGATGTTGTGTTTTTTGCTTGTAATTAGCGGATGTAAGTCTTGCAGTTACAGTCTTTCTGGGATTAACATTCCTGCAGATGTTCAGAATATCAGTATACAGTATTTTGCAAATCAGGCATCTTATGTAAACCCAAGTTTGAGTCAGAAATTTACCGAGCAACTAAAGGATAAATTTATTAGAGAAACTTCTTTGGCAATTGTAAGTCCTGAAGGTGATTTTAAGATTTCAGGCTTTATTACAGAGTATAAAACAGAATCGGTAGCGAGTAGCAGCAATACGGGATCTTTGAAGAATAGGTTTACCATGACTGTAAAAGTTATTTTTGAATGTCCTAAACATAAAGACATGAACTTTACAGAATCTATTAGTAAATTTCAGGAGTTTGATGCTAGTGAAACCTTTCAATCGATTGAAAGTAGACTTTCCGAGGATGTAAGTACCCAAATTATTCAAGAGATATTTAACAAAGTGGCTTTAAAGTGGTAATCAAATGAATCAAGAAAGGTTAAATGAAATATATCGAAATCCTGTCACTATTAACAACAGTGATGTTGATGATTTAAGGCAATTGGCCAAAGATTACCCATATTTCTCTAAACCATTTGAAATTTTAGCTAGGTATTATTATCAAACCAACCACTATAGGTTTGAGGAAATGCTTAGGCAAGCTGCAATAAGGGTTCGCGATAGAAAATTGCTTTATGAGTTCATACATTCAGAGATTCCTCAAGCACAAGAAATAAAAACAGAAAACATAGTAGAACCAGAGGAAAGACAAGTTTCCATAATTGAAACGTCTGAACCTGAAGACACAAAATTGGGTTTAGAGGCGTTCTTGTCAGAGCTAGAAGTTGCGCCTCAAGCTGAAGAATTAAAGACTGAGGAACTTGAGTTAGGATTAGATGAAACAGTAGAAACACCATTTGAATTTGAAGGCACATTTAAACTTCATGAAACGGTAAATACTCCAGAAGAGCAAGATATAATTGGGGAAGAAATAGCAACAGAGTTTTCATTTACAAAGTCTTTTGTGCAAAACGAAACAGCGGATGAAAGTCAGCTTCCGGAAGTTGAGGATGAAGTTGTTTCAGTTGAAAGTGAATTGGAGACGGAGGAAGAACAGACTATTAAATTAATAACTGAAGAAGAAACAGAGGAAGAAATAGCAATAGAGGATCTAGGTAAAGAAGAAGAAATAGAATCAATATCTGAAAATACAGAGTTAGAAAAAGAGACGCTTGAGGTTTCAAATAAAAGCTCAGAACTTGATTTGAGGAAATATCCTGTATACAGCATTGAGACATTTGTTCCTCAAACGGAAGAGCAAGCATCAACTGAAACAGATTCTTCTAAGGATTTCTTCTCTTGGCTTAAAAACCCTAAACATACTGAAGAAACTCCTCAAGTAATAGAAGAACTTGACGAAGAAATTGCTATTGAACCTAATGAAAAGGTAACAAAATCCTTAGATATTATAGAGAAGTTCATATCTATAAATCCTCAAATTAGTAGACCTAAGAAAGAGTTTTTCAGTCCTGAGAACATGGCAAAAAGAAGTGAAGTGCTTGATTTAGAGTTTGTTTCAGAAACATTGGCGGAAATCTATTACCAGCAAGGAAACTTTGACTTTGCCATTAAAGCCTACGAAAAATTAAGTTTGCAAAATCCATCAAAACAATCGTTCTTTGCAGACCTTATCGATAAAATCAAAAAAGAAAGGAAATAACTATGTTAAGTATTATATTAATTATCGGAATCATAGCAGCAGCCCTAATGATCGTTATAGTTTTAATTCAAAACCCTAAAGGTGGTGGATTAGCGGCTAACTTTTCTTCAAGTAACCAAATTTTCGGTGTTCAAAGAACATCTGAAGGTGTAGAAAAACTAACTTGGATTTTTGCTGCATTAATTTTGTTTGTATCACTTGCTGCAAGTTCATACAACGGACAGAAATCTGCAAAAGGTGAGGTAACTTCAGATCCTAAAATGAAGGAATTGATGGATGCTCCAGCACAAAAGACTACGCCAGCCCCAGCTGTTAAGTAATTAATTTATTTTATTCTTGATAGGTGCCAGTTGCCTATTTAATGGCAAATGCCAATCCTACTTTTATATTTTTAGTAAAGAGCTGACCTCCTAGTATACCTGCTTTATCAAATTGCTTAAAGCTAAAATCAGGTTGAAGGTTAATTCCTATTCTGCCTTTCAGTAAAAACGAGAAATTGTTTTGAAGATAAATTTGGGTTCCTTTTGTGTTTTTATTGGAATAAAGTGCATCAACTATCATGTAATCATACCCACCAAGTGTGGTATAGGTTAACCAATCTTTAATTTTAATTTTTATTCCAACCACCATCCCAAGGCTTGCCGCATCTATAATATTTTTAGCTTTTTGCAAGGGTGAGCTATAAAATGTTCTCGAGTCTAAATTTATCCCAAGGCCTAGACTGAATCTATCGTTTCTTATAATATTTCTCCCATAAGTGGCTGTAAATACCGGCAAGTCCATACCCAGAACTGCATTGGTGTCTTTAAAATTATTGCTGTCCTTTTCACCACTCAAAATGTATCTGGCCAACCAAGTAGCATCCATCCTAAAAAAGCTGGGTTTTTTAAAGTGGACATAGTTAAAGGTTAAACCAGAAGCATTTAAATTTTTGCCTCTTTGATTGATGGTTTGTGGAACTGCTCCTGCTTGAAGAAAATTTAGTATTGAAATCTTCTCTTGTGCATTAAGTAGGTTCGTTAAGAAAAATAGAGCAATAAAAAGGTGTTGTTTCATAAACTTTTTTAGCAAATATATTGAATTTGCCATTCAAGTTTAACGAATGTAGGGCGGTTAATATGAACAACAACCTGAAAAGTGTCTTACTTTGAAATAGAAAACCATTTGTCTTCAGGTGGCATAAGTCGTAATTTCCATTCAGCAGGAAATAAGTTATTGATTCTATTGCCTGCAAATTTACCGAACCCGATTATCACATCATTGAATGATAATAAAACATAGCCTCTTTCATTGCTTTGGTGCATGATGGGGTTCTTTGCTAAGTATTTCAAGGCATCGGGGTGTTCAAGATCTACCAAAGGAAAATCTTCCTTTTGTAGAAATTGGGCAAATGGCAAGAATTCACTGGGCGCAAATCTTTTTTCTTTTAACTCCCCAATTTCAGTCCCGATAGAATAACAATATACACCCGACAAGGTTTCATTGAAAAAATCAAAAGTATTGCTGTTTCCTCCTAACACTTTATTCTCAAAGCCATACAGAACAGTATTGCTTGGTATACCTTGCATCCATTCGTCTTGTTTCTTAAGTGATTTTAGATACTTGGAAGCTTTATTTCCACGTTCAGGATTTTCAAGAGACTTGTTTTGGAGCATAGAAATAAAAAACCCTTCACCTTTGGTGTGCTGTGGCATACATTGAAAATGAAAATTCTCTTTGCCATTAATACTAAAATTAAGGGGTTCAAACCCAAGCGTAATAAGTGCCTCAATTTGTTGGGTGTTTTCTCCGGGATTATAGGTGCAGGTACTGTAAATGATTATGCCATTTGGTTTTAAACATTTACTTATAGATTCTAATATTCTCTTTTGTCTTAATTCACAAGTTTGAATATTATCTAAATTCCATTCGTTTATTGAAAGAGGATCTTTTCTAAATAGACCTTCACCACTGCATGGTGCATCAACAACGATGATGTCAAACACACCGCCTAATTTTTCATATTCACTGCTATCTACATTGGTGATAATAACATTCGAGTAACCTTGTTTTTTTATGTTTTCATCTAAAATTGGGACGCGCGATTTAATTACTTCATTGCAAACCAATACATCTTCAGAATCGCATAAAGAAGCTATGTGTGTTGACTTACCTCCTGGTGCGGCACAAAGGTCTAATATTTTAAGGGGGCCTTGAATGTGTTCTTTTGCTTTTAAAAAGGCTTGCTCAAGCATCATACTGCTTGCCTCCTGCACATAGTATGCCCCAGCGTGCCAAAGTGGATCAGAAGCGAAATTTGGCCTTTGGTTTAGATAATAACCAGTACCACACCAAGACACTTTTTCAAAATTTAATGATTGCTTAAATTTATTGGCATTTATGCGAATAGATATGGGTGATTCAAGCTCTAGTGCTTGATGAAATAAATTAAATTCTTCTTGACCCAATTGGCCAATCATTCGTTCAATAAATTCTTTTGGGAGCTTCATTTTTTTGTCAAGGTGATACCACCTAATATTAGCATCATTCCACCAAGTTGAAACACACCTATAGGTTCTCCATCAATTAGTCCCCACATGTAAGCAAAAACGGGTATTAAATACGTCACCGAAGCTGCGAATAGGGCAGTTGTTTTCTGAACAAGTTGATTGAAAACAATTAAAGAAGCAGCAGAACCAATAACACCAAGAACAAAAATAAAACCTAAGGCGGGCAAAGCAGAGGGTTGCATTGCAGTTTGAAATGCCCCATTGTAAATGCCTATACACAATGCGGGGATAGCGATTAGCGTAAGTGGCACCATACTATTTACAATTGGAGAAAGGTGGTTTAGTTTTGATTTAATTATATTGACGTTTATCCCATATAAAAGGGCTGCCAAGATGACTTTAGAACATGGTAAAATGTAACTGGTTTGAAAACTAATGCCGGCACTACTCTTAGACAATATCAAAATTAAAGCACCAACTAAGCCAATTAATATTCCAAGGAATTGCTTGATTTTAAATAGTTGTGAAAACAAAATAACGCCGAATATCAGGGCGAAAAATGGCGTCATGGCATTTAATGCACCAGACAAGGAACTAGGAATATCAGCACCAGCACTAGCAAATAAATATGCAGGTATAAAATTACCGATGGTTCCTGAAATGGAAAGGTAAAGCCAATCTTTAGAACTTAATTGTTTATAGGATTTTAAGAAGAAGAATACTGCCACACTTCCTGCAAAGACTAACCTAAGAGAAGCCAATTGAATTGGTTCAAAGGAGACAAGTCCTTTCTTCATTAACATGAATGCACTGCCCCACACGAAACCAAGGAATAGGAGGGTAATAATGGTTTTGGGTTCAAATTTCACCGCACAAAAGTAATTAAAACAATAGAATTTTAGCGGGTTTGAATAATATATTCGGAGATAAGCTGGTTTAAGAATTTTTCTTTGTCAGTTGGGATTTCTTTAAGTTCGAGCACTGACGCAAGTTTAAGTACCATCTCGTCTAAGGCATTTTTATGTGCTTTGTTGTCGTATTCTTTAAGCCGAGACAAAAGTTTTTTAATCAATAAAACATCCTGTTCAGACAGTCTTTTTACAAGTGGGTATTTTAGGTTGTCGTTTTCTACAAAGCGCTGATTAAGTTTTTCAATGTCATTCAAACTAAATTGGTAGGAATTTTGGGTTTTAATCACACAGGTGCCGGCAATTAGATCTCCAATTCTTTGACCATTTTTATTGCTAGAGATTAGAAAACAAGCAATTCCGCCCAACGATAGATAGATGTCAATTAAACGTGTTGACCAACGACAAAACAGATCATAGAACTCAAGTTCAGCGCCATTTGTTTTTATTATTTTGAGGCCCATCGCTTTTTTTCCAAGACTCTGACCCTTGAAAAATATTTCATTGAATATGGAATAAAAACCAAGTACGATAAAGGCAATTAAATCAATAAGCAGCTGATTCTTATCTATAAAGATAAGATTACAAAGTGTGGCCAAAATAAATATTAGCACACACATTAAAAGAAAGTCGATTAAAAATGCAAAAATTCTATGTCTGAGGCCGGCCAATTCATAATCAATTTTAACATTTTGGGCTGTATTGATTTCGATGGTCTGCAAGACTAGATTTAGTATTGTTCGTTTTCGTTCGGAAAGTCGCTTGATTTCACATCGGTGATATAAGACTCAACACTGGTTTTTATATTTTCATATAAATTTAAGTAGCGGCGCATAAAGCGGGGTGAAAAGTCTTTATTAATGCCAAGCATATCGTGAAGAACCAATACTTGACCATCAACGCCTCCTCCAGCACCGATACCGATTACAGGAATTTTGAGCATTGAAGCCACTTTCTCAGCCAATTCAGCTGGGATTTTTTCAAGTACCAAAGCGAAGCAGCCGGCATCTTGAAGCAATTGTGCGTCTTTAATTAACTTATCAGCTTCATCTTTATCTACCGCTCTAACGGCGTAGGTCCCAAATTTATAAATGCTTTGTGGGGTTAAACCCAAGTGCCCCATTACAGGCACACCAGCACTAATGATTCTTTTTACTGATTCACATACTTCTTCGCCACCTTCCAATTTGATTGCATGTGCACCGCTTTCTTTCATTATACGAATGCTGCTGTTTAAGGCTTCTTTGCTGTTTCCTTGGTAAGAACCAAATGGAAGATCAACCACAACCAAGGCTCTTTTAACTGCTCTGATTACAGAAGATGCATGGTATATCATTTGGTCTAATGTAATAGGAAGCGTTGTTTCGTGTCCAGCCATCACATTACTGGCACTATCGCCAACAAGGATAACATCTATACCAGCGTCATCGATTATTTTTGCAAGTGAAAAATCATAAGCCGTTAGCATGCTTATTTTTTCACTTCTTTGTTTCATTTCTTCTAGGGTGTGGACCGTTACGCGTTTTGCTGGTCTATTGGGTGTTACCGACATGGTTTATTTTATTGTTTAAAAATCAGAGCTCAACTTATGAAAAATTATTCCAACCTTGAGCCGTTAATTTATGTTTGTTGTTTGATTTGCTGATTAAATGTAAGCCTTCGTGTTCTGCAACTGCGTGACCGATAATGCTTAAATCCAGTTCTTTCTTAAGCACTTCGTAATGGTCTTGCGAAACTGTAAACAGTAATTCGTAATCTTCTCCTCCATTGAGGGCCGCAACAGTTGGGTCTATTCCCAAATCTATAGCTCTTTGGTATGCGATAGGGTCTATTGGCAATTTGTCTTCATAAATTGTAAAGCCGACATTGCTTTGTTTGGCTAGATGTTGAATTTCACTTGATAAACCATCGCTAATGTCTATCATAGAACTTGGAACGATGTTTAATCCGTTTAATATTTCAACGATATCGACCCTGGCTTCAGGTTTTAATTGTCGTTGAATGATGTAATCATTGCCTTCTAAATCTGGCTTAAAGTCTGGTTTTTCAAGGAAAATTCGTTTTTCTCTTTCTAGAATATGCAAGCCTAAATATGCAGAACCTAGGTCGCCTGTTACAACCAATAGGTCGCCTTCTTTACAACCTGAACGGTAGGTTACTTTTTCTTTGGCTACTTCACCATAGCAAGCAATGTTTATGATTAAACCTTTAGAGCTTGAGGTGGTATCTCCACCAATTAAATCAACTTTATACAGATTACAAGCTGCTAGAATACCAACATATAAATCTTCAATAGCTTCAAGAGAGAAGCGGTTGCTCATGGCCAAACTAACCACAATGTGGGTAGCTTTTCCATTCATTGCAGCAATATCACTAATGTTGCTGACAACTGCTTTGTAACCGAGATGTTTGAGAGGTGTATAGGTTAAATCGAAATGTGCACCCTCTACCATCATGTCTGTGCTGAGTAGATTATAGGTTTGCCCATTATCAATTACAGCAGCATCATCGCCAATGCCTTTAATGGTATTGGAATTAAAAGTTTTAACGTTTTTTGATAGATGGTCTATCAGCGCAAATTCACCCAGTTCACTTAATTCAGTTCTAGCACTATTTTCAAACATAATGCAAAACTAAACAAATATCAGCAAATCAAACGTGCTGAATAATAAAATAGAGAATTGAAAAGGAAATTTATTGAACGCTGATTGGAATATTACAGCTGTAATAAACAACACCCGGAGAGCATTGGCCATTCTTTACACTTTTTTGGTATTTAACTGTAAAGTTCATGTTATCGCTGCCAAGTGTGCTGGTGGTAACCAAATCATTAACCAATCCAATTGGGAAAGTACCATCAGAATCTTTTGCTGTTACGCTCATGCCCAAAGGGTTGCTCGTGCAAATTTTATAGTCCTTACCATTGTTTTTTATCTTGGTATGTAAGTACGCAATTTTAGAAGGATTGGTCGCATCTTCAATAAAAAAGGTCACTTTGTAAGTGGTGTTTTTGTTTAGCGTAACACCACCAACGTTTGGTTGTTTTGGACCTGGACCATCTGGATCGTCGTAACTTGCCACTTCAGCAGAAGAATCTGTTGTATTGGTGAAGAACACCATAAAAGAAGTCACTGTATCTTGAACGCCAGCGGGCAAAGTAACAGTTGTGTCTGTATTGCCTTTGTCTTCTTTAGAACAAGCAATGAAGGTGATTGATAAACCTAAAATTAGGGCAAATAGTAAATTTGATTTTTGCATATTTGTGTATGTAATTGTGCAAAAATAGTCAAAAAGCATGCCAAGTGCAATTTTTGACCCAAAATTTATTTATTAATTAAGCAACTAGTATAAAAATACTAGAGAAGATTATTCAGCCTCAGCCTCAACGGTTTCTACTTGTGGAACCATGCGTTTTAGCAAGTTTTCTATACCAGCTTTAAGGGTAAAAGTAGAAGAAGGACAACCACTGCAGCTACCTTTCATAACCACTGTAACCACACCATCTTTAAATGATTTGAAGCTAATTGCGCCACCATCCATTTCAACCGCTGGTTTCACATGGTCATCTAACAGACGTTTAATTTTTATTTCTATCTCACCTTCCTCTTCAGGGGTAAGATTTTTATTGCTTGAAATTATTTCTTTGTCGTTTTCGATGTAGTTCTTAATGAATTCGCGGATTACAGGAATATGCTCAACCCATTGTTCATCTGGCAATTTGGTAATAGAAATAAAATTGTTCATGATAAACACACCGTTTGCAAATTTGAAAGTATCAAAAATTTCAACAGCAAGAGGTGAGTTGCCTTCAGCTTTTTCGCGGGTTCTATAATCGACGCTGTCGTTAGGTAAAATCATTTTACTAACAACAAATTTCATACTATCCGGATTAGGGGTAGCTTCGGCATATATAGTTACAAAATCACTCATTTTATTTCTTATTTAGAATTATTCTACAAAACTACGGATAAGAAATGGAATTTTGTATAAGTTTCGCTTATACAGTTAATGTTTTTTGAAATAGCTTTAATTTTTATTTAAAAAATTAGAAGAATCTGAAACACAAGCCAAATTCAAAAGCTGAGCCTTTTATTTGGGTAGAGTAATTTGGTGCTTCACTTATAGTAGGCCTTATTACAGGCGATGAATTTGCTGAATACAAACTGTACATTGCCATTACCCCAAGTCTTTTCCAAAAATAGTAGCGCAATTTTCCACCCACTCTTACAATGCCACCTTTAGACTGGTAAGTGTAATTGGCGTAACCAACTTTTTCAGAATAGCTTACCCCAAAGGAACCAATAGAACCGTATAATGAAAAATCTGTTCTTTTACTGCTGAACAAATGGTAATTCAAGTCGAAAGTAAATTCAGATGTTTTAACACTTAATGGCTTGTTATTTTCTGTGTTAAATCCATAAAACTTTTTAGAATCTACATTAAATAAATCATTACCGGTGCTTAAACCGATACCCCATTTGTTGGATATACCGTATTCAATAAAGAGTGGGTCTCTTACACCGTCCATGTCACTATTGACCATCGAATGCGTAAAATTGTTACTGGTTGAATAATTTGCCCGTGTGCTGCCTTCAGAAATACTTAATAGAAAACTTCCTTTTTTGAAGGATTGGGCATTTAATATTAATACACTAGAAACTAAAGCGATAAGTAAACAGATGTGCTTAATTGATTTCATAATTTTGTATTTTACAAAACAAATATACACATAATTTAAAAATTACAATCTACCACAACAAAGCCAAAGCTTCTTTTGCAAGTTCTTTATTGAGCAATTCTTTTGCAACTAGAATTGAATCTTGGCCGGCATACTTGGTTTTGATTTCTGTTGAGGACTCATGGCTTGGAGCTTCTTCAACATTTCCAAGTTTACCCAAGTCATTTCCTGTTAGAATATGGCTCAATCGAATATGTTCAGGTAGAGCATCAACGCCAATGCCACAGATAGTAAGTGGTTTTACCAATTCGAACAAAGCTTCTCCATTGGCTCTGCAGTACCAATCTCCACCCATACGGGCCACCAAATCAATTTTTGTTTGATCAATTTGACCGTGTTCGTTTAGTGCATTTTCTTGAATGTGCATTTTAACAACTTTGCAAATAATGAGGTTACCTGCACCACCTTCTTGGCCCAATTCAATAATATTTTCTACAACACATTCAAGTTGAACGGGACTTTCTTTAACGCGGGCTGGTTTAACCAACTCAGATTCAATTGGGGTAAAACCTGTTTTAACAAATTCGTCGACACCCTTTGGGAAAGGAGAACTTGCCAAAGACATTTGCTGCACCATGTTGTATGTTACCACATTGATAACCACTTCTGCCACTTCTTTAACATTCTTGTATGTGTCTTTACTTTCACCTGTTCTTCCACTTCTTGCCGGAGAAAAAACCAAAATTGGTGGGTTTGCGCTAAACACATTAAAAAAGCTAAATGGAGCAAGATTTCTGTTGCCATCTTTATCTACAGTACTTGCAAAACAAATTGGTCGAGGCCCTACACTTCCCAATAAAAGTTGGTGTAATTTTGGAATTGTTAATTCTGAAGGATTTAATGATAACATGTTGCAAATTTAGCAAATTGTAATGAATGCTTTTGACATAGAATGGATAATTTCTATAGATTCCACTTATGTCAAGATTGGAATAGATGAAGAGCAGACAATTTTTAATTTGTATCTTTGCGGCTTCAAACATGGCTAAGGTTGTAGTAGGTTTAAGTGGTGGAGTAGATTCATCTGTAGCGGCATATCTCTTGCAAGAAGCGGGACATGAAGTTATAGGTATGTTTATGAAAAACTGGCACGATACCTCCGTAACCATTAGTGATGAATGTCCTTGGATTGACGACAGCAACGATGCCATCATGGTGGCTGAAAGTTTGGGCATTCCTTTTCAAACGATTGACTTAAGCGAAGAATATAAAAAGCGTATAGTAGATTAT
>CANFXY010000001.1 GCA_947451105.1 Bacteroidota bacterium | reverse complement strand
CCATGCGTATTACTCTAATGCTTTTTGTATTTTCGCGCTTTCAATTTTCAAACGGTCAAAAATAATAGAATATTTCAATTTAATATGCACTCTTCCAGAGAAATAAGACTTACTTTTTTAGAATTCTTTCAGAATAAGCAACATACCATCGTTCCATCAGCGCCGATTGTGGTAAAAAACGACCCTACATTGATGTTTACCAATGCGGGGATGAATCAGTTCAAAGACTATTTTCTAGGCAATAAAAAAGCCCCATACAATAGAGCAGCTGACACCCAAAAATGTTTGCGTGTCAGTGGAAAGCACAACGATTTAGAGGAAGTTGGGGTCGACCACTACCACCACACCATGTTTGAAATGTTGGGCAATTGGAGTTTTGGTGACTATTTCAAGAAGGAAGCCATAGCTTGGAGTTGGGAATTGTTAACTGAAATTTACAAGATTGACAAAGACCGTTTATACGTCACCGTTTTTGAAGGCGATTCAAAAGAAGGTTTGGCCTTCGACCAAGAAGCCTATGATTTATGGTCAAAACTTTGCCAATCAGATAGAATTTTAAAAGGCAACAAGAAAGACAATTTTTGGGAAATGGGTGACACCGGTCCTTGCGGCCCATGCAGTGAAATCCACGTGGATATGCGCAGCGATGAGGAAAGAAAGGCGGTTTCAGGTGCTGAATTGGTGAACAAAGACCACCCAGAAGTGATAGAAATTTGGAACAATGTGTTCATGGAATTCAACCGAAAGGCAGATGGCAGCTTGGAAAAACTACCTGCACAGCATGTTGATACCGGTATGGGATTTGAGCGTTTGGTGCGCGTGTTGCAAAACAAAAAATCAAACTATGACACCGATGTTTTCCAACCAATCATAAAAGAATTAGAGACCATAACAGGATTCACTTACACTGGAACCGATGAGAAAAAAGACATTGCTTTTAGAGTTATTGCCGACCACATAAGAGCTGTTGCATTTTGCATAGCCGATGGTCAATTGCCATCAAATGGTGGCGCTGGTTATGTTATTAGACGTATTTTAAGAAGGGCTTTGCGCTATGGATACAGTTACTTGGGTATGCGTGAACCTTTTATGTACCGTTTGCTTCCAGTTTTATCGCGCGAATTTGGTTCTGTGTTTCCAGAATTGGAGTCACAAAAAGACTTTATTGCCAAAGTGATTCAAGAAGAAGGCAATACCTTTTTAAGAACTCTATCTAATGGATTGGATAAAATAAACGCCCATTTTGCCAATGGCATTAAAACTGTGGATGGCAAAACGGCATTTGAATTGTACGATACTTTTGGATTCCCAATCGACTTAACCAACTTGATTGCCTCAGAGAACAATGCTGTCGTTGATATTGCTGGGTTTGAGGCCTTGTTACAAGAGCAAAAGGAGCGCAGTAGAAAAGATGCAGTAAAAGAAACAGGCGATTGGAATTATTTGAGCGACGACGACAATGAAGAATTCATTGGTTACGACTTCACCGAGGCTAGTGTTAAAATTGCAAGATACCGCACGGTTAAGGTTAAAGACAAAGAACAATTCCAATTGGTGTTCAACATCACCCCTTTTTATGCTGAAAGTGGTGGACAAGTTGGAGATACCGGGTTAATGAAAGGCGTCGTTAATGGAGAGACTATTGAAATTATTGACACCCAAAAAGAAAACGATTTAATCATTCACTACGTAAAGCAATTGCCAAAAGACAATGTGCAATCGTTTGAAGTAAAGGTTAATGCAAACAATAGAAACTTAACAGCCTACAACCACAGCGCCACCCACTTATTACACGCTGCTTTAAAAACAGTATTGGGCAGCCACGTGGCACAAAAAGGCAGTTTGGTAACACCAGACTATTTGCGTTTTGACTTTAGCCATTTCTCTAAAATGACCGATGAAGAAATTGCCAAGGTTGAAGAAATTGTGAACGAGAAAATTTCAGAAAACATAGCGCTTGACGAAAAACGCATGATACCGATTAAACAAGCTGTGGAAGAATATGGAGCGACCGCCTTGTTTGGCGAAAAGTATGGCGACCTGGTTCGTGTGATTACTTTCGATCCAAAATATTCTGTGGAATTATGCGGTGGTACCCATGCTAAAAACACAGGGTTGATTAGACGTTTTAAATTAACATCTGAAAGTTCTGTGGCTGCAGGTGTAAGAAGAATTGAGGCCATTACCAATGTAGCGGCGGATAATTATTACAAAGCAATTGAAACCCAAATGAAGAATTTGAATCTTATGTTGGGTGAGCCTAAAGATTTGAGTATGGCGGTTCAAAAATTACAATCTGAACGTTCTGAATTGCTTAAAAAGGTAGAAAAATTTGAATCGGATAAAGCCAATGAAGTTAAAAAGAGCCTTATTGAAAAGATTCAAACCTCTGGTAGCGGATTAAACTTAATATTTGAGCGCGTTGATGGCGTATCAGCTGAGCATTTGAAGAACATATGCTTCCAATTGCGCAGTGAGCACGCGCCATTGTTCGGCGTATTTGCTTCGGTAAATGAAGACAAACCGATGGTAACTGTGTTTGCATCAGATTCATCGGTAAGCGACTATAAAATCAATTGCGGAAATATTGTCCGTGATCTTGCTAAATTAATTCAAGGAGGCGGTGGTGGACAGCCTTTCTTCGCCAGTGCTGGTGGAAAAGACAGCAGTGGCATGAATCAGGTTTTAGAAACTGCAAAAACAATGGCCGAATCCTTTGGTAAATAGTCGTTTAATTTCTCATTGTTTTGTAACTTTGAAACAATGAAGTTAAGATTCTTATTTTATCTCCTGCTTTTTACTTTAAGCAAGTCTTTGAGCGCGCAAAATGCGGTCGTTTCATTGGACTTTCACCAGGTATTGTATGTTGGATTGGACAACCCCATTTCAATTGCTGTTGAAGGCATTAAAAGCCAAGACTTAATTGTCAGTATTACTGGAAAGGGAAATTACATTCAAAAGATAGCGGATGGCAGATACATTGCGAAAGTATTACCGCAAAAAGACAGCAGTAGTTGTTTGATTAATGTTTCCGTTCAATCAAAGGATAAAACTAAGTTGGTATCCAGCAAGTCTTATAAAATTAGATTTGTTCCTAAAGGTGAAGTAAAGTTTGGAAGTCTTATTAACAATGGATTTTACACCAAAGAAGAAATTCTCAATCAAAAGGAATTAGTTTATCAGAATGATGCAATCATCCAAGATATTTTAAACTATAAAATCGTTCAATATCAATTTCTTCACATACCAAAGAGGGGCTTTTTTGAACTCGTAACTTGCAATGGATCGCAAATCAATGAAACCGTTCGCAATATGATCAAACATTCTATGGTAGGTGATATTATTGTAATTGACCGCATCAAGATATCCAATGGCCATTCAACTTTTGAACAAAAACCAATTACATTTAATGTTGCTCAAAAAAGCGAAGGACTTTTCAAAATTGAAGGCATGGTATTTAATAATGACCAAATTTTTCCCTTTTTGTATCCTGAAACAGCCAACCAAGAAGACAGTTTTCCTAATGCAGCATCAAGGCATGGGGTATGGAAGACCGAAGAGTTTAGTTATCATTTGAACAGTTTTTTCCTTAAACAAAAAGACAGTTTTCATTATGGAAAGTTGTTGTACACAGAAATTTATTCAGACTCTCAATTGGAATACCGCATAGATTGTTTGCCAAACCAAATATTCCAATTCACTTCGTATTATAAAAACGGGAAAGCTTTTCAAACAGGTGAAATTGCCTTTAAAAAACCACATGAAACATTCAATTATGAAAAACACTACCCTGCATCTGTAAATCCCAATAAAGATTCAGATTTTGCAGAATACAGAATCAACATTGAAGGCAATTATTACCCCAAAGGCCAATGGAAGATCTACCATCACACTGGCAAATTGAAACAATCATTTGATTACGTGCTCATCGATGACAGCTTGCGCTATAAGCAACATTTGTTCAAGACTGAGCAATCATTTTCAAATCAAGAGACCGAGCAATTTTATCTAATCGTATTAGATGGAACTGCCGTTTCCTACAATAAAGAAGGAAAAGTTGAAAAAAGAATTGTTTTTAGAAACGGCTATCCTGTTAAACGCTGATTTATCAATGGTGGTAACCCGTACCATGAATAATGGTAAAACAACGGAATAGTTGCTCAGCCAATATTACACGGACCATTTGGTGGTTAAAGGTCATTGCAGACAATGAAATGGCCTCCCCTTTTTGTTTAATGCTTTCGTCAAGTCCATATGAACCTCCAATAACAAAAACAATTTTCGAATATTCAGTGCTCTTTTTTTGAAAATGCTCAGCAAATTTTATGGAATTAAAAGTCTTGCCCGTTTCATCCAAAAAAAACACAAACGATTTATCTGGAATATGGGTTAAAAGCAATTCGGCTTCGGCTTCTTTGAGTTTATTGGGCGGAAGCTTGTTGCCATTCTTCACATCGGGCAATTCTTTCCAATCCAACTTGGCATACTTACCCAACAGTTTAACGTATTTATCAAGCCCATCTTTAACATAGGCCTCATTGGTTTTACCAATACTAACTATACTTATCTGCAGCATACGAATAAAAAAGCAGGAGTTACCTTTCGATAAAACCTGCCTTTAATTTATATTTTATTGATTATTGAGAGCTTAAGATAGACAACAATTCGTCCAATTTAGGGGTCAAAATAATTTCAGTTCTTCTATTTTTCGCCCTAGCCTCAGGGGTATTGGCTGGATCTATGGGGAATGCTTCGCCGCGACCAGCAGAGGTAACACGTCTTGGATCAACAGCACCAACGGTGGTTAAGATACGTGCGATAGAAGTAGCGCGCAATACACTTAGATCAAGATTATCTTTAATGGTTGGTGATTTCATGGGCACATTGTCTGTGTGGCCTTCAACCAATATACTTACATCATTGTTTAAATTTAACGCTTTAGCCAACGCCAATAGTGCTTGTTCACCTTTAGGGTCAACAGCTATGCTACCAGATTTAAACAACAACTTTTCTTCCATACTTACATATACTTTACCATTGCGCACCTCAACAGTCAAGCCTTGGTTTTGGAAACCCAATAAAGCTTTTTGAATGCTTGCCTTGAGTGCTAACACTGCACTGTCTTTTGCTTTTAAAATGGCTTCCAATTCCGCCACTCTTTTTTCTCTGATTTTCAAATCGCTTTGAGCAGCAGCTAAGCTAGCAGATAAGTCGCGGTTTTTATTTTGAGACATCATCAAAGAAGCTTCCTTTTCATTTAACTCCCTTTCTTTGTTTTTCAATGCTTCATTTTTTGCATTTAAGTCGGTGGTTAAACGGCCATTTTCGTAACGGTTGTTTTCAATTATTTTTTGCGCTGTTTCCTCTGATTGCTCATACAACTTCTTTGTTCTTTCAAGCGCGGTGAAGCATTCTAATGAGTCTGCTTGTAAGCCAAGCATTCTTGTTTTTAGTACCGCATTGTTGTCATTGCAATTAAGTAAACTGCTATTGGCTGTGGATAGTTGCGTGCTGCATTCTGAATTTGACTTTTGACAAACATCATATTTTGCCTGAAGCTCATCTAACTTCCTTTGCGGAACGCAAGCCACAATTAAGCATGCGGCTGCAAATATTTTAAAAGAATGTTTCATTTTCGATTTATTTATAACCAATCAAAGATACAACAGATAGCACTTGATTATTTTTGAGTTGTAAACAGGTCAAAATAATTGTATTTTTTAGAACACATACAACAAAAAAGGCAGAATGTTTCCATTCAGCCTTAAGATATTTTTGAAGCGTTTAATTAACCTCTTCCGATGTAGAATACTCTTGAAATATTAAATCCAAAGTGAACTCCACCTTTCAACCAATCGCCAGTATTTTCGGCAACAAAACCTTTTTCATTCATGAATCTTGAATTGGTAAAATGCAATTGAAAAACGTGGCCACCGGTTTCAATATCAAAACCAATAGACAGAGAATTGTGGTAGGTAGATTTTATTTGATTTGGGAACACATAAAAGTATTCATAGGTTAAGGCTGTTTTTCTGGTAATTTTATTTCTACCGCCAAAGCCAATACTGAATACATCGTTTTTGAATTTTTGGGAATCAATTAAATTTCTGTGCACCAATGTTGGCATGATTTGGAAAGAGAAATTTTTATTCACTTTCTTAGAAACCAACAATTGATGGGCATAATACAATCTGTGGGTGTAGTAGTACGGATCAATTTGAGCATTGGTATTCTTTTCTGTTTGCAAAGCAATATTTGAATACAAGGCAATGCTAACAGGTCTTTTCTTATCGCCTTTTGCTTGTCGCATGATTTTCCATTTAATGCTTCCATCGTATATTTTCCCAACATTGCTCCTGCCAATTTCCACGTTTAATAAATCTGAAATACCATAGGTGAAACTCATTCTTTGGAAGGCTTGGTCTAGTCCCCACAATTGGTATCCGCCTTGATTTACTTCACCAAAACGGTGGCAAATTCTAAAATCCAAATTTTGCTTTCCTATCATTTCAGTACTTTGGGAATTAATTACCCTGGTACCTTTAAACACGTTGGTTTCAAAATCAGGACCTAAATCAATGTCCATTAGTCCATCCAACATACTGCTGGTATCGGCAACAAAACCTGGTGTATCAGAGATAACGGTAGGAACTGTTTCTATTTTTTTAGATGTGTCAATTTGGGCATAAATATTACCAAAAGACAAACTTAAAATTGCAAATAAAATCTTTCTCATTTTTTGGTGTAGTCCATTATAATGTCAACGGTAATTTCTTCTGCTATTTTAGCTCCAGCAGTTGCTGGTATTACAATGTTGTAGTCTTTTGGTTTAACTTTCAAAGCAGACGTTGCTGTTACTTTACCCCCTTTAATTACGATGGTAGCCGTTCCTGTAACATCTTTGGTCACATTTTTAATGGTTAATTTACCCGAATAATTTACTTTATAAGTACCGTCTTTGGTGAAATCAACTTTACTGATATCGGCAACAGTTCCTTTGAAACTTGCCTTAGGGTATTTGTCGCTTTCCGCATAGCTTTCGTTAAAGTGATCTTCCATCAACTGGTTGGTGAAATCAAAGCCTTTCATGAGCAGAGAAAACTCCAATGCACCTGTTGTGCTGTTAAGCATGCTGACAACTTTTCTATTTTCAGCCTTAATATCTTCAAGTGAGGTATGGGAATCAAATTTGATGGTTCCAGTTTTTGTGAAATATAGTTGGGCATTTGCAGCAAATGAACCCAATAAAAGGGCGGCGATTAAAACAAAGTTTTTCATATTATGATCTGATTATTATTTACGTATTACAATTATTCTGCCAATTTGCAACGGTCTAAATACACATCCATGTTAATGCCATTACAAAAACCTGCAATTACAACTTTACTGCCAATGATGAGTGATTTGACCTTAGGATTTTCGAGGGTATCCATCTCACACAGGACAGTACCCATAACGCCGTTTGTCGCATAGCTTATGGTGTAGCGGTTTTTATCCAATTGAATATCTGAGATATCGCCGCTTACCTTTATTACTTTTCCTAAGTATAATTTATTGGCACTAACTTCATTCAATTCATATTGAGAGAATAAATCTTTGGCATCAACAGACACCATTTGTTCTGATTTTAGAGGGTCTTCATGTTTTGCGCCATAATAGAACACAAAAAAGTAAACAGCTATTCCGGATATTAAGCCTATGGCTAATAACCAGATGATAATTTTTTTCATATAAATTTAATTTTATTAATTTTCAGGTGCTCCACGCTTAATCCAGGCCTCAACTTTAGAAATATCACAATCGGATATTTTTCCAGCAGGTGGCATGTTTTTACTTCCACCGGCAAGATATTTCAATGCGTTTATTAATTTATCTCCAGCAATTGTCGCTTGTGTTCCTGAGTAGGCATCCAAGACAATAGATGCATTTGGATTGGCTGTGGTGTGACAACCTTGGTTTAAACAATTGTTTGTTAAAATTGGCTTAATGTTGTTGGTAAAATTCATTTTGGCCGTATCACAAGTTGTGCTTGGATACAATTTATCAGCCCTATCGTAGTAACAAGAATTCAAAGAAATTCCGAGTACAAGAATTGAAAAAATTAGGAACCCTTTCATATTTGAATTAATTGTTTTGAGCTCCCGCATTAATCCATTTTGCAATTTTCTTCATGTCGCAATCCGATAAGGTAATATATGGGCTTGGCATGGGTTGGAAACCAGATTGGTGTTTTATCGCACCTGAGAAACGGCCATTGTCTACCAAGGCTTTAACAGATGCGTATGAATTTAATAAGACAGTACCTGATTGATGACAAGCAATACAATTGGTATTAATTATTTTGGTAATAGGACCAGAAAAAGTAAACAAAGTTGTATCGCAACCAGAGTTGCAGTAGTTGTTTTTTGCACCTTGATTAATCCATTTTTTGATTTTATCCATTTGTTCTTGGGTCATTGAGCCAGCTGGCGGCATATTGCCATTCGCAATTTCTCTGTACAAACTGCTAAAATTGGCATTGCCTGAGCGAACTTCCCTCATGATGTTGTTGTAAGAATCCAAAATAACGCCTTCTGCTTGGGTAATGTTGTCATGGCAACCTGCTTGAGCACAATTTGAGGTTATCATTGGCAATATTTCATTGACAAAATAGACAGTATCAGGGCTGCAGTTGGTTCCATTCTTAGTCGAAT
This sequence comes from Bacteroidota bacterium, assembly GCA_947451105.1. Taxonomy (GTDB): domain Bacteria; phylum Bacteroidota; class Bacteroidia; order NS11-12g; family UBA955; genus JABMMZ01. The sequence continues at coordinate 97,967 of CANFXY010000001.1, read as the reverse complement.
CAATTGGTGTATTGTTATTACCAGTTCCAAGTTTAACTTTGGGTTGGTGTTCGCAACCAATGAAAGCAGCAGAGGAAGCTACGATCAATAGAAATACAAATATTCGTTTTAACATATATAAAGTTCAAAATTAATCATTTTAGAAATGAAAATCAATGATCTATGTCAATTTTTTGAAATACAAAAAAATATATGCTGGTTTTCATATTCTATTATTGAAAATAAAATTTTAAAATTGCACCGTGAAAAAACTAATACTATTTATGACTTTGGCAGCTTGCTCGAACATTTTCGGCCAAAAGAAATTGTACTTTGACGAAAACTACCAATATGCTGGAAAAACACATTGCAATTACGCGTTCGTTTTTTCTTCTGATTCAGGAATTAGATTAGATTTTTACACCTGTGAGGGTAAAATAAAATACCGCAGATATTATTCTAAAAAATTTAAACCCAAACGAATGGATGCCATTCAAAACATCCGCGGAAGAGAAATAGAATACAATGGAAATGGCAAAATCATTAAAGAGGGCGAATTATATGCTGGACATAAATACGGAATTGAAAGAAAATACAATGACCTTGGAAATCTAATTTCAGAAAGTAATTATTTCAAAAATTTTAAGGACGGAGAAGAAAAAGAGTATTTTGAAAATGGAAGACTGAAGCATAGTCGATATTTTATTAAGGGTAAAATCCATGGTGTTGAATTGCAATTTGACGAAAATGGAAAAATAACTCAAAGCAAAGAATACTATTATGGAAATTGTCAGATTGGCTATGTTAGACAAGTTTGTCAAAATGAATTCAAAAACTATTCATACTATTCTGATGGCCATTTGTTAAAATCAATTGTTTTGAAAAAAAACATGGACACCTCTAGTATCTATTATTACAAGGTAATTGATGGCAGGTCCTCTATTGATAAATGTGTATACTATAAAGACAATAAGATAGATTCCACTTTTTCACCAATTACAGCAGGCGCATTTTTAAAGAATGAACTAAAAACAAATAAAGCTGATTTAAAGGTTGATACTGTAAATATGGTCAATGCAAAATTCATAGGTGGTGATTCTGCATTTTATGATTTCATAGATAACAATTTAATTTTTCCTGAATCAAAAAAAGAAGAAGACATCGATTTAAACGTCATTGTAATCTTCACCATCAGTCGTGAGGGCACTATACTTGATTTAGGGAGCAACACTGAAGGTGACCTAGCATTCAAATATGAAGCTGAAAAAGTAATAAGGTTAACCAGTGGCAAATGGATTCCAGCTATAAAAGATCAAGAAAATGTACTTAATATTTTCAGAATAGGAATCGGCTTCCAGCTAATTAACGAGTAATTAAATCTCTCTGTTCACGTCCCATTGCTCTAGGTAATCGGCTACCCTTCTTACGAAAGCACCACCCAAAGCACCATCTACTACCCTATGGTCGTAACTATGGCTTAGGAACATCATGTGTCTGATTGCAATAACATCACCATATTCAGTTTCTAAAACAGCTGGTTTTTTGCGGATTGCACCAACAGCCAAAATAGCAACTTGTGGTTGGTTGATAATAGGTGTTCCCATTACGTTTCCAAAAGTACCAACGTTGGTAATGGTATAAGTACCACCAGATATTTCATCTGGCGTTAATTTGTTTTCTCTTGCTCTTCTTGCTAAATCGTTAACATCTTTAACCAAACCAAGGAGATTTTTGGTGTCTGCATTTTTAATTACAGGAACAATTAAGTTTCCTGAAGGCAAAGCTGCAGCCATTCCTATATTGATGTTTTTGCGTTTTACGATGTTAGTTCCATCCAACGAAATGTTAATCATTGGGAAATCTTTAATAGCTTTCACAACGGCTTCAATAAAAATAGGCGTGAACGTAATTTTTTCACCTTCTTTTTTCTCGAACTTGCCTTTGATCTTATCTCTCCATTGAACCAAATTGGTCACATCCGCTTCAACAAAAGAGGTTACATGTGGACTGGTTGATTTGCTCATTACCATATGGTCTGCAATGATTTTACGCATGCGGTCCATTTCGATAATCTCATCACCAGGCATCATGGTAACTTTAGAGGCTGTTGGCTTAGATTCTGCTGGCTTGCTAACCGGCGCTGCTGCAACTGGTGCAGGTGCACTCACTGCCGCAACTGTGTTTTGAGCAGATCTTCCACCTTCAACATATTTCAAAATATCGGCTTTGGTAACACGGTTGTCTTTGCCAGAACCAGGAATGCGGTCTAGCTCAGCCATTCCAATACCTTCTGTTTTTGCTATATTTAAAACCAGAGGAGAATAAAATCTACCTTCAATAGAATTTGCCAATGAAACCATATTGCTGGCAGCTTCAACAGATTGTTGAGCCACTGCTGCTGCTTGAACCACTGTTTCAACTTTAACTTCAGCTTTGGCAACTGGAGCTGGAGCTGAACTGCTCGCAACAGCAGATGCATCAGAACCAATTAATGCGATTGCTGCGCCAACTGGCACGACATCACCTTCGTTCCAAAGTTTTTTAATTAACACGCCTTCTCCTGTAGAAGGAACTTCAGAATCAACCTTATCGGTCGCAATTTCTACAATTGCTTCGTCTAATTTAATGGTATCACCTTCGTTCTTCAACCATTTGGTAATGGTAGCTTCTGCTATACTTTCGCCCATTTTAGGCATGATTAATTCAAACTGCGCCATATTCTTATTTAGGGGGCAAAAATACAATTTAATTTTAAAAATTTTTGAATTAAATTAAAGCAATCTTATTCATTTAATTATTTATTAAATAATTGGAAATCCAGCAAATTTTAAATATAATATTTAGAAATATAATTAACGAAGTATAAATTCGCATTTTAAGTTTATGACCCACACAAAAACCGGCAACTATGCTTTAACATTAATATTTATCACCTTGTTGATTGATGTCATTGGCATAGGAATTATTATTCCAATTATACCCAATCTACTCTCACAGCTTGGTGGGTATACCATTTCAGAAGCCTCAAGTGTTGGCGCATGGATGGTATTTGCATTTGCGTTTCCTCAATTTCTCTTTGCACCCATAATGGGCAATTTAAGCGACCAATTTGGACGCAGACCAATTATTCTAATTTCTTTGTTTGGTTTGGGACTTGACTACATTTTCCATGCTTTTGCTTGGAGCATTCCGGTCTTGTTAATCGGCAGAGTCATTGCAGGTATCTGTGGTGCGAGCTTTACCACAGCAAGTTCATACATTGCAGATATCAGTACGCCTGAAAAAAGAGCCCAAAACTTCGGTTTAATTGGTGTTGCCTTTGGTTTGGGTTTTATCCTTGGACCGGTTATTGGCGGATTGGCTGCCCAAATCAGCCTGCGCGCACCATTTTATGTTGCCGCAATATTCTCATTACTAAACGCTGGCCTTTGTTATTTTTTATTGCCTGAAAGTTTATCCAAAGAAAACAGAAGAAAATTCGATTGGCGCCGTGCAAATCCTATTGGAACCCTCATCCAATTAAAGAAATACAAACAGGTACTTCAATTAATGGTTCCTTTGTTTTTGTTATACTTAGCTTCACATGCCGTGCAATCCAATTGGCCTTATTACACGAAGTATAAATTTCATTGGGACGAAAAAATGATTGGACTTTCATTGGGCATGGTCGGTTTAATGGTCTCTATTGTGCAAGGTGGATTAATCCGTGTTATTGTACCTAAATTAGGAAACCAAAAATCCATACAACTGGGCTTCTTTTTATATTGCATAGGCATGCTTTTGTTTGCCATGGCCAACCAATCGTGGATGATGTTTGCTTTCACGAGCATTTATTGTTTAGGTGGAATAGCAGGACCGGCCTTGCAGAGTGAAATGAGCAGTTCTGTACCACCCAATGAACAAGGCGAATTATCAGGGGGCATGACCAGTATAATGAGTATCACAGCCATCATAGGCCCATTGATTATGAACAATCTATTTGCAAACTTCAGTGGTGAAAATGCGATTTATGAATTACCTGGCGCACCTATGTACTTAGGCGCCTTATTAATATTACTGGCATTTATTTGGGTTAGAGTGGTATACAGCAAAAAGAAGAACCAAGCTATTTAGTTCCTCTGCCTAAGAAGGCGGCAAGTTTTTCGGAAATGGTTTCCCAAGTAAACGATTTTTCAATCACTTCTACGCCCTTATTCCCTGTGGTTTTCCTCAACTCTTCATCAGAAAGGAGTTTTATTACCTGATCGGCAAATTCATTTGCACCTAGCCTCATGAAAGCACCTTCCCCATCCTGAATGCCTAATCCTTTGAACCCAATATTTGAGCAAACAACGGGAATGCCCATAGACATGGCCTCTAAAACTTTGTTTTGAGTACCTGCACCAAAGCGCAATGGCGCTACGACCACGCTTGCGCTGTTATAGGTATCAGATAAATCAGGAATAAACCCTGTAACAAAAACATTTTTACCATTGTCCAATGCCTTTACTTTTTCGATTGGCCTTTGTCCTGCAATTACAAACTTCACATTAGGGAAGGCTTTAACTATCGTGGGAAGAATTTCATCAACAAAATAAATTACTGCATCTACGTTTGGATCATAATCCATATTGCCAGTAAACAGCAAGGTTTCATTGTGAGAATAATCGTGTTTACCTGGTTTAAATTGTTGGGTATCCACGCCATTGGGCAACAATTCAATATTAGAAACCTGATGGTTTTTAATTAAAAACGCTTGATCCTCTTGGGAACAAACTAAATTTAAGTTGAACTCATTAAGGACGTATTCCTCATATTTGATAACCCTTTTAGATTCAATATTATCCAGCATTTTAGACAAAATACTTCTTGGCACTTCTTTGCGTCTTTGCCAATAAAGTGAAAAGGCATCAGGCAAGTCCAATATTCTAAAATACTGCTTATATGGAATAGCATATTGGGCCATACGAATGTGCTGAACGTGTATGGCATCGTATTTTTCTTCCGACAGCAATTGTTTCAAACGGGAAGAAAATTCATTCGATTTAAAATATTGAACCTGTAGTGGAAACTTTTGAAAGAGTCCAACAGCGGAATTAAATAGACTTTGCAGCTTTGGTAAATGAACGATTTCCATTCGTTTGAAAATGGGGCTCAATTTATCCAAATATTGCAAATCCGATTTGTGCTCAGTAAATGTAATTAGGTGAATTTCATTTTTCTCAGCCAAACGTTTACATAGATTGTAAATCTTTAATTTATCGCCCCTAAAAGGAGGATATGGAAAACGGTTGGCGATAAAAAGTATTTTCAAATTTATTTAGTAAAATTATACCTGTAAGTGATGTGTTTTTTTATGGGCTTAGCACCCATTGATTCAAACATACTTAACATTTTAGGGTTAAAATCGCCCACCCAAGCCAATTCATTTTGGATGTAGCGGTCTTTGATCAAAGCGGCTCTGAAATGCATAATCATTGCCACTTCAACACCTAAATTGTGGTGGGTTGGAACAACACCAAAGACAATACCTCTAACTCTTTTTACAAATCTTTTGTAGTATAAAAACTTAAGTTTGCCCAAAAGGTTCATCTTGCCATTCACGTGTTTGAAAATTTGATTCACATCCAACACATTGATATAAAACCCAACTGGCTTGCCATCGTGGTAGGCGAAAATGTTAAGCTCTTCAATTAAGATTGGTTTCATTTGTTTCATTCTTACCATGATTTTATCCATGGTCATCGGCACAAAATTTTCATGAAAGGCCCAAGCTTGGTTATAAATCTCAATGAAGTCTTTTGCGTATTTCTCTAAATTGTCTTTGTGGATATAATCGAATGTATAGGCTGGGTTGTTCATTACCCTAGTTGCCAACTTACTGAAACGTTCAAAATTAAATGACGCCTTTTCGATCAGCGAGGTTGTTTGTCCAATTTCTGGCGTAAAGCCGTATTTTTCAAATAAACTTTGGTAGTAAGGGAAATTGTAATTTTCTCTGTAGCTAGGACTGGCAAAACCTTCAACCATTAGTCCCCAAAAACTATCCCTGTCTCCAAAATTAACAGGACCATCCATGTATTCACATTTGTTTTCAAGCAACCACAATTTAGCCACATCAAACAATTGTGAGGCCGCATCGAAATCGTCGATACATTCAAAGAAACCGCAGGCACCTGTTAGTACACCCGTTGTGTCAATTTTAGTATAAAATGCCGCAATTCTTCCGATTGTGTTTCCATTGTCTTTTAACAACCATCTTTTGCAAGCACCATTTTCAAATGCTTTGTTGAAAGCAGGGTCAAAAACCTGTTCAATATCGACATCCAATGGCATAATATAATTGGCGTCTCCTTTATAGAGTCTTTTTGGGAAATCGATAAATTCCTTCGCTGCAGCCTTTTCGTCAATACTAATTAGTTGATATTTCACACCTGCAAAAATATCCATTCTTATTTAAACTGCACACAGTCAATTTAATAAATTTTAAAGAATATTTAAATTCAAAACGGCGAAGAATCAAATTATCTTTTATATTGCACGCATTATTTGATTATGAAAAACAATCGATACATCATTAGCGGCGCTGGCAGTGGCATTGGACGAGCAATTGCAATAAAACTCGCAAAAGAAGGTGCTGGCCTTATTTTAATGGGGAGGAACCCTGAAAAGCTTGAAGAGACACATAAATTATTGGCACCTGGAAACCATTTAGTAGTTACCACTGACATTCGATTAAAGGCCAATTGCGAAGAAGTGTCTACCATATTAAATGGTGCACACATCGATGGCATTATTGCCAATGCAGGTGTAGGTGGTGAAAACCATTACGGCGAGGATGACCGTTGGAATGAGATTTTAGACACCAACTTATCGGGAACCTATTATTTTGTTAATTCATTTTTACCTCAACTTAAAAGCAGCAGAGGAGAAAAAAAACATATCCTACTAACGTCAAGCGTTTTGGCGCGTTTAGGGGTTAAGAATTATACGGCCTATTGTGCCTCTAAGGCTGGCTTGTTAGGATTAATGCGCAGTTGGGCAATCGAGTTAGCCGAAGAAAACATTTTGGTAAATGCCATCAGTCCAGGTTGGGTTAACACCACCATGTCTAAAGAAGGTATGGAGGGAATTGCCAATGGACTTGGCATAAGCACAGAAGAATTTTTCAAGTTGGCGATGAAAAGTGTTCCTTTGGGAAGAATGGCAGAACCAGAAGAGATAGCTGATTTGGTCTATTATTTATTAAGCCAGAAAGCCATCACCGGTCAAGTCGTTGATATTAATTGCGGAAGTGTAATGAGCAGTTAATGATTTTAGAATCTAAATCATTAGTTTTGCAATCCTATAAAAAATGAAGTCATTTCTTAAAATAATTCAAGTAAGCCTTAAGGGCATTATCTATTGGTTGAGGCCAGGTGTTTATCTTTCTTTCTTAGTAAAACCATTAATGTTAATTGCAAATACATTAAACATTAGCAAATGGGTGAATGAGCAAAAAGACAAAACCATCATGAATGATTTCTTTACTTGGAAAAGAGACCACAACAGAAGGTATAATTTATATGAAGACATTTCTAAAAAAATGGAATTGTCGAATTTGGAAGTAGATTATATTGAGTTGGGTGTATACAAAGGACAATCTTTTAAATGGTGGTTGAACAACAACAGCAACCCGAACAGTAAGTTTTATGGTTTTGACACCTTCGAAGGCTTACCAGAAGCTTGGGGTTTGAATTTCAAAAAAGGCAGTATGAATGCCGTAGGTATTCCTGATATCAATGATGAGCGTGCAACGTTTATCAAAGGTTTGTTTCAAGATACTTTGCCAACTTTCCTAAAAGAAAATAATTTGGACAATGGCAAAAGAAAAATCATTCACTTTGATGCTGATTTATTCTCTTCTACCCTATTTGGCTTGTGCACCCTATCCCCTTTCTTCAAAGAAGGCGACATCATATTGTTCGATGAATTCAATGTTCCAAACAGTGAATATTACGCATTGAAAATTTTCGAAGAAAGCTATTACAGGAAATTCAAACTTATCGGGGCCGTCAACAATTACTACCAAATTGCAATGGTTGTGGTTAAGTAATTCTTAATAAAAGATTTTCTTAAAGGTCCATTTCTAATATAGGAAATGGACCTTTTTTTATGCGAAAATATCGCAGACAAATTTTTATACATTTCGATTTAATAGACCTATTTTTGCGCCAATAATTATAGTCATGAATAAAGGACCCGTATCACAATTTATTGAACACCATTACAGACATTTTAATGCTGCAGCCCTTATGGATGCTGCTAAAGGTTATGAAACCCATTTAAATGAAGGTGGAAAAATGATGGTAACTTTAGCTGGTGCCATGAGCACAGCTGAATTAGGCATATCATTAGCTGAAATGATCAGACAAGATAAAGTTGCCATTATCAGTTGTACTGGTGCAAATTTAGAAGAAGACATCATGAACCTTGTGGCACATAGCCATTACAAACGTGTTCCTAACTACAGAGAATTGAGCCCACAAGAAGAATGGGATTTGTTAGAAAACCATTACAACCGCGTAACCGATACGTGTATTCCTGAAGAAGAAGCTTTCAGAAGATTACAAAAGCACATCCATGAAATTTGGAAAGACGCAGACAACAAAGGCGAGCGTTACTTCCCACATGAATTCATGTACAAAATGTTGTTGAGCGGTGTTCTTGAGCAATATTATGAAATTGATCCAAAAAACAGCTGGATGCTTGCTGCGGCTGAAAAGAATATTCCAATTGTTGTTCCGGGATGGGAAGATTCTACCATGGGTAACATTTTTGCTAGCTATGTAATTAAAAGTGAATTGAAAGCCTCAACCATGAAAAGTGGTATCGAATATATGGTTTGGTTAACCGAATGGTATAGAGCAAACAGTGGCGGCAAAGGCGTTGGCTTCTTCCAAATTGGTGGTGGTATTGCTGGCGACTTCCCTATTTGTGTGGTTCCAATGATGTATCAAGATTTGGAATGGCATGATGTGCCTTTCTGGAGTTATTTCTGTCAAATTTCAGATTCAACAACCAGTTATGGTTCTTACTCTGGAGCTGTTCCAAACGAGAAAATCACCTGGGGTAAATTAGATATCACAACACCAAAATTCATTGTAGAAAGCGATGCAACCATTGTTGCGCCTTTAATGTTTGCCTGGATTTTAGGTTGGTAATTCAATGCCATGAAGTTTAAATTCCTTATACTAACTGCCTTTTTATCTTGCAGCTTTTTGCAAGCGCAAGTAAAGCTTGAAAACCTAAAAGGCACTTGGGCAATAGCCGCCATGTGCAGTCAGGACACCAACATCATTGTTATGTACAGACGTGACAGCTTATTTAGTCAGATGTTGAGCAACAAATACCCAGACAAGGTTTTTATGTACCGCTCTAACAGTGGAAAATTCACAGACTATTGGTTTTACAACCTTCAATTTTTCAGCTTTGATAAAAAAATGTTGGGTTGTGGTTATGCAAAAGATTCAACCTACTCGAGAAGAGAAAGAGGTTATCAAGGAAAATATTCTATCAGTGGCAATATGCTCTACAGTCCATTTTTCGTATTTAGACAATGGCAATCTGTAACCATGTTTGAGGTTCCTATGGAATACAAAATAAGTATTGACCGTGGCTTTTTAGTGATGGTCACCAAAGGTGGATCTATCATATACTACCGAAAAATCAGCGAAGAAGTTCTCTTCAGAGATTAATTCTAACGATAAAATAAAAAGAGGAATCAACAGAATTGATTTCTCTTTTTTTATGGGTTAATGTTTTGAAAATTATCCAACAGAATCAATCACATCGTATTTGGTGATGATGTGTGTGTTGCCGCCCATGTCGGTCATTACAACAGCTTGGTTTTGTTTGTTAATTAATTTAGACACTTGTTCAATGCTGGTATCTGGTCTAACGCTAGGAAAAGGCGCTTGCATCACAGAATCAATGTTCGCTTGCATTAAGGCAGGGTTTTCTATCAGCGATTCAAACAAATCGACATCGTTTAGGGAGCCGATAAATTCAGATTTTTCATTCACCACAGGCAATTGAGAAATATCAAATTTTTTCATCATTTGATACGCTTCCGTCACTTTTTGAGAACCCAATACCGTCAACAACTTTAAGTTCTTGTGCTTTTGAATTAAGTCAATCGCTGTTGCCGCTTTTTTGGTTTCAATAAAACCTCTGTCGCGCATCCATTCTTCGTTGTACATTTTACCAAGATAACGTGTACCATGGTCGTGGAATATTACCACTACCACATCACCCGGTTTGAACATCGCTTTCATTTGCAAGATTCCAGCGATTGCAGAACCAGCGCTGTTTCCAGCAAATATCCCTTCTGTTCTTGGCAACAAACTTGTATAAATTGCAGCGTCTTTATCGGTTACTTTTTCAAAATGGTCAATCACACTAAAATCAACATTGGCAGGTAAAAAGTCTTCCCCAATGCCCTCTGTGATGTAGGGATAAATTTCATTCTTATCGAATATCCCAGTTTCCTTGTATTTCTTAAAAACTGAGCCGTAGGTATCTATACCAAGGACCTTAATATTTGGATTCTTTTCTTTTAAATATTTTCCTGTTCCTGTTATGGTTCCACCTGTACCAACACCTACAACTAAGTGGGTTATTTTTCCTTCTGTTTGTTCCCAAATTTCAGGACCTGTACTTTCATAATGTGCTGCCCAATTGCTTAAATTGTCATATTGGTTTGGCTTCCAACTGTTGGGGATTTCACTCACCAAGCGTGAAGACACTGAATAATATGAACGTGGATCTTCCGGTTCAACATCGGTAGGACAAACAATCACTTCAGCGCCAAAAGCTTTTAGGGCATCTACCTTTTCTTTGCTTTGTTTGTCTGTGGTGGTAAAAATACATTTATACCCTTTAACAACGGCGGCGATGGCCAAACCCATACCGGTGTTTCCGCTGGTACCTTCAATAATGGTTCCTCCTGGCTTAAGCGCACCCGACTTCTCGGCATCTTCAATCATGCGAATGGCCATGCGGTCTTTGATGCTGTTTCCCGGATTGGTGCTTTCAACTTTCGCCAATACCTGACAAGGCAATTCTGCTACGATTGAGTTCAATTGTACCATGGGCGTATTGCCAATGGTTTCTAAAATATTCTTACTAAAAGACATTGCGCAAAGTTAAACTTTTAAACTTGAGGACTTAAGGAAATTTTTAGAGTTTATTTTAAACCTAATCGACATAGATGAATTCAAACAAACTTGCAAGATTGCGTTTTTTAGAAAAACCCTTAACAATAGCGGTGTATTGGTTAGACTCAGGATTGTAGTAAATAACAGGTTCTTTCAAATTGGGCATATTGCCTAGCGTTTTTAAATCAGCTATCAATATTTTTTTGGTGAAATCATCGTCCAATAATTTGTAAGTGGTATAGGCTAAGACGCAGTTTTTCTTACCCATAGTCGTTTCAAGCATATCGATGCTGTTCACTTCCTTGCCAATATTGTCTATATTCTCGTAAAACAAAATATGAATATTGTTACCAACCCTAAGCGCCATGTGTTTTTCTGAATAGTCTGTATTTTTATCCTTTTTAATCTGGTTGTATACAACATTGACAATTATTTCGCCATTGGCTTCTACCTTTAAAAGGTATACATGGTCTTGAACATTGTTGTATTGTTTTTGATAGGTAAAAATAAAAGCATTTTGCTCATCGAAATAGAATTCATAATCGGCATCAAACAGGTCATTGAATATAAAACCAACATATTTCTGATTGGGTACCGTGTTATTCTCAATGTTTGGAATATTGATTAAGTCAAAGTATTTAACAGCTACAACTTCATCTAGTTTTGCATCAAAAATGCATGAGAATAGCCCATAGCTGCTGCTGCCTTTGCCTTTTTGAATGTATTTTCCAAAAACAAAAAGATTGCCATTCTTGTCCTCTCTGTAATTGATATCGATGATGTTCTTGTCTATGTCAATTGCAAAATCAACGCTCTGAACTTTGTTGTTTTTATTTTTTGAAGTGATCACTATATTTTGAATCACAGAAGTAAAGAAATAAATGTCTTTATCGTTGCGTCTTTCGAATGAGAACTTGTAATTGTTGGTGCTGAATGAATCGCTATGGGATTCTGCTCGTTCATTTAAAAACTCTCTAGAGAAACTAATATCAAAACTGTAACTAAGATTAAACAGTTTACAAATTGAAAACGCCTCATTTTCCGGTTTCCTTTTTCCGGATCGGGTTTCAGTTTCATTGGATGGCTCTAGGTCTAAATTATACACGGCGTATGTAGAATCTAATTTTTTATGGAACATTCCAAATGCAACCTTTTTCATGAAAATTCTATTTTGAACCGTGTCTACAAAAAATTTAAAATAACCGATTGTATCTTTATTGGCATATTTAACGGACTTTTCAACCTCACCATTTATCGGATTAATTTTAAATATTTCCATTGTGGTTTCAGTTATTTTACTGTCTTTTTCTTTCTTAGTATCCTTTCTAAGTAAGTATATTTTTTTATTTAAGAAATAGATTTCAGGCAGACCATCTGTTTTATTCCCCAATTGAACCTCTATTGTTTTATGGTTTGCTAAGTTAGCAATTTCAAATTGGGTATAATTGCTGCTAAACAAACCATATTTATAATAATGGTATTTATCATCGCTACCCAGATACGTTGACAAATAGGTTTTTTCCAATTCGGTTTGTTTGTAACGAATGGTTTGCGCTTTTAGGTCGCTTGCAAAGAATGAAGCCATAGCAAGGAAAGACCATATTAAGTTTTTCATAAAAGAAGAAAAACAAAATAAGTTTATTTTTATTGCTTGCCCAAATATTTATAGGGGCTTAGCTATTTGATGAGTTCAAAATAGACTTGGTGCCATCCAATTGATACATTTTTTGGGCAATATCAGATTGGTCGTCTGCCCATTTATTGTATTTTCTGATGGTTTCACTGATTTCGCTTAAGTATCTGTTCCTAGAAGGTGGAATGATGAAAATCTTTTCGCTCATTTCATCGCTGGCATGGAAACTAGATTTAAAATTAGAACCCGTTTTACTGTCTATCAAATCAAGCATACTGCGGTAAAGCGTATTCATACCAGGATCGTTAAATTGAGAAGCAATGGTTCCATAAACTGGCATGGTTTCAGGATCTTCCTCAAAACGTTTGTGGTTTCTTTGGAATTGCTTCTTAACATCACGCACGGCATCAGCAGCACCTTTCTTGTCAAATTTATTTACTGCAATAACATCTGCAAAATCCAACATATCAATTTTTTCCAATTGCGTAGCTGCACCGTATTCTGGAGTCATTACATACAAAGCCACATCGCTGTGCTCGGTAATTTCAGTGTCGCTTTGCCCTATTCCACTGGTTTCCAAAATAATTAAATCGTAACCAGCAGCTTTCAAAATCAAAATGGCATCATCAACGTGTTTGCTGAGTGCCAAATTGCTTTGACGGGTAGCCAATGAACGCATGTAAACTCTTGAATTCTTTATGCTGTTCATGCGTATTCTATCGCCTAATAGGGCGCCGCCTGTTTTTCGCTTACTTGGGTCAACTGAAACAATGGCAATGTTCTTATCTTGTAAATCAAATAAAAATCTTCTTACAAATTCGTCAACCAAACTGCTTTTACCAGCTCCTCCTGTACCGGTTATACCCAGTACGGGGCATGAATTCTGAGAGGCTGCAAGCGCCTTAAGTGTTTCGCGGTATTGGGTAAAGTTCTCTGGATAATTCTCCGCACAAGAAATGGTTTGCGCAATGAGGGCAGGATTCTTCGCTTTAATTCCTTCGATGTCGAAATTCAAATCTTTACCGGTAGGGAAATCTGATTGTTTAACCAGGTCATTGATCATACCTTGCAAACCCATAGATCTTCCGTCGTCAGGATGGTACAATTTACAAATACCATAATTTTCAAGATCTTTAATCTCCTCAGGCAATATGGTACCACCTCCACCGCCAAAAATTTTAATGTGACCTGCTCCTTTTTCTTTAAGCAAATCGTACATGTATTTAAAGTACTCATTGTGACCACCTTGGTAGCTGGTCATTGCAATGGCATTTGCATCCTCTTGAATGGCGGTGTCTACAACCTCTTCTGCACTTCTATCATGCCCTAGATGAATAACCTCACAACCTGTTGCTTGAATGATTCTTCGCATCACATTGATGGCGGCATCATGTCCGTCAAATAATGAAGCAGCGGTTACTATCCTAACTTTATTTTCTGGTTGGTAAATGTTCTCTTGCATGGTTAAATCTTCTGCGAAACTAATGAATATTCAGCAATTCATAAAGCAACGCCTGCTTTTTTTATAGACGGTAAAATCTATTCTGTACAATGTTAATTACAGCGCCCCGTTTTTAATTTCGTCAACGATTAAAGGATCCAACAAAGTACTGGTATCACCTAAATTCTCAGTTTCTCCTTCTGCAATTTTCCTCAAAATTCTTCGCATGATTTTTCCGGAGCGGGTTTTAGGCAAACCTGAAACGATTTGAATTTTATCTGGCTTGGCAATTCGGCCAATTTGTTCAACAATGGTTTCTATAATTTCATCCTTTAAAATATTCTCATCCTCGGGCATTTGAGCAGGGATAACGAATGCATAGATGCCCTGTCCTTTGATGTCATGGGGATAGCCAACAACAGCACTTTCAACAACTTGTTTGTTTTGGTTGATTGCATTCTCAATTTCGGCCGTTCCAAAACGGTGACCGCTCACATTTATTACATCGTCTACCCTTCCAACAATTCTGTATTGACCATCACTGGTGCGCTTAGCGCCATCACCGGTAAAATAATATCCTTTATAGGTATCAAAATAATTTGTTCTGCAACGTTCATGGTCACCCCAAGTGGTGCGCAACATACCAGGCCAAGGGAATTTAATAGCCAAATATCCTTCAACATCGTTGCCTTCAATTTCAGTACCGTCCGCATTTAACAATACTGTTTGTATACCTGGCAATGGAAATCCCGCATGCGCTGGTTTCAAAGGAGAAATGCCTGCCAAAGCAGAAATCATCACCCCACCTGTTTCAGTTTGCCACCAAGTATCGATCACCGGACATTTGCCTTTACCAACGTGGGTATGGTACCACTGCCAAGCTTCTTCATTTATAGGTTCACCAACACTTCCGAGGGTTTTCAAACTGTATAATCCATAGGCCAAAACGTGGTCTATGCCTGCGGCCATTAAACTGCGAATAGCCGTCGGTGCCGTGTAAAATATATTTACGGCGTGTTTGTCAATAATAGACCAAAATCTTCCTGGATCAGGGTAAGTAGGAATGCCTTCAAACATGAGAGATGTTGCTGAATTTAACAATGGTCCGTACAAAATGTATGTGTGGCCAGTTACCCAACCTATATCGGCAGTACACCAAAAAACGTCATTGGTCTCGTATTGAAAAACATTGGCAAACGTATAGCCTGCATACACCATGTATCCACCGCAAGCATGCACAACACCTTTTGGCTTGCCCGTACTTCCACTGGTATACAATATAAACAATGGATCTTGGGCATCCATCATTTCTGGTTCACAGATATCGCTAACAATTTCTTTAATTTCATGGTACCAAGCATCTCTGCCCTCTACCATGTGCACTGGCCAATTCAAACGGTTAACCACCAATACTTTTTTAACACAAGAGACAGCTGCTAAAGCTTCATCAACCACTGCTTTTACAGGTATTTGTTTTGCGCCCCTCGACATTGCATCCGCAGTTATAACATATTCGGCTTGGCAATCATTGATTCTATCTGAAATGCTATTGGCACTAAATCCAGCAAAGACAACACTGTGAATAGCGCCTATTCTGGCACATGCCAATACAGCAAAGCTCAATTCAGGTACCATGGGCATATAAAGACAAACTCTATCACCTTTCTTTACACCAAGATCTTTAAGCACATTGGCCATTTTGTTAACCTCTGCTAACAATTCTATGTAAGTGTATTTTACACCCGCTTCTTTGGGTTCGTTAGGTTCCCAAATCAAAGCTGTTTGGTGTCCATTGTTTTCAATGTGTCTATCCAAACAGTTGACCGTAATGTTTAACTTAGCATCTATGAACCATTCCACTTTCGGTTCCGTAAAATTCCAATCCAATACTTTAGACCATGGTTTTTCCCACTGAAAATTACTTGCAATATCACCCCAAAACGCCTCCGGTTGGGCAATACTTTGCGCATATGCTGTTTCGTATTCTTCGAAATTGTGTATTCTTAGGCTCATATTTGTTTTAACTAGCTAAATGCAATGATAAAACTAAATACTGACATCAAAAAGCTGCGCTGTAACTTATTGAAGGTAAAATTGGCAATTGGTTGACCCTGGTGTAATTTACACGGTCAAAATAGAAAATGTTTTTCCTGTTGTAGATATTTGTCACAGAGAAAACAATCCAACTCTTATAATTCTTAATGGTTTTGAAATTATATTTAATGGAGGCATCCAAACGGTGGTAAGCTGGCAATCTTCCTTGGTTGAAGTTGCTATACAATACACCCAATTGTCCATTACCATTTACGTAATCGGTGCTTGGTCCACCTTGGAAATCAAACTTCTCATAAAACCCTTTGGTTTGGGTAAATGGAAAACCAGAACCAAAGTTCCAACGGGCATTGGCAGACAATCTGTTTTTCTTGTCAAACACATAATCGATCACCAAATTGACGTTGTGTCTTCTGTCCCAGTGTGGGCTGTAGGTATTAATTCCGTCGAATCTATTCACATAGGTTAGAGAATAAACCGCCCATATGTACATTTTTTTAGTGTTGTCAAATTTGTAGCGAATATCACCACCATAAGCGTTTCCGCGCTCTACGATGAAATCTTTCTTTAATCTCTCAGGTTGAACAGAATAATCGCCATCGTCATCAAACAATTTTTCTCTGTTGATATTCGTGATTTGTGAGAAATTTTTATAAAAGCCTTCTAGACCAATTTCACTATACTTGCTAATGTCGTAATCAAAACCAGCCACTGCGTGCCATGCTTTTTGAAGTCTAGAGTTCACTGGCTTGCCATCAAACGTTTTTTGAAGATCATCGGGACCAGACAAGAAACCATAAAACAAATTCACAACATCTCTATCGCTGAAGGCTGATAATAGGTTTTGAGAATACTTACCCAAAGAACCTTTAAATGTGAGTTTTTTAGTGATGTTGTATTTGCCGTTGATTCTTGGTTCTAATGAAGCATTGCCCAAAGAAGCATAATACTGCATGCGCATACCAGCCTCTAGAGCCCAACGGTATCTAACAAATTTATACAAACCAAAACCACACAATTCGGTGGTAAATTCTTGTTGGCTTATTTTTCTATTGTTTGAATTAAACAAAGTAAAGTCTGTACTGAAGGCATTGATTTCAAATCCGTATTTGATTTCATCTTTGCGGTTGAGAGAGTTGATATTCACACCCATATTCAGTCCACTAATTGAACTAGAACGCGGTTTGTTGTCTATCTCATTTTGTGAAATTGAATAATCTGAGTAGGTAATAAAACCGTTGATTTTAGATTGATTACCCTCTGGAATTAATGTAAAATGTGTCCCTAATCCTGTTTGATTCCACTTGTACGAGGTTGATCCGGGAAAATTAACATTGTCCTTAAAGTTAAATCCAAACAGCTTCATGTTGCTGCCATTCGCAGAGTTGAACGTCACTTTACCATAAACATCATTGAAGTTGTATGGCAGTTTTGAAGGATCTGCATATTGGTAAAACAGTTTGGAACTTCTGTCTAGGTAGGAGTTTTTTATAGACAAGACAAAGTTGCTACTTCCTCTTCCCGGAACGAACTTCTTTAACGGACCTTCTAAAGACAATTTGCCTAAAAATGGACTTACCGCAAAATTACCCGCAAGTCTGTTTCTATTGCCATCTCTGGTTTTGACGTCCACTATCGCTGAAACTCTACCACCGTATTGCACACCAAAACCTGCACTGTAAACGTCAGCTGATTTCATTAAATCAACATCAAATACCGAGAACAAACCGATGGAGTGAAAAGGATTGTATATGGTCATCCCATCAATCATCACTTTATTCATTACGGGACTTCCTCCCCTTATGTACAGCTGACCACCTTGGTCGCCACTGAAAACAACACCTGGTAAAATTTGCAGGTATTGAACCAAATCAGGTGTACCGCCAATGGTTGGGATTTTAGAAAGTTGAGACGGTTTTATTTTGGTCGTACCAATGTCGATGTCTTCCTTTTTTCTTTTCTTTTGGTCAACTACTTTTCCGCCTTTAATCGTAAAAATCATTTGTTCTAAAAAGAAATTTATAACGATTACTTTGGAAGGAAAAATTTCAACATTGACTGTGTCCGCTTCATAACCATTCAAACCAGCAATTAATTTGTACTTTCCTGGTTTTACGTCATTGATAATAAAATAACCATCTTGGTTGCTATATGAACCATACTCAGTTCCAGCCAATTGAATGTTGGCATTGTCAATTTCGTTGCCTGATTTTAATTCCTTCACATAGCCTTTAATACCCCCATTTTGCGCATAAACAGCAACAAATGAGCTAAAAAGGCAAAACAATACCGTATTTCGAAAAAACATAAATGCAAACTTAATTCTTTTCGAAGATATTTAAGCTAATTTTTTTAAACCCTAAAAGGTAGAAAACCATTGAAATAATAAGACCAAAACTCCAAGACATGCATGCGCCTTGAATGCCATACAGTGGCATTAAAACAAGTGCAGAGGTAAGCCCAAGAATTAAACCAAAAGAATTGTATTTAAATATCCGTTTAAATTCTGATTTGGCATGAAAATAATGGTTGTAAATGTTGCTAATTGAAAATGCCATGACTCCAGGAAACAAATACTTAAACAAATCGCTCATTTGAGCAAAGTCCTTTGAAAAAAGTAAGACCCAAAAAGAATTGGGAATAAATGCCAATACCACACAGATGGCCCCAGTTCCTAAAACATTCACATAAACCAATCGGGTAGTTAAAATCAATTGTTCTCTCTCATCGGTTGTATTCAAAATTTTAACATGTTGGATTTGACCAATACTGTGTCCAAGTATCCAGATGGATTCACAAATAACGATTGCATTGCTGTACAAACCCAATGCCGCATCATTGATAAAAAAAGCGATGAGGAAGAAGTTTAATCTGTAATTAAAAAACTGAACCGCTTGCGCCCCTTGAACCAATAAACCTTGTTTTAATACCAAGGGTTCAAAGGTAAAACGCCCTTCGTTTTTGATTAAAAATTTCCAGACTAAAATTAAGGAAACAGAAAAAGAAATCAGCAAGGCAATAAAGAGGGCTATCGGATATGACATTACCCCATATTCGGCATAAAAGTAAAATCCTATAAATAAGATTAACAATGACGCTGGTTGAATCAAAAGACTGACATTTCGTTTTTTGACCTCCTGATTGCCCATTAACAACATTTGGTTGAGGTTGATCGCAGAAAACAAAAAAGCAGCAAATGGAATGACGATATAATATGGAACATGTCTAAGAGATTGCAACACACCAAAGCTCAAAAAACATATTCCTGAAATCCAAATCAAGGAAGAAAGCCAAAGTTTTCTTTGATTTATTTTATACGATAGATTTATTATTGCTGAGCTACTACCAAAATCAGCAAACAATTGAACCAAGGCAATGCTTGATACAAATAAACTTAAATGACCTCTACCCTCTGCCCCTAAGTTTCTTGAAATCAGCACAACCATGATCAAACCTAAAACGGAAACACTAACCTTAGAAACAAAGGTGAAAAATATACTTTTCTTGAAAGTCAAGGTAAAATTAGAATTAAATATTATTGGTTTTATAACCCGCAGCCACTAAAAAGGACTTTACTTTTTGAACCATGTCACCTTGAATTAAAATTTCACCTTCAACGATTGAGCCTCCAGTTCCGCAATGGTTTTTTATTTGTTTTGCAAGTTTTTCAAGATCTTCTAACTTTCCTACAAAACCCCTAACAAGCGTTGCTTTTTTGCCTCCTCTTTGTTTGGTTTCTAGGCGAATCATTAATTTTTGAAGTTTGGGTTCTAAAGTAATTTCATCGTTTGATTCCTCATCAAAACTAAATTCTTGGTCGGTGCTATACACCATGCCATCAACTTGCCTTTTTACTTTTTTACTCATGACTAAATATTTTTAAACTCAAGGGTTCAATATTAATATTTATTTCTTTACCCAACCACAGGGGTTCACCATCAACATGCACCGGTCCGTCTTCCAATCGCCTGATCATAAAATCCGTTCCTGTAAAGACCTCTGTATTCTTATTGGTATGCAAACGCGCTTCGAGTAGATTTTTAAAGATTAACAAGAAATCGATGGGGGTAAATTTCTTTAAAACCAGAACATTAAATAAGCCATCATCTGGTTTGGCCCCCGGATGCAAAACAACATTATTTCCCCATTGGGTAGCGTTTGCCACACCAATCATGAATGCTTTACCTTCCCATACTTTTAGGTCATTTTTATACAATTCATAAAAACGGCTTTTGTAATTTAAGTGGCGAATAATGGTCTTTACATAACCCTGTAAGCCACGCTTGGTGTTATTGGCAAAAGCGGTGCTGATGTGGGCATCAAAACCAACACCTGCAATATTCACCATGCAATGGTTGTTGACCCAAACGGTATCCACCTCCTTGATTTTATAATTCGGCAATTGTTTAATGGCATTTACCGTGTTCATTGGGATTTTAAAATGTCGGGCAAATCCATTTCCCGAACCTAAAGGAATAATACCCAAAACAATTCCGGTATTTACAAGCCTAGAAGCAATTTGGTTAATGGTACCATCACCGCCTGCAGCCAATACGATATCGACTTTCATTCGGATGGCCTTTTCTGCGAGCAATAGGACATCGTCTGCCTTTTCTGTTGGCCAAATATGAACCTCATATTGGTTCTCATCTATATTTTGTTTGACGATTTGCGGAAGATTCTTAGTCTTTTTTCTGCCTGAGAACGGATTGTAAATAACGACTACACTTTTCATTTACAAATGGTCTTAACGGTTGAAAGCATATTTTACAATGTTTGCCCCCATTTTTAAGGCTTCAAGTCTTTTTTCTTCTGGATCATTGTAAATACTTTGATCTTCCCATCCGTTGCCCAAATCGCATTCATAGGTAAAAAAGCAAACCAAACGACCTTGGTACACCAAGCCAAAACCTTGAGCAGGCTTTCCTTCATGCTGGTGGATCTTAGGCAAGCCTTTACTAAAGTTATAGGTCTGATGGTAAATTGGATGGGTAAATGGCAGTTCAATAAAATCCAGTTCTGGAAACACCTTTTTCATTTGAGGTACAATAAAAGGCTTTAATCCATAATTATCGTCTATATGCAAAAAGCCGCCAGCCATTAAATATTTCTTGAGATTTTGGGCTTCTGCATCCGTGAAAACGACATTTCCATGTCCTGTTAAATACACCCAAGGGTAATTGAAAATTTCAGGAGAGCCCACCTCTACTGTTGCATCCTCTTGGCTAATGGTGGTTTTAATGTTTGCATTACAAAACTTGGCCAAGTTGGGCAATGCCGTTTTGTTGGCATACCAATCGCCTCCACCCTTGTATTTTACTTTGGCGATTTTATAACTAAATTCATTCGTACCTGAAAAATTCAGAACCCAAATGAACAAACAAATAAAACCGATTAAACGCATCCTACAATTTTACGATATTTACTTTATAATGGTCAATTAAATATTACCGGGTAAATCAAATTCTTGCAAACCTTCATTGCGTATCCATTTGCCTTTCTTCTTTAACTCATAAAAATCAATTCTTCCATCTGGTATGTAGTATTCTCTTTTCCCAGTTTTTTCAGGATTAGAGGGCACCAAGTTTGAATAGGTAATAATTTTTTCTGAAGTTTCAAAACGCAGCAGCATGGTTGATTGATCAGCATAATCAAAAAACACACGGTATTGTGGGGTGTAATCACGCTCAGAGCTATAAAAAACAGGCGCTCCAATATGGAGTTCACCAGTTTTGTCCACCCATAAAACATCAATTAACTTGCGGTTACAAAAACTGTTCTTACCATTTAAGCCTAAAACACAATAATAGTCCTTCCCTTTTTTAGTGAAGTGGTAAATTTGATAATAAAGTGCACCTGGCCAAAACTCTTCGTTGTAGTCTTCATACAAAGAATCTGATTTGGGTTCCATGTGGTCTTTCAACCAAAACACTTGTTCATTCGCACCCTTTTTTTTGCGAAACAAAACCACACAGTTGTTTTCGTATTCCTCCCTGTCGTTGATGTATACCCAAGAGATGACGCGCATGTGCTCGTCCTCTGAATTTAATACAGATACAGTCTTGGTTATGGAGTCAAGCGAAACGGCAAAGGGATGCTCATCTAGGAATAAATCCTTAAGTAAGTTCTTAAAGGAGTCGTTGTATTTGGATCGAATTGAATCTAATCGATTAAACCTTAAACTGTCACTGTATTTCTTTAACAATAGCGAATTGGAATCTTGCGCACAGATGTTAGAATGTGAAGCACAAAAAATCAAAAAGCCTATAATTAGCAATTGTTTCTTCATACTTAATTAAACAAGAAAGCGTCTTTAATATTGTTAATGCAGCTTAAACTAAAGCAGGTCTTAGCAAAGTTCTAAAACAAAAGCGCTGGCACCACCACCACCATTGCAGATCGCAGCACCGCCAATTTTACCATTATTTTGCTTCAACACATTGATAAGTGTTACGATAATTCTAGCACCACTTGATCCCAATGGATGGCCAAGGGCTACTGCACCACCGTTAACATTTACTTTTTCAGCTGGAATATTTAACAATTTGTTGTTTACCATTCCTACCACAGAAAACGCTTCATTAAATTCAAAGAAATCTATTGCATCTATGCTTACTCCAGCCATAGCGGCAGCTTTAGGCATTGCTTTGCTCGGTGCAGTGGTAAACCATTCTGGTTCGTGTTCAGCATCTGCAAATCCTTTAATTTTAGCAATTGGCGTTAAACCCAAAGCTTCCATTTTCTCTTTGCTCATTAATATTACTGCAGAAGCACCATCATTCATAGTACTTGCATTTGCAGCGGTAACGGTTCCTTCTTTTGAAAATGCAGGTTTTAAACCAGCGATTTTATCAAAATTTACATTTTTGTATTCTTCGTCGTGGTTAAACACGTTGACATTGCCTTTTCTATCTACAATCTCAACTGGAACGATTTCGTTGTCAAATTTTCCTGCGGCCCACGCAGCAGCCGCTTTTTTGTATGAGTTGATTGCAAATTCGTCTTGAGCTTCTCTTGAAAATCCATGTTCTTTTGCACAAAGGTCAGCGCACCAGCCCATCATTTGTTGGTTGTATACGTCTTGCAAACCATCGTTTGCCAAACCATCAACCATGTTTACATTGCCGTATTTGTAACCCGTTCTGCTTCCCATCATGTAATGTGGAACCAAACTCATGTTTTCCATACCTCCAGCAACGACAACATCAGATACACCGGTCATAATTTGTTGAGCACCCAATGAAATTGATTTCATTCCACTAGCACACACTTTATTAATTGTGGTCGCTTGTACTGTATTTGGCAAACCTGCAAATTTCGCAGCTTGTCTCGCAGGCGCTTGACCTAATCCAGCTTGTAGAACGCTGCCAAAATATACTTCTTGTACTTCTTCAGGATTTAAATTGATCTTTTCCATTGCACCTTTAATAGCAGCGGCACCCAATTTGGTTGCAGGAACTGATGACAATGTACCCATAAAACTACCCATTGCAGTTCTAACAGCGGAAACGATATATACTTCTTTCATTTTGTATTGGTTTAAATGTGCCGCGAATTTAGTGTTTTTAAATATAAAATTGAGGGAATAGTAAAACAAAATCTGTGAATTCTAGATCAATTTATGAGACCTAATTAAAATTTAGATTTTAAGCCAAGTTCAAAAGATGAAAAAATCTTGGCTAGGTAAATTCTAATAACATTAATTAAATTCGCAGCAATGAAGTACTACTTAATTGCAGGCGAGGCAAGCGGTGATTTGCATGGGTCAAACTTAATGAAAGAAATAAAAAATGCTGACCCCAATGCTGAATTTCGTTTCTGGGGTGGCGACTTGATGAAAGCTCAAAGTGAAAACATGGTAATTCATTACAGTGAAACTGCTTTTATGGGATTAAGCGATGTCTTGTTAAACTTGAATAAAATCAAGAAGTTTTTAAAAAAGTGTAAAAAAGATATCCTAGACTTCAAACCTGATGCGCTTATTTTAATCGACTATCCTGGCTTCAATTTGCGCATTGCAAAATTTGCAAAAGAAAACAAGATCAAAACCCACTACTATATCAGTCCCAAAGTATGGGCATGGAATACCGACCGCGCATACAAAATTAAAAGGGACATTGATTTTTTGTATACGATTTTGCCCTTTGAAACGGAGTTTTATGCCAAGTTCAAAATGAAGGTTGACTATGTGGGCAATCCCCTGTGTGATTCTATTGAGAATTATGCTTTTAACGACAACTTCAAATCGGAGCATGGTATATCAAAACCCTTTATAGCATTGCTTCCTGGAAGCCGAATGAGTGAATTAAAGCATGTGTTACCCACTATGCTCGAAACCATAAAGAACTTTCCTGAGTATGATTTCATTCTTGCTGGGGCAAATCATATTTCAGATGGTATTTACAAAAGCTATTGCGAAGGGTATCCCGTTAAAATAATTAAGGGATTAACCTATGATGTGGTAAAAAACGCACAAGCCGCTTTGGTTTGCAGCGGAACGGCAACCTTAGAAACCGCTTTGTTAAATTGTCCTCAAGTGGTTTGTTTCCGTTTTAGTAAATTAAGTTATTTCATAGGCAAACTGGTTATAAAGGTAAAGTACATATCGCTTGTTAACTTGATCATGGACAAAGCAGTTGTTGAAGAGCTCATACAAGACGATTTCAACGCATCTAAAATTAACACTTCTTTGCGAAAAATATTATTTGGTCCCAACAGGCTTGACATGATACAGTCTTATGCTGCGCTGAAAATAAAGGTTGGAAATAGTGGAGCAAGCGAGCGTGCTGCTGGTTTAATTGTAAGCCGGACACAAGAATAATTGGGCTTAAATTAAAATAGCCCGCAGTTTCATGCGGGCTATAGTCGTTGAGTGTGTATTTGTGTATTTGTGTGTGTCTTATTGGGATAATTTATTTAATGCTCAATAAATTATTGTTGTTGGTTTCTGATGTACGCGAAACCATATCGCTTTTCAACTTCTTAACTTCCTTATTTGAAGCTTGCAATTCATTCAATAAAAAGAACGTTAAGACCAATAAAGCAATAATTGATTTTAACATTATAATTTCTGAAATGTAGAATTTCTTTTTAGAGCTTTTTGACTCTATCGGACTTAATGCATCACTTAATTTGGCCATGTTATTTAATTACTTGTTTTTTAATGGTTTAGTCTAGGATTAAAGACTCAATAAGTAATAATACTTAGTTTGTTTTCATACCCTATACCCAAATATAAGAAAGCACTTTATTATACCAAAGTATTTTGAAATAAATCATAAAAAAACATCTAAAAGTCTGAAAATCAAACGAATTATTTTATTTCAATTGATGGCAACCAAAGCAATCACCCATCTAAAAGCAAGATTTCACAAAAACCATCCATCAGACGCTCAAACCAACAAGGCATTTTTTGAATGATTTGTCATGATTTTTTATAGAATCTAAAATTAAAAAAACATCATAAAAAAAATAGCCTTGTAGCGAACTACAAGGCTAAATTAAGGGTGTATTTGTGTAGGTTAGTTTCTTAAGTGTGTGTTTTGTTTGTTTTTAGAAAGGGTAATTTTTGTGTATTTGTGTATAATATATTTTTTAAGCGCTAAGTCCGAAGAAAAATAGTCCAGATAATAAAGCGAGAACCAAAAGTGTCCTTCCAATTTGTTGGGCACGGTCATAAGAAATTAGACTTGGTTTGAAGATTTCTAATTCAATTGTTTCCTCTACAGCATATTGTCCATTATTAATCATTGTAAATAAAGAACCATTAGAGGCATCGTTAAGGCGGTAATACTTTTTTGTTTCCATGACTTTAATCTGTTTTTTTTCTTGGTTTTTTGTGAGTGTTTTAACTCAATAAGTAATAATACTTAAATTGTTTTAACATCCCATACACAAATATAAAAAACCCACTCACCTGTGCAATTATTTTTAAAACAAAATCGACGAAAACATATAAACATTTGAATTTCAGTTAAATAAAATTTAAATTTCTTAATAATAATTTTG
The DNA here is from genome assembly GCA_947451105.1 of Bacteroidota bacterium. Classification (GTDB taxonomy): domain Bacteria; phylum Bacteroidota; class Bacteroidia; order NS11-12g; family UBA955; genus JABMMZ01. The sequence continues at coordinate 71,677 of CANFXY010000001.1, read as the reverse complement.
TAAAACCTTGTATATCCCAATTTAAAAATCAAGAAAACCTTCATTCGGGTAAAATCAATTCTAAAAAAAAGACCATAAAAACAGAAATAAAATCTGATGAATTAAACAACCCAAAAAACGGGGTTGCTGGCTACTAATTTTAATTTAATAATTATTAAGCTTACTTATTGTAAAGACATTCATTTGTTATTTATTTGCAGGTATGAGAAAAGTAAACCTAACTTTATTACTTTTAATGTTAAGTATTCAAACAAAAGCAATGAAAATAAACTATACCATAGACATTCAAAATCCTAATACGCATTATGCTTTGGTGAAATTAGAAATTTCTGAATTTAAAGAGAATAAAATCACACTTAAAATGCCAGTTTGGACACCTGGCAGTTACATGGTCAGAGAATTTGAGCGCAACATTGAACAAGTGGGTGCAATCGCCAACGATAAAAGCATTGCCATAAACAAATTGGATAAAAGCACTTGGACCATAGACAATAAATCTGGCGATAAAAGTATCCAAGTTACTTATAAGGTCTATTGTTTTGAAAATACGGTTCGTACCTCTTATATAGACAGCGACCATGCATTTTTACTTTTAAGTAGCTGCTTATTGTATACGGAAAAACAAGGTGGAGGTACTTTAGACATTAACTACCCTGAAACATGGACTAAGATTTCAAGCACCTTGGTTCAATCAAAACCAAATCTATTCTCTTTCAACAACTACGACGAACTAATTGATTCTCCAATTGAGATTGGCAACCATCAAATTATAAAATTTGACGTTGCGGGTGTTCCTCATACCGTTGCATTGGTTGGTAAAAACAATTGTCCTACCGATAAATTCAAAGTCGATTTACAGAAGATCTGCAATACCATGTACCAAATCGTTGGCAAGCATCCATGTAAAGAATACTTATTCATTGTCCACCATGTGGAAGAGGGTGGCGGTGGATTGGAGCATGCCAATAGCAACGTGGTTCAGATGCAAAGATTTGCTTACAGCAACAAAGAGCGTTATTTGAATTTCTTAAGTTTATGTGCCCACGAATACTTCCATTTATGGAATGTAAAACGCATAAGACCGGAAGCACTTGGCCCTTTCGATTACAGCAAAGAAAATTACACCAATTTACTTTGGGTTGCCGAAGGGATAACAAGTTATTACGATGAATTGGCGATGTACCGCGCAGGATTCAGAACAGAAAGTGAATACTTAAGGACCTTATCCAATACTTTTTCTTCAACACTTAACCGCAAAGGGGCTGAAATCCAAAGTTTGCATGAAGCTTCATTTGATGCGTGGATTAAAGAATATAGGCCGAATGAAAACAGCATCAACACCAATATTTCTTATTATCTTAAAGGTGCTGCAATTGCTGCTTTACTAGACATTGAGTTATTAGATGCCAGCAAAGGCAGCAAGGGACTTGACCATTTATTGCAATATTTATATTCTGAATATTACGAGAAAAAACAAAGAGGCTTTACCGACAATGAATTTTATGCAGCTATAGATTTTGTTGCTGGAAAACCATTGAACTTTAGATCTTGGGCAGAGGGAAGCAACACCAGTGAGACCAATCAAAAAATCAAAAACATCCTCAAGAAAGTTGCTTGTTCTATTGAAAACAAAGTTCAAAGCAATCTTTTCTACACAGGCATTAATACCGAGCAAAAGGGTGAGAGAATAATGGTTAGATCAATCGATGGCATGTCACCAGCCTTTGGACTAGACTTGCAAGCGGGAGATGAAATTATCGCAGTTAACGGTATACGCGTTAAGACCAGTTTAGAAGAAGTCGTAAAACTTATTGGTGAAGGCAATGAACTGAACTTTATCATCTCAAGAAATGGTTTAATTCGAGAATTAAATCTTAAACCAATTCAAAATCCTAAATTGGATTTATACATTAGCATTGATAAAGGAGATGATCCTTTGTTATTGGCTTGGCTAAAAAAGAATTAAAAAAATCCCGCTAATTTTAGAACTAGCGGGATAAAAAAAGGTAAACTATAAGCCGAGTTTTGTATCCACCGGAGCGGATGTCTGTCATTGATCTATTGCAGCCTACCCTCCTGAGCGTTGAAGTAAACTCCAACTTGAACGAGCAGCTCTATGGCTCAGGTATATTTGGCCTTACAACCCTTAAGGTTTATCCCCCTGCGCATTACTGACACACGGCGTGGGCTCTTACCCCACATTTTCACCCTTACCCTAATTTATTGCTAAAATTCAGGCGGTTATTTTCTGCGACACTCTCTGTAAACAGTCATTTCTTTCTGCTTCCCGTCTTTTCAAACGGTATGGTGCTCTTTGTTGCCCGGACTTTCCTCTACTTTTTCAAATAGCGACAGACCATTTACCTTTCTGCAAAGATAGCAAATTAAAAGTAAGCCCTTAGAAAGATTTGCCGCTGCTAATTTTACCAAATGGACAAAACGCCTAAATAAATGGTTAAACTCTTTTGCATTTGCGCCTTAAATTGTGGTAATTCGCAACACTTTTTTATTAAAAAAATATGAAAAAAATATACGCATTACTTACCGTTGCATTCATTTTTATTAGCAATGCAGCTAAAGCAGATGAGGGCATGTGGTTGCTTTCCTTGCTTGAAAAACTAAATTACAAAGACATGCAGGCTAAAGGTCTTAGACTTACACCTGAGCAACTTTACAGTGTTAACCATTCAAGTTTAAAAGATGCTTGTATCTGGTTTAACGGCGGATGTACAGGTGAAATTATCTCTTCAGAGGGTTTGATTTTAACCAACCACCACTGTGGTTATGATGCTATTGCTGAATTAAGCACTACTTCTGACAACATTTTGGACAATGGATTTTGGGCTAAAACCCGTGCTGAAGAGCGCAAACCAAAAGCACCAATGTCTATCACTAGAGTTGTGCGTGTAGATGATATCACCTCTGAAGTATTGGCTAAAATAGCTGGTGTTTCTGAAAAAGAGCGTTTTGCTAAATTACAAGAAATCTATAAAGAGTTACAAAAGAAGGCCACCGAAGGCACGCATTACGATGCAACTTGCCGCGAAATGTTCAAAGGAAATGCCTACTACCTTTTTGTTATGGAAAAATTTACCGATATCCGTTTGGTAGGCACCCCTCCTCAAAACGTAGGTAAATTTGGTGGCGAAACAGACAATTGGATGTGGCCAAGACATACCGGTGACTTCAGCATGTTCCGTGTTTATGTAGGTAAAGACAACAAGCCTGCTGACTACAACGCAGAAAATACGCCTTACAAACCAATGCATTACTTGCCAGTTTCTTTGAAAGGTGTTAAAGAAGGTGATTTTGCAATGATTATCGGATTCCCTGGTAGAACCAACCGTTATGAGTTTTCTCATGGTGTGGCTCTAGCAACTGATTTGGTAAACCCAAACATTGTTAACCTTAGAGACATCCGATTGAAAGCTTGGAAAGAACAAATGGTTCAAGACGAAGCAACAAGATTGTTGTTGTCTAGCGATTATGCATCTATTGCGAACTACTGGAAATTTTTTGATGGTGAAGCTGAACAATTAAAGCACAACAAAGTATACGACAAAAAAACAGCTGAAGAAAAATCATTTGCTGCTTGGGCTGCAAACAAAGATGAATACAAAACATTGTTGTATGACATCGACCAAACTTATACGGTTTACAAGCCTTACGCTTTGCAAAACACCTACATGAGAGAATGCATTACGGCTCCAACCATTATGCAATTGGCTTCTTTTGGCATGTCGTTAGACGCTTTATACAACAAAATTGATAAAATCAAAGCAGACAAAACCAAAGCTTCAGCTGACAAAGACAAAGAAATTGCTGATTTAGAAGCAAAAATTAAATCTACTTCAGAAAACTTAATTAAAGCACTTGCTGAAATTCCTTTTACTGACCGCATCAAAATTGCTGATAAAAAAATCATGGCTTCTATGATGAAAATGTACTACAAAAACATTCCATCAACCCAATGGCCTGCATTGTTTACCAAAATTGCTTCAAAAATTAAAAACGGTAATTCAGATGAAGTTTTTGCAAAATATGCTGAAATGCTTTTCGCAAAATCAATGTTTGGTTCAAAAGAAAAAATCGAAGCTTTCTTAAAAGCGCCGAACCATAAGAAAATATTAAGCGACCCAGCTTATGTTTATTTAAAATCTCATATTGATAATTTTAACACAAACTACAAGCCAAAAGTTGATGAGTTTGCTGCTTCAGCCTTGGCATTAGGAAGAAAATACATCAAAGGTTTAATGGAAATGAATCCAAACAGAGTGTTCTATCCAGATGCTAACTCTAGCCAACGTTTGACCTACGGAACGGTTAAATCATACGATCCTAAAGATGCTGTTCATTTTGATTTCATTACCACCATCGATGGTGTTATTGAAAAATACGTGGCTGGCGACTATGAATTTGACTTGCCTGCTAAATTGTTAGAATTGTACAAAGCTAAAGACTTCGGTCGTTATGCAATGAGCAATGGCAAATTGCCTGTTGCTTTCTTAACAGACAATGACATCACGGGTGGTAACAGCGGAAGTCCAGTAATGGATGGCAGCGGTAACATTATCGGTTTGGCATTTGATGGCAACTGGGAAGCAATGAGTGGCAACATCCACTTCGATGACAAATACAAAAGAACCATCAACGTTGACATTCGTTATGTACTTTGGTTGATCGAAAAACTTGGTGGTGCTAAACACATCGTTGATGAAATGACCTTGGTAGAATAAGCACAACAAAAGACAATTTATTTAAAGTCCCGGCGATATTTTCGTCGGGACTTTTTTATTATTCTGTTATCTTTTTGAGACAATAGAAACGAATTCAAAAACTTATCAATAACTTCGCAGAGCGTATGAATGAGGTAGTAGAAATTGGCTTATGGATAATTCTTTCAGGTGTAAAATACCTTTTTGCTGTGTTGCCTCTTTTGGCCAAATCACAACGACTTTGGTATTGGGATATGCTTATTGTTGCATCAGGAGGAATTTTGGGTGTCTTTGCTTTCACCTATTTAGGCGCCTATATTTCCAAATACCTATCTAAATACCACTTCTTTAAAATGAAGTATCCAAAGCTTAAAAAATTCATCAAAATAAAGAACAGTTATGGGTTGATTGGAATTGCACTTTTTAGCCCAGTGGTTTTCAGCATTCCAGTTGGTTGCATAATCAGTGCAGCTTTTGAGCACAACAAACACAAAGTCCTTACCTATCAAATTGCTGCCGTACTCTTTTGGAGTATACTCTTATTTGGTTTAAAAGGATTGTTCAATATCGATCTAAGTAAAGAAGTTCATGTCATCAAATAGAATTATACTGGTTCCAACCCCTGTTGGAAATTTAAAAGACATTACCTTAAGGGCCCTTGAATACCTTAAAGAATGTGACATCATATTGGCAGAAGATACCAGAAATACTGGAATACTATTAAAGCATTACGAAATTGACAAACCTCTGCAAAGTTACCATGCCCACAATGAACACGACAAAATTATAGATGTCATCAACCAAATAAATGCTGGAAAGAAAATGTGTTTGGTTACAGATGCTGGAACACCCGGCATTAGTGACCCTGGTTTTTTAATTGTTAGAGAATGTCTTAAAGCTGGTATTTATGTTGAATGTCTCCCAGGCGCCACTGCTTTCGTTCCCGCTCTGGTAAAAAGTGGATTGCCCTGCGACAAATTTGTTTTTGAAGGTTTCCTTCCGGTTAAAAAAGGAAGAAAAACCCGCTTGGATTTATTACAGCATGAAACAAGAACCATCGTATTTTATGAATCGCCATACAAACTGCAAACCACTTTAAAAGACTTGGCCTTGGTGATGGGAAATGAAAGAAAAGTTTCCGTAAGCAGAGAAATTAGCAAAATTTATGAAGAGACCATCAATGGTACGCTTGAAGAAGTCAACCAACATTTTATTAAAAAAGCACCTAAGGGTGAATTTGTTATCGTTTTAGAAGGCAAACAAGATGCGTAAAAAGATTCCTTTAATTTTATCTTTACTTAGTTCATGCATTTTAATACTTGCATGGCCTCCCCTAACTACTGGCTACCTTTTATTTATTGGCTTTATTCCAATTTTATACATTCATCATTTATTAAAAGATGAAAACAAAAAGAACTTAAAATTTTGGCTGTATGCTTGCCTGGGTATTCTTATTTGGAATATTGGAACCACTTGGTGGGTTTGGAATGCAAGTCCAACAGGTTGTTTGATGATGCTATTTGTCAATACACTTTTTATGAGTGTGCCATTTGTATTGTTTGCTCATGCCAATAAGCTTTTCCCTAAAACATCCTACTTCTTATTTATTCCATTGTATTTAGGTATGGAATATTTGCATTTTAATTGGAATGCCTCTTGGCCTTGGCTTACTTTGGGCAAAGGTTTAGCTGCCTTGCCAAATTATATACAATGGTATGAATACTCTGGCGAAATGGGTGGCAGTTTATTAATCCTTTTTGTCAATGTTTGGATTTTACATTTCATAGTTAAAGGCAAAGTAAAACGAATTTGGATGCCTATTTCTTTGACAGTTCTAGTCGCAGGAGTTTCTTCCATTTGTGCATTTAACAACATCGGCATTATAAAAGGCAACTCCAATTCATTTGAATGCGTGGTGACCCAGCCCAATATTGATCCTTACACAGAAAAGTTTCAAGATGGAAGTCACTATCTAGAACCTGAAATCCAGCTAGAGTGCGGTCTAGATTCAGCCCTCCCAATTATAAGTTCTAAAACCAAATTGTTGTTATTCCCGGAGACCGCAATAGTTGGTTTTAACAACGAAGCATCTTTTAACAACTATGGTTTAATCAACCCCCTGCGCAAGTTGAGCAAAGACTCAAATTTATGCATTATTGCTGGAGCTGAATCATTTGTGCTGTATCCGAACAATTCGAAAGACAGACCTTCAAAGACTGCTCGATTCGATGAATTTTCATCGCAATGGTACGATAGCTATAACACAGCAATAAACATTAAGAACGACTCTGTTGCAGAAATTTACCACAAGTCGAAATTGGTAGCAGGTGTCGAGAAAATGCCCTTTGATTTTTTGGAAAAATTAAGCATCAACTTGGGTGGCACTTCAGGAAGTTTGGGCACCAGCGATAAAGCAATAAATTTCAAATTGAACAATGGGATAAAAATTGCCCCACTTATTTGTTATGAATCCATATATGGCGATTACACCAACGACTTTGTTAATGATGGCGCTCAGGCTTTATCGGTAATTACAAATGATGGATGGTGGGGAGAAACGCAGGGCCATAAACAACACTTGCTTTATGGGGCTATAAGATGCATAGAGACACGACGTGAAATGGTGAGAAGTGCAAACACAGGTATTTCAGCCCATATCAGCAAATTTGGTCACATTACTTATCAAACCAAATACAACGAGAGAACCGCATTTAAATGTACCATTTACCCCTACGATAAAATAACATTTTACACCCAATATGGAAACATCATTGGTAAAGTTTCTTTCTATTCAGCTTTATTTATTACGCTGTTAATTCTAATAGGAAGGTTTATCCGCAAGCCTCAATCTTTATAGATTGATTTCCTGAAAATTACTTCAGATTCCTCTCTCAGAATGGCTAATTCATAGAGTCCACTTGACAAAGACTCAATATTTACAACTGAATTAGGATTTACAATATTTGAATGCAAAACATTCCTACCCAAACAATCGTAAATAACAAATGAATAATTATTAGAGAAAGAATCTTTAAAATCAATGTGAAGAATACCATTGTTTGGATTGGGGTAGATATTAACAGAGAAATCTGCTAATTTGGTCTTAGATTTAATGTCTAGTATGGGCAATTCAGGCCTCAAGGTAATCAGACAATACCGCATTAAAAAAGCTTGTTGCTTGGTAAACGTATTTCGACAATTGTCGCCTGTATAGTCCATGAAGTTTTCAAGCATATCTGGAAAATCATTCACAGGCTCAATGCATGAATTTATAGATTTATCACAGGTGTAATAGTTTTGATGCAAAACCCTTGGTGTATCAAAAATTGAATCATCGTATGTACACATCGAAGCACTATCAAAAAAGCCTCCTGGGGGATCACCTGAAACATGCATCAATCCTAAATAATGACCAATTTCGTGGGTTAATATGCTTGATCGGTTCCAATTTGAATAGGTCGAATTATCAAGTACAATGCCATCAATTAAACTATCGGCATAATATATTGGCGACCAATGTGGTGCATTCTTAGGTACGGTAGCAAAACCTGCATAATAGGTTTTACCCGATTGGGGAGACATTAAATTACATACCCAAATGTTTAAATACTTTTTAGTGTTCCAAGGCGCTATTCCCCCACAAGAATCAAACTTCATTTTATGAGAGGCGCTGAACGGCTGACTCGGTTCTTTGCCAAACGTTAGCATATTCAGACGAACCGTGTAACCTCTGCTGGCCTGACCTTTCTCGTCTTTGTCGACCAATACAAATCGAATTTTGGAGTTGGCTGCTCTGCTTTTAAATATTGATCTCAGATTGATGGTATCTGAATTTAAGCGTGAAAAGTCCGCATTGATTTCAGCCATTATTTTCGCCATAAGCGATTTGTCCGATGGATTGTTCGGCGGGTAAATAAAATGAAAGACAACAGGAATGGTCAAAACCGTATCTCTGGTTTCTGTCCACCGTTTGTTTTGATTTGTTTTTGTTGATTCCAATACAGCCTTTTGATACCATGCACTGTAGCTCGGACTAAAAAAATCGTTGTTAAAACCACATTCCAATTGGCCTTGTGACCACAAAATAGTTGGGGTCAAAACAAAAAACATGAAAACTATTAAAGCCAATCTTTTCAAAATATTCTTTAACAAATATAGAAAGAAATTTTGAACCGCCTAAAAGTGATTAAATCTAAAGAGATCTATAACTCTATTTCAACCTGATTGCGCAGCAAATCGTCAAATGACTCTCTTTTGCGTACAAGCTCAGCTTTTCCATTAACGATTAAAACCTCTGCTGGTCTGTATCTTGAATTGTAGTTGCTGGCCATACTAAAACCATATGCACCTGCATTGTGGAAAGCGAGAATATCACCTTCCCTAACCTCATTCAATTTACGGTCCCATCCAAAAGTATCTGTCTCGCAGATATATCCAACTACGGCATAAATTCTTTCGGTGCCTGTTGGGTGACTGATGTTTGTTATTTTGTGGTAGGCATCGTACAACATTGGACGGATAAGATGGTTTAACCCACTATCAACTCCTGCAAACATGGTGCTTGTGGTTTGTTTAACGATATTGGTTTTGACAAAAAAGAAACCTGCTTCACTTACTAAATATTTTCCAGGCTCAAACCAAAGTTCAAGTTCTCGGCCATATTGTTTGCAGAATTCTTTAAACCTGCTTGCAATTTTTCCGCCTATATCGTTGATGTCGGTCGTAATATCAGCTTCTTTGTATGCCACTTTAAAACCGCTACCAAAGTCCATAAACTTTAGGTCTTTAAAATCTTGGGCTGCTTCAAACAACAATTCTGCACCACGGATAAATACCTCTGCATCCAATATATCACTTCCGGTATGCATGTGCAAACCTTCAACATTGATGTCGTATAATTTTACCACACGGGTAACATGTCTCAATTGGTAATAAGAAATACCAAATTTAGAATCAATGTGCCCTGTAGATATTTTGGTGTTACCACCAGCCATAATGTGTGGATTAACACGAATACATACAGGGACGGAGTTGCCATACTTGGCACCAAACTGCTCCAATATCGAAATGTTGTCGATGTTAATTTTCACACCCTCTTTAACTGTGAGTTCAATTTCTTCCATACCAACCCCATTGGGTGTATACAGAATGTGTTCAGGATTAAAACCAGCGTGTAAGCCCAAATACACTTCCTGAATAGATACAGCATCAAGTCCCGCGCCCAACTGCTTCATGTATTTTAAAACATTGACATTGCTTAATGCTTTACATGCATAGTGCAAACCCAATTTTACACCAGGAAAAGCTTTGCTTAACTTTTCGTATTGCATTTTCATGGTTTCCGCACTGTAAACATAAAGTGGAGAATCGTATTGATTGATTAAATCAAGTACGTCTACACCATCAATTTTATATCTCCCTTCTTCTAAATGCATCATTGTGCGAAAGTAATTTTTTTATCACTGAATTAAAAATGCAATTTGCGGATGTAAAATGGGAAGAATTCTCGCTATAGACTATGGAAAAAAAAGGGTTGGGATTGCTGTCACTGATCCCATGCAAATCATTGCGCAACCCTTGGTAACAATAGACACACCAAAAATATTTGAGTTTTTAAAAGACTATTTCTCTAAGGAGCCAGTTGAAACAATTGTTTTAGGTGCGCCCAAAAGATTAGATGGTTCTGATACAGATGCGACTCCTTTAGTGGAGGCATTTAAGTTAAAATTGATTGAATTGTTCCCTGAAATGCCCATTGTGATGATCGATGAACGCTTAACAAGCAGGATGGCAAAACAAACACTAATCGATGCTGGTTACAAAAAAGTAGCTAGACAAAATAAAAAACTTGTAGATACAGTTGCCGCTGCATTAATTTTGCAGCTTTATTTGGAAATTAAATGATATTACCGATATACGCCTACGGAAGCCCAGTGCTTAGAAAAAAGTGTACAGACATTGAATTGGAGTACCCTAATTTAAAAGAATTATTAGAGAACATGTACGAAACCATGTACGATAGCCATGGAATTGGATTAGCCGCTCCACAAATTGGTTTGCCAATCAGAGTGTTCATCGTCGACGGTTCTCCAATTGAAGGCATCAAGCCAGAAGGTTTTAAACAAACTTTTATCAACCCTGTTATTTTAGAAGAATGGGGAGAAGAATGGAAATATGAAGAAGGTTGTTTGAGCATCCCGACCATACATGAGAATGTATCGCGCAAACCTGAGTTGCGCATCAAATACATGGATGAGAACTTCAAAGAACAAGAAAAAACCTACGATGGGATGGCAGCAAGGATTATACAGCATGAATACGACCACATTGAAGGCAAATTGTTTGTAGATAAAATCTCTCCACTTAAAAGAAATCTTATTAAAGGCAAATTAAACAACATCAGCCTTGGAAGAGTTGAACACAGTTACAAAATGCGTTTCCCTAAAAAATAATGGAAGAAAAACCGGACTTAGACCGCAAACAAATTTGGCAAGACATTATTGCATTTATCGAAAAGAGATTTGGTAAACGTCCTGACCTTGATGCCTTATTGTTTATCATTGGCATGCGTGAGCTGGGCCATTTAAAAGAAAGCAATTTCAAAAAAGATGACAAAGTTTCCCTCATGCACATTGCAACTTGCAAAATCCTAAGCTATTCAGACCATTATGAATTGGTAGGCACCGACGACGACGGATGGCCGCATTGGAAACTAAAAAATCCACTTCCAGATATGGCACTTTTGGAACAGGAAACTTATATTCGCGAACACATCATTGAATATTTTATCAACGAACAGATTTTATGAAATACTTACTAAACCACATTGGCATTACTGCCCTTAGCGTATTATTGGCAACTGCCACTTGCAACAACAGCAGCGATGCAGCAAAAGAAGAAACCTATACGGATTCTAGTATTGGCGCAATGGCGCCGGAACCAGCAGAGCAAGCTGCCCCTGCAGATACCATTAAAAAAGACAGAGACTCTGTTTTGATCAAAACAAGCATGGGAGATATTGTTGTTGTGTTGTACAATGAAACACCTTTGCACCATGACAACTTCTTAAAATTGGTAAACTCTAATTTCTACAATGGCATTTTATTCCACCGTGTTATAAGAAACTTTATGATTCAAACAGGTGACCCTTTAAGCAAAGATGCTGACCCTTCTAACGACGGGATGGGCGGACCAGGTTATTTGATTCCTGCGGAAATCAGTCCATTGTATAGACACAACAAAGGTTCATTGGCTGCGGCTAGAACTGAAAACCCTGAGCGTGCATCTAGTGGTTCTCAATTTTACATTTGTCATGTAGCAACTCCATTTTTAGATGGTCAATACACTGTCTTCGGAGAAACGGTTAAAGGTTTGGACATCGTAGACAAAATTGCTGCAGTTCCAACCGGAATGAACGACAGACCAAATGCACCGGTTAAAATCATCAGCATGAAGCACATCAACGCACCTAAAACAGAAGCCAAAGGAAAATAGTTATGAAGCATTTGTTTTATTCTTTAATAGCCGCATCTATCGTATTTAGCGCCTGTAAAGCAAAAAAAGAAGAGGCACCTATTATACCAACAGAAGATGTGGTTGAAATGACAACGCCTTTTGGCAATATGTATATTTGGTTATACAAAGCAACCCCATTGCACAGGGAGAATTTCTTGAAACTAAGTAAAGATGGTTTTTTCAACAACACCACATTTCACAGAGTTATTCCTAATTTCATGATCCAAGGTGGCGATCCAAACAGCAAAGATGCAGACATTAACAATGACGGGTCTGGCGGACCAGGATATACCATCCCTGCAGAAATCAGAGACAGTATAAAACACGAAAGAGGTGTTTTGGCTGCAGCAAGAATGGGTGATGCTGTTAATCCTACCCGAGCGTCTAGCGGTTCTCAGTTTTACATTAGTGTAAGCACAGCTGGGACTAAGGGTTTGGACAATCAGTATACCGTTTTTGGATATGTAATGAAAGGCATTGACTATGCGGACAGCATCGTAAAGCAAGCAAGAAGTTCAAAAGACCGACCGTTTGTAGATCAAAAGATGCAAGTTAGAGTTATACAAAAAACATTGGCTGAGATTAAGTCAGAATACAACTACGTTCCTAAATATTAAGTAAATCACTTTTCAATACAAAGCCCCTCCAAAAGGGGCTTTTTTTATTTAGACAACTTATGATTTCATGGCTTTTACCGCGGGATAAATGCCGGTTAAGACACCTAATCCCAAAGCTGTACCAAGCACCAATAAAACATCATTTAGCAGCAACTTAACCGGGTAATTCTCAACAATCGCACCTTGCATTTTAACCAAACCATATTTTTCTTGAACCACTACAAGGGCAATTCCAAAAACAAGACCAAAGAAAGTTCCAATAGCAGAGATTAAAAAGCCATTGCTAAAAAAAACATTACGTATGAGCGACGGTCTTGCCCCCATGCCCATTAAGGTTCTGATGTCATCCTTCTTTTCGATAACCAACATGGTTAAGCTGCCTAAGGCATTAAATGCAGCGATTAGGAGTATGAAAGTTAAAATGGCATAGCTGGCCCATTTTTCACTTTTGAACATTTTATAGAGAGAAGCCTGTTGTTGCAGTCTATTCTGAACTTTAAAAGAATTTCCTAAAACCTTTTTTACTTCATTAATAAGCAATTCTACATTGGCGTTTTTATGCAAAGAAATTTCGAGTGAAGAGACTTGGTGTTCTCTTTCGAAAAGTTCTTGAGCGAATTCAATTGGAACAAAAACGTAGCGGTTGCTAATGGTTTCGTCGAGTGTTAAAACACCAGCGGGTTCTATCTCCATTGACTTAATGGCCTCAATGTCATTGACGTTAAAATCTCCTCTGCGCGGTGTTATCAGAGAAACCAAACTAAAAGGTCCTCCAATATTGCAATTAATCTTTTGATCGATACCCGAACCCAAAACCATAAAATTAAAGCCATTTTGCTTGACGATGCCCTCTCCTTCCACCACCATAGAATTTAATCCATTTTTGATAAAATAAGTTGAATCAACACCCTTTACGGTGCAAACAGTTTGGTAGTCTCCATTCCTTATTGCCGCATTGTCTTCCATAACGGCCATGATGTTCTTAATGCCTTTAATGGCTTTTAACTTTAAAATGGTTTTTTCTTGCTCAAAGACTTTTCCCTCGTTTACCGTAATTTTAATTTCGGGATTAAACTTATTGTACATTGAAAAAATCAATGATTCAAATCCGTTCATTGTACTCAAAATTACAATTAAAGCAGCGGTGCAGACGGCAAATGCCAAAACCGCAATACTTGAAATTATATTGATCGCATTTCTTTTCTTTTTTGAAAAGAGGTACCGACCAGCTATAAACAATGACGTTCTCATTATTTAAATGCTCTAACAACAATACATTTGCCTTTATTGTGCTTCATATTGATGTCTAGAAAATTAAATAAAATAACCAAGGGAATACACAACAAGGTATAAAACGGCAAGATGGCAAAAAACAATTGAGACGTTTTAATCATTTTAGTTGGCAAAGCGGTGGTTAATTTCCAACTTAGTATTCCTGGAGTACCATAGGCGTATCTTGCTTTAACTTTAGAAAACCCAATTTCCTTTAACATTTGTTTGAGTTCTATAATGCCGTAGCCATTGCGAACTTTTTCGTCGGTGTATACACCAACATTAAGTTTACTTGCTTTATCATCGGCATAATTGCTCGAATTGAAAATCAAAAGCATGCCCGGTTTCTTCAAAGCATTAAACATATTGGTTAGAGCCTTTCTATCGTCTTCAATATAATTTAACAAATTAATTGAGAGGCATAAATCAAATGAACTATGTTGATCAAAATTTAAAACATCCTCAGTTCTGCAGTATATGTTATGAATGTTTTCGTGTTTAAAATAGGCCGTAGATTGGGTAACCATTTTTTGGTTCTTGTCGATCCCCAAAATATTGTACTTTTTCTTGTAGTTAGAGAATAGACCTAACAACTGCCCCATTCCAAAACCAGGGTATAAAACATGCTGAACTTTATTTTTCCTTCGTCCACACAATTTAATTTCCCTTCTGATAATGTTGTTTTTCAACAACAAAGAGTGGGTTAAGTATATATATAATTTTCTTGCATTGCTGTGTTTATCCAACACATCTGTAAACAACTCAGATCTACTGCTTACTGGCATTTCTAGATTAATCCTTATTTTCTTCTTCTCTACCGGATCTTTCGTCCCTTAATTGGTCAAATAGTTTATCAAACTTAAGTGCATTTTCTAAACTATTGTCTTCCAAGAAATGCAATTCAGGTATGATTCTAACTGAGTTTTTAATTTTGCCAGCCAATATTTTTCTTATTTGCTTGTTATACAAATTAACCAATTCCATAGCATTCTGTTTGCTTTTAACATTGTAAATGCTGAGGTAGGCTTTAACATAACTTAAATCAGGACTAGAACTTACTTCCGTAACAGTTATAAACGCCCCTTCGAACCAATCGTGTGTTTTACTTTGAAAGATAACACCCAGTTCCCTTTGCATTTCTTTATTGAATTTTTCTGTCCTTGTACTCATATAAATCCACTGCAAAGTTATAATTTGCAATCCTTATTATTATTTTAATTTTATTTTATTTTTAACCATTAAAATTTCATCCAAATGCATTTGTTAAATTGCATACTTCAAGGCCTCTTAACTGGTGTTATACTTAGCCTCATGCTTGGCACTGTGTTTTTTTCATTAATTAAAAACAGTGTAAATTCAGGCTACAAAACCGGCATTTATATCGCGAGTGGAGTAATTCTATGTGATATTATTTTTATTGCGCTTGCTATTTTAAGTACTGAATTTGCCGAATTCTTAAAGAACAATCAAAACACGATTTCCTTTTTGGGCGGCTTGGTCTTACTCATAATGGGCATTAGCATGTTTTTAAAGGCCAAACCAAAGCCAGATGAGGGTAAAATTTTCACATCGTCAAGCAAAAGCGCATTGTATTTTATTGGCAATGGTTTTTTGTTAAATGTTGTAAATCCTGTTAATTTTTTCAGTTGGTTAGCCATTAGCTCCTTGCTAAAGGTCAAACTAGATTATCAGATCAACGACCAGGTAATTTATTTCAGTGCCTGCTTGTTCAGTATTTTTGTAGTTGAAATTGCCATTGCTTATTTTGCATCCTTGCTAAAGAAATGGATGACCGACAAAGTGGTGCAAAGAATCAATCAGGTCTCAGGCCTAGTATTCTTTGGTGTTGGGATAAAACTAATACTAAATTTTTAAGCGAGTAGACCACTCTTTCTTGGCATACCAAGAGAAAATAGCCAATGCCAACATCAAGCTGGAGTAAAAATACATTGGTGGCTCATTCTTGGTTAAATTCAAGTACAAAATTGCAAAAGAAAGATTGCAAAAAATCCAGTACCACCAGCAGGATATTTCCTTTTTGATTTCTAAATAAGTCGCTACAACACTCAACAAAGCTAAGAAAACATCTACATAACTAAATTCAGTGAAGTTAAAAAAGGCAAACCATCGAATAAAACCGAAGGTTAGTAAAATGGATACAATTAAAACAAGGATGTGGTGGTTTAACTTTAATTTGAAGGAAGGAACTAAGTTGGGTGACTTCCACTTCCATTCAAAATACCCCATAAAACCTTGCAATACATAGATTAAATTGAGTACCATACTGCCGTAAAAACCTTTGTTAAAAAACAAAACCACACTTAAAAAGGAACCCGCAATACCAAATAGCCACGCAACTGAACTTTGTTTATAGGCATAATACATATAGACAAACAAGGTTAATACAGAGGCTATTTCCAATAAATGCAACATCTGTGGCAAAGATGCATGTCTTGTTCGAAAAATTTAAGATTATTTTTGCGGCGATGACAAGGTTATTCTTTTTATTTATCTTTTTGATTTCGCATACCCTGTGCAATGCCCAGATGAAAAACATGTACAGCAATATTCGTTCGGATTTAAAAGGCGAAAAAAGTGCTTTTATTGGTTTAGATGGCAAAAACAGCATAGTAAGAGATGTGCCGATTAAATTGTTTGGCTTACAGGCTGGTTATTTGTACAACAAGAGAACAAATTTGTTTTTAGGGTTTTACAAGTCATACAACAAAGAAAATATTATAAGCAACCCAAGTGCTGGTCCTAAAAAAACGGATTCAAATACAGTATGGGAAGCCTATAAGCTAACATATATTAATTTTGGTTGTGAATACTACTTCCACAATTCAAAAAAATGGCGTTTTTCAATTCCATTTGCCCTTGGAATTGGAGGCGGTAGCATCAAACAAAGAAACAGTGCACAAGACATCAGTAAAAAATCCTTGTTTGTTATGCCTGCGGAGCTTGGATTTTTCGCCAATTACAAACTTACTTGGTGGGTATGGCTTGGCGCAGGGATGGGCACAAGGGTATCATTGGTATCCAAAGGTTTTACTGGATCTTATTACACCTTTGGGTTGTCTTTTCGCTACGGTGAAATATACGACCGCGGCAAAGCCGTTATAAAAAAGAAATAAAAAAGGCCGCAACTTAAACAAGTGCGGCCTTCAATACAATTTTAACTGTTAATAAGTACTTGGTACTTCACTTGCAGATCCTTCTGCTTTATCTTCTTTCTTCTCAACTGGAGGTGTTGGTTTTGTGCTTATGATTCCTTTTTCATACAACAAAGACTCAATGAAGAACTCCAATTGGTCTTCGTGTATTTTCTTTCCAATAATTCTACCATTCTCATCCAAGATAAAAATCGTCGGGTTAGCAACAATGTTGTAGTCTTGTTTGTAATAAGGCCAAGGTGCATAGCGGTCAACTCTGCAAACATTTATCCATCCTTGCAACTCCGGTCTGCTGCGCATCATTTTACGCCATTCATCGTATTGGTTTTCTGTTGAAACCGCGTACACTTTAATGCCATTCTTTTTGTGCTCTAAGAAAACTCGGTTCACCACTGGAATAACTTCTTTACAGTGTCCGCAAGTTGGGTCGTAGAAAAAGAGAATGGTGTAACGTCCTAAACTTTCATACAAACGGTGCATTTTACCCGCGGTATCAGCCATATTCAAATCAGGTGCTGCTTTTCCACATAAAGTTGGAACCGCTTTCCTAGCTTCCTCGCACATTTTTCTTTTGCCAGCGGTGTCATCGTACCACCAAGCTTCATTTTGACAATAGTATTTGTTAATCAAGTGAATGGTTACATTGTCTTGACACATAATTTTTCTATCTTGAAACTTATTGGTTAAATACTGAACAAAATATTTTTGAGTTTCTGTGTATGGGACAGTTTTACCAATAGCAATGTCAACGGCATTGACCAAACTGTCTGGATCTTGAAAAGATACTTTGTCTATGTATTCGTTTAATTTGGCAGCCAATAAACCTTGGGGAGCTCTTATTAAACCTGATTCGTTAAAATCAACATTGTCCCAATAGTGGTCGCGGAAATAGCGGTAATCATACATTGAATCCAAAGGATTCGGATTTTGAGGAATTCTTATCGATTGAAATGCCTTAAATAATTTAGTCACAAAATGGGTTGAGTTTTTTGAAACATAATTTTCTCTAAAACGAATGTCTTGAGCATCTAAAGAATCCCTTTGGGTTTTGAAGCTTTTATACAAACTGTCATTGTTTGCCGTTTTGGCATTTTTCATGTCTTGGTCGAGGTAATAACGGGTTTTGCCATTGATGGCTCTCACTCGCTGGTACTCAACAAAAGCTTCATTTTCAACTGAACCTACAACTTTCACTGTTGTCTCATCCACGTTGGTATCCGCTTCAAAATAAAATTCTTGATCGGCAGTGATTGGCAATTCATAAAAAGCCTGCATTTGAGGAAATACAATCATGTACATACCCCTTTGAAGCTTTGGATTACCTTCGAATGTACCTACACCATTGCCATCAAGCATACAGGTATCCCTAAGGTATTGCTTATCACCAAAATTATCGGCCAAATAAATTGGAACATTTCTAAAGCCTTTTAATTTTACTTTAATGGCATAACTTCCCTTGTCTCTGCCAACTTGAGAGGCATCAAATTTATTGACCGCTGGCGTGGTTGCAGGTGTTGTTTCTTTTTTAGTTGAAGTCGTTTCAGCTTGCTTTTGCTCTGTTTTCTGTGCAGGCTTCTGTTCTGCTTTCTTTCCTGGTTTTTGTGCCGCTACTTGGGTTAAAATCCCAATACCAAGTGCAAGAATCAGTAGACGTGATAAAAATTTCGATTTATTCATTTTGTACAATTGCAAATTTATTATTCTTTATTTAGACTATAGACAATAATTTTGCCAAAATAGTTTGCTGACATAAATATGACAAAACAAAACTTTTTCAACAGTGTTTTTGAGGTGGTAAAACTCATTCCTCATGGCCGCGTCACAAGCTATGGAGCAATTGCAGCCTATCTTGGCGCT
Source organism: Bacteroidota bacterium (assembly GCA_947451105.1). GTDB lineage: Bacteria > Bacteroidota > Bacteroidia > NS11-12g > UBA955 > JABMMZ01. The sequence goes on along the minus strand of CANFXY010000001.1, from coordinate 52,528 downwards.
AAGTCATCGAGCCGCATGGTTGGTTGGGCGATGAATGCTTCACATGGACTAGAAGAAAAAATCCCTGCCCATAGGGTACTTAATAGAAATGGATTGTTAACTGGTAAAATGCATTTTGGAGGCAATTCCATGCAAGAATCCTTAGAGAAAGAGGGGATTAGAATTGAAAACGATCAAGTTGTAGATTTTAAGAACCTTTTTTGGGATCCAGAAAAAGAGCTAATGAAAGGATTAATCTAATGCCTTAGAATTAATACGTTTTAGCAATTAAAGCTCAAATGTCTGGCCTTGAATTGGCATTTCAACATTATTGCTTTTAATGTAGGCTTTGAGACCTTCCATACTTTCCAAATCACCATGCACTAAAAATAGTTTTTTCAATTGATCGACATTAGAATCGGCATAGTACTTTAACAAACCTTCACGGTCCGGATGGGCGCTAAAAACATCGGTTCTAGCCACTTTTGCATAAACTTGCCTTACGCGTTTACTAATCGTTACTGTTGGCCTACCCTTTAACAATTCTGCGCCCAAAGTTCCCTCTGCACAATACCCAGCAATTAATATGGTGCTGTAGGCATCACCAATATTATTCCTAACGTGTTCTTGAATTCGTCCACCTTCAACCATACCTGCAGCAGAAATAATAACTGCTGGTTCTGGCATCATTGAAATCATTTTGCTGTCGTTGTTGTTTTCTATGGTATACAATTCAGGGAAAGAAAAAAGGTTACCATGTGTTTTGTAAAACTCTTTGGCTTCTTCATTTAATCCAGAAATATGCGACGCATACATTCTCGTGGTTTTAATGGCCAAGGGACTGTCGGTGAAAATTTTCACATTGGGCAGTAGACCTTTCACGTACAATTCATTAAATGCAAAAAGTATAGACTGTGTTCTTCCAACACTGAAAGCCGGAATGACCAATTTACCTTTGTATTTGATACACGTGTTGTTGACGTATTCCAACAAAACATCGCTGGCATCCCCAGAATGGCTGTGCATTCTAGCGCCGTATGTACTTTCGCTCACCAAATAATCAAGGCCAGGCATTGGAACTGGATCTTTTACCAATTTCGAATTGTAGTTACCCAAGTCGCCAGTAAAACCAATTACTTTCGTGTTGCCATTTTCATTAACAGAAACTTTAACAGAAGCCGCACCCAAAATATGTCCTGCCTCAAACAACTCAATGGTTAATTCATCATTTACTTTAAAAGGCTTATAAAAATCAATACCCACCATCGCATCATGGGTTTGCGTTATATGAATTCTATTGTATAAGGTTGCAACTTGTTCAGCCTTGCTTTGTCTGATGGGTCTTTTAGAATTCTTTTTGTTCTTATGCTTTTTCTGCCCTTGTATTTGTTGAACATTTAAAGAATCAAGCAATAAATTTTGTGTTAGTTCAACACTGGCTTCAGAGCATAAAATTTGTCCTTTGTATCCTTGACGGACCAAGTTGGGTAGATTTCCAGAATGGTCAATATGCGAATGTGTTAAGATGACCAAGTCGATTTCCTCGGGTAAAAAAGGGAAATTTCTATTGTTTGCATCAAAGTCATCTCGATTTTCATAATCAAGTCCACAATCAACTAAAATATTATATCCTGAATTTAGAGTCAGCAAATGCATGCTGCCCGTTACTTGTCTTGCGGCTCCCCAAAATGTTATATTCATCTCCTCTACTCTTTTATTAATTGAACAACAATTGAAAATGTGAAAAGATTGTCATTTGTTTTTGCAATCATTAAATAATATACAAACTCAAAATGCGTTACCTAAAAACACAACCAATAGATGCATACAAAAATATTACTAAGGCCCTTAAATTTTCACTTGCGTTATCAACATTGGGAAAGCACCCAAAAAGAAATTGATTTAAATCATTTGCACCAATGCTATACGCGGCATGTATTTGGACATGAGGACAACAACATTCAATACGGTTGCGATCAATTGCATGCTAAATTGTATTGGAATGCTAATTTCAATGACCCAGAACAGCTTGCTTATATAATAGAACACTTTAAAAACATACTGTTGAAAAACAATTATTCCATATTAAAATCTGAGGAAAGACATGAGGTGTGGGACAAAGGAATTAAAGCCAAAGTACAAGGCATTGTTCTAAAAGCAGATACATTTTATGACGAACTAGGGGAACACAGAGAAATAAATTTCGGCGACATTTATTTAGAACAACACATTTTTGAAGACAAACAATCTTTAAGCATTACGGCGAAATATTATTTAGGAAGGGTAAATTACACCTTTGAGAAATTAATGGAACTTTTATTAAAGCAATAAATCGCAGGATTTTACTGAAAACCAAAACCATAATGCAAACTTAATATTACTTATATGTAATTGTATTTAAGTGTTTTAAATAAAAATATCAAACCATTAAACTCAAAATTATATGTAATTTATTTTTTAATTTTAGGATTTAAAACCAAAATAATTGTACTTTTGGTCAAGTTAAAGTCCTAAACATTCAAACTTTTAAAATTACCATGCAAAGGAGAGATTTCATTTCTGAACTTTTTACAGAAAAAGAACCTGTTAAAAAAGTAAACATTGAAAACCTACAGAATCAAACTGAGCCCACAGATTTAGACCTAGGCTTAGGTTCAATTGCCAATTATTCAGGGGTATGGGGGGATGCGCAAGTAAAACATTTGCTTAGAAGAACCCTGTTTGGCTTTAACCGTTCAGATGTAAATTTCTTCAAATCGATGAGTATGAATGATGCAGTAGACTATTTACTAAACATCCCAAGCACACAACCCAGTCCTCCAGTTAATGGATACAACACCCAAACGATGATTGACCCAGACATTGCCTCTGGAGCAACTTGGGTCAACGGAACAGACAGCAACAATTTTACGGGACAGCGACGGGCCTCATTGTATGCATGGAGCATGCAACAAGTGCTTAAACCCGAAAGGCATATACGCGAAAAGATGACGGTGTTTATGCACAATCATTTTGCAACAGAGGTTGAACAGGTTGGCAGCCCCATTATCGCCTACCGCCACCAAAACATGTTGAGGGAAAATTGCCTCGGAAATTTCAAGTCGCTAATAAAAACGGTAACCGTGGACATGGCAATGCTTATATACCTAAACGGTTATGTGAACACCAAAACAGCACCGGATGAGAATTATGCCCGAGAGCTAATGGAGCTATTTACCCTAGGAAAACAACCAGACAGTCAATACACCGAAGACGACGTAAAGGCTGCGGCTAAAGTGCTTACTGGTTGGCGCATTAATTACCCTGGCCTTACTAGATATTTCTCTGATGTGGTGCATGACCAAAGCGACAAGACCTTCTCAAGCTTTTTTAACAACACCGTAATAAAGGGGCAAATAGGTGCAGCTGGTGAGTATGAAACGGACGACTTAATCAACATGATTTTTTCGAAAAGTGATGTAGTTGCTAGGCATATTGTAAGAAAACTTTACCGCTATTTTGTTTATTATGTTATTGACACCAACATAGAAAACAATGTCATTATCCCATTGGCCAATGATTTCAAGAGCAATTGGGAAATTAAGCCATTGCTATCTGCTTTGTTAAAAAGTGAACATTTTTACGACAGCAAAAACATCGGTTGTTACATTAAAAATCCATTAGATGTTTTTGGAAGTTTCATCAAACAATTTAATGTACAGTTTCCTACCTCAATCCCTGAAGACATCCATGATGCATACTATGCCATGTGGGCAGGAGCGGCTGTGTCTGGTATGTTTTTAGGAAACCCTCCCAACGTCTCTGGCTGGCAAGCTTATTACCAAACACCGCAATACCATCAGCTTTGGCTAAACTCCGACACTTTACCTAAACGCATACAATACACCGTTGCCTTAATGATTGGATTTAATTACAAAGGCAGCAAAAAACTCCAAGCTGATGTCATTGAGTTTGCAAAACAATGCTCCGACCCTTCTAATCCCAATACCCTTATTCAAGAAACGATAGACCTGTTATATGCAATGGATATCAGCACAACGCAGAAAACGGGTTTAAAACAAAGCACCTTGCTGTTTGGACAGACCAACGACATCTATTGGACCAATGCATGGAACGACCATATCAACAACCCTACCGATACCAATAAAAAGAACACCGTTACCAACGGACTGTATCTGATGATTAAATATTTATTAGACTTGGCAGAAAATCAATTAGCATAAATTGTATGAAAAGAAAAGATTTTTTAAAGAAAGCAATCCCAGCTGCAATGCTGCCATTTTTTATTGATGGCATGAAATTTCAGGCTTATGCCGCAACACCTATGCTTAAGGCTATTTCAGAAGCTGCGGCAAAAAACGGGAGGGTATTTGTTATGATACAATTAAATGGTGGCAATGACGGTTTAAACACAATTATCCCAACCGAACAATACAGCAATTTGTCCAAAGCCAGAAACAATATCTTAATCCAGGAAAACAAAGTACTCACCCTAAATGGATTTAATGGCGTTGGCATGCATCCATCTATGACAGGACTAAGAACCATGTTTAACAACCAAAAAGTTAATATTGTTCAAGCTGTTGGTTATCCAAATCCAAATTTTTCACATTTTAGAGCCACCGATATTTGGAATACGGCCAGTGAGAGTTCTCAATTTTTAAATTCAGGTTGGGCTGGGCGTTATTTGGAAGATCTTTACACAGGATTTCCGACAGGATACCCGAACGCCAATGACCCTGATCCACTTGCAATTTCAATTGGCTACAGTGTTTCAACGGCATTGATGGGAAACACAGCCAATACCGGCATGGCAATTTCTAACCCTACAAGTTTTTACCAATTGGTTAGCGGAACCGTTGACCCTGCTCCCAATACGCCTGCTGGGCATGAATTAACATACGTGCGCTTGGTACTACAACAAACCCAGGAATACAACAACACCGTTAAAGCTGCCGCACAATCGACAAGCAACAAAGCCACGTATCCAAGCAACAACCCACTGGCAGATCAATTAAAAATTGTAGCCAACCTAATTGCAGGCGGATTAAAGACGCCAATCTACACCGTTAGTTTGGGTGGATTTGATACCCATTCCAATCAAGTTTCTTCAACAGGCGGAAATGAAACAGGTAGCCATGCTTCACTTTGGAAAAACGTTTCAGATGCTATAGCAGCATTTCAAGACGATTGCGAAAAGCTGGGGATTGCCGACCGTGTGGCGGGCATGACGTATAGCGAATTTGGAAGAAGAATCAAAAGCAATGATAGCAGAGGAACCGACCATGGTGCTGCTGCACCATTAATTGTTTTTGGCACCCAAGTGAATCCAACAATCATTGGAAACAATCCAAATATTCCAAGCACAGTGAATGTTGAAGACAATATCCCAATGCAATACGACTTCAGACAAATATATGCCTCCGTGCTTATTGACTGGTTCCAAACACCAAGCAGCAAAACAGATACCTCCCTACTGTTGAAACATTTTGACACCTTGCCTATTTTCAAACAGGGCCTGTGGGTTAAAAACTTTATGGCTGAGCAGATCAGTTTGTTGCAAAACTACCCAAACCCATTTAAAGATTTCACCAACATTGAATACAGCGTGCCGACCGGGAAAGTAGAATTAAGACTATTCGATAGCAGAGGCCGACTAATTAAAACATTGGTCAATCATATACATGAAAAAGGAACCTATACCTTTAATCTGGACGGGAACGATTTGCCACCTGGCAATTATTACTACCAACTAATTAGTCTGAACGGACAAATTGGCCGACACCTGATAAAAATATAAATTCTGTTCTTAAGATTCGGCAATCATTGGCTTTTACTTGTATTTTCAATAGGCAATAATTGGAACACAATAAGCCAATTGATACAAAATCGTTAAAAAAGCTTACCTTTGCAGAACCTTTCGGATCTGATTCAGAATATTTATCTCACGGCTCTTTATATCACAAAAAAACTTTTCAGGGTTTTTAGTTTATTGGTTTAGCGATTGTTTCTTTCAAAAAAGTTCCTATCGGCATTTTATTAAACAAATATGACATTTCAAGATTTAAATCTCACACCTGAGATACTAAAAGCCCTTTCAGAAGAAGGCTATACCCAACCAACGCCTATTCAAGCCAAAGCCATTCCTATCGTTTTAGAGGGACGTGACTTATTGGGTTGCGCGCAAACTGGCACAGGAAAAACAGCAGCTTTTTCAATTCCCATTATTCAATTATTAGACAACAAGGAGAACCGACAAAGAAACAGGAGTATCCGTTGTTTGATTGTAACCCCAACAAGAGAATTGGCCATCCAAATTGGCGAAAGCATACAAGCCTATGGGAAATACCACAACTTAAACCATACCGTTATTTTTGGAGGCGTTAAACAGCATTCCCAAGTAAATGCACTTCAAAGAGGTATTGATATTTTGGTAGCTACTCCAGGCAGATTGCTTGACCTTATGCAACAAGGGTTTATCACTTTAAGACACATCGAAATGTTTGTATTAGATGAGGCCGACCGTATGTTAGATATGGGTTTCATACATGATGTTAAAAAACTAATTGCTGCGCTTCCTCAAAAAAGACAATCCTTATTTTTCTCGGCAACCATGCCACCTGAAATTGTAAAATTGGCAAACAGCATATTGAGCAATCCTGCAAAAGTTGAGGTTGCACCCGTATCGTCAACAGCAGAAACAATCAAGCAGTTTTTATACTATGTAGACAAGGGAAATAAAAACGCCTTGTTGTTGGACATTTTAAAAGACAGCAAAATCAAAACAGTTTTGGTGTTTACAAGGACCAAGCACGGCGCAGATAAAATCGTTAAAGTATTGGTTAAAAACAACATTAAAGCACAAGCCATCCATGGCAACAAAGCCCAAAATGCTAGGCAAGCTGCCTTGGCTAATTTCAAGGCGCAAACCACCCGTGTTTTAGTGGCAACAGATATTGCAGCCAGAGGTATTGATGTGGATGAACTTGAGTATGTGATCAATTATGACATACCGAATATTTCCGAAACCTATGTACACCGCATTGGCAGAACGGGTAGAGCAGGAAACAAAGGAACAGCCTATTCATTTTGTGATGCAGAAGAAAGAGTAGACATCAAAAATATTGAAAAGTTAATTGCCATGAAAATTCCAGTTAACAATGACCATAACTTCCCACTGATGGTTGAGAATCCACCCAAGGCGGCAAAACCTTCCCATGGTCCTCGCCCCAATAAAGGACAAGGCGCTGCGCCAAAGACTGGAGGTAACAGACCGCAGAAAAAGTCTTATGGTGGTGGAAGAGATAAAGGCAGAAACTAGATTCTATTTTTTTAAGCATTAGCCTTACATTTGTATAAACGCAATAACAGGCAATGAAAGAATCAGAAAAACAAGACCAAAACCTTAGGCAAATTATTTTTTTAATTATTGTTTGCCTCCTGTTTCTTTTTATTGCAAAGCATTTGTTGTTTATGTTGAGCGCCTTTTTGGGTGCGGTTTCCTTGTATGTTATTCTGCGTATACCGCATAAAAAACTGCAGAGGAAATACAAAATAGCCCGCAGCAAGAGCACGGTAATTTTACTTTTACTCTCTGCCATACTCATCTTATTGCCTATTTATTTAATCGGAAATTTCTTATCCCTAAAAATCATCCCTTATTTCAATGAGCCGAAGCCAATAGTTGATGCACTTCATGCAATGAATGCCTATATCAATCAATACATTGAGTTTTCAATTTTATCCAGCGCCACGTTAAATAAAATTGGGGGAATAGTTCAAGCTTTCGCACCTGGGCTTATTAATTACAGTTTAAATTTGTTGAGCAACACCATAATCATGTATTTTCTGTTGTGGTTTATGCTCAATAAAGGATTTGAAATGGAAAGATTTTTGAAGGTAAATAGTCCGTTCAACCGAATAAACCACAGAAAAGTAATTGAACACATAAAAACGTCTATTTTCAGCAATGGCGTAGGTATTTTAATCTTAGGACTGATACAAGGCATAGTTGCAATTATTGGCTACTCTATTTTTGGATTAGAAGAACCAATACTTTGGGGACTAATTACCGGCGCTGCATCTGTAATTCCTTTTGTTGGCACAATGCTGGCGTGGGTTCCCCTTTCAATACTCATTATGGCCAATGGACATTTAAACGCCGGAATTGGATTGTTTCTCTATGGCCTGTTAATTATCGGCAGCAGCGACAATGTATTTAGATTTATTTTGCAGAAAAAACTTGCAAGTACCCACCCCATCATTACCGTATTAGGGGTAATTATTGGGTTAAGCTACTTAGGGTTTTGGGGGTTAATTTTTGGCCCTCTGATTATTTCCTTGAGTTTGTTATTGGCCAAATTGTATAAAGAAGAATTTATTTTACCACAAAAAAAAAGAACCCCTTAGGTAGGCGTTCTTTTTAATAACCAAAAATAAAAATTTAAGAATTGGAAACAATTCAAATGTATAATGCGGTTTGTTAAATTTTAGTGTGAAATAGTTAATAACTGACACATTAATGATAAAGTAATTTGCCCAAAAAAAATTAAATTTGCATGTATCAACTTGCAATAAAAAACCATTGAAGCTTAGCAATTTGCACCACAGCAACCACCTAGATATTTATTCAGCATTAACTGAAGTAAGCATAGAATTGCCCTTAATTGATGGTGGCATAAGTGCTGGGTTCCCCTCACCTGCGCAAGATTTCATCGACTTAGCCATAGATTTAAACAGAGAACTTATAAAGAACCCCTCAGCAACTTTTTATGGCCGAGTGAAGGGAAACTCTATGCAAGATGCTGGGATTTCGGACGGCGATTTATTGGTTATAGATAAAAGTTTAGAACCCAAAGATGGAAAGATTGCCATTTGTTTTATTGATGGCGAATTCACGGTTAAACGGATTAAAATAGAAGACAATATTTGTTGGTTAATGCCTGCAAACAATGCCTATAAACCGATTAAAGTCAGTGAAGAAAATCATTTTTTAGTTTGGGGTATTGTCATCCATGTCATAAAGTCATTCTAATGTTCGCACTCATTGATTGCAATAACTTTTATGCCTCCTGTGAGCGGGTATTCAGACCCGACCTCAACAACAAACCAATGGTTATTTTATCCAACAATGATGGTTGTGTAATTGCAAGAAGCAACGAGGCTAAAAAATTGGGCATTCCAATGGGCGCACCCTCATTTGAATTTGAAAAATTATTTATAGAAAACAATGTGCATGTATTTTCATCAAATTATGCACTCTATGGCGACATGAGTTCAAGGGTGATGCAAATCTTGAGTGAATTTTCTCCGGAAATGGAAGTTTACAGCATTGACGAAGCCTTTTTGCGTTTTAATTCGGATATGGATTTTGAAGCTTTGGGATTAAAAATACGCAATAAAATTCTGTGCTCGACAGGTATTCCAGTTAGTATAGGGTTTGCACCAACCAAAGCACTATCAAAATTAGCAAATAGGATAGCTAAAAAATACCCTGAAAAGACCAAAAATGTTTATGCCATTGGCGATGAAACCAAGAGACAAAAAGCCCTTCAATGGTTAAAAATAGAGGATGTTTGGGGCATTGGATCCCAACATGCTAAGCGTTTGAAAAAAATCGGCGTTAAAAATGCGCACGACTTTGTTCAGTTAAATGACAGCTGGGTTAAGCAACAGATGTCGGTTGTAGGTCTGAGGTTGAAATACGAACTTTCCGGAATCAACAGTTTGGGCATCGATAAGCAAAAGCCAAAACAAAATATTTCTTGTTGCAGGTCATTCGATGTCAACTATAACAAGTTCGAAGAAGTACATGAGCGGGTTGCAACATTTGCATTTTCATGTTCAGAAAAACTTAGAGAAAACAGACAGCATTGTTCCAGTTTGATGGTATTCGTGCACACCAATGAGCACAGGAAAGATTTGCCGCAATATGCAAAGAATATCATCATAAAACTTCCTTACCCGAGCAATTCGGGCATTGATTTGGTTAATTTTGCTTGCAAAGGATTGAGACTAATTTTCAAGGAAGGATACGCGTATAAGAAAGCAGGGGTTATTGCCATGGATTTAAGCACAGACGGGGTGGAACAAAGCAATATCTTTGAGCAAAAGAATCAGAAACACGCTCCGCTGATGAGGACTGTTGATAGACTAAACAAGTTAATGGGAAAACACATGGTAAGGTTAGGGACTCAAGCCAATGGCAAAACTTGGAAAATGAGGCAAGAGAAACTCTCTCCCAGTTACACCACCAAAATAAAAGACATAATTACAATTATTACCTAATGTGTTTTTACAGTAAATTAAGCAAAAAAGCCGTTGAATTGGAAAAACGTTTCAAGGCAAGCATGAGCAATCCTGAACTTTTTATTGAAAACGATAGTATAAACGGATTTTCTTTTCCCTTAAATCCAGTGATTAGTAACGAGGACCCCAATACCATACAATTGTTCAATTGGGGCCTAATTCCATCTTGGTCGAAGGACAAAGAAATACGAAAAAACACTCTAAACGCAAGAATTGAAACCATACAAGAAAAGGTTTCCTTTAAAAACTGCACCCAAAATAGGTGTTTAATATTAGCCGATGGATTTTATGAATGGCAATGGCAAGATGAACTTGGCAAAAAAAAGCAAAAATATTTGATCCATCTTCCCAAAAACGACGCTTTTGCTTTTGCTGGTATTTATTCAAAATGGGTAGATAAATCTAGTGGGGAACTTATTAAAACCTATAGCATCATAACAACGGAGGCAAAGGGCCTCATGTTAGACATCCATAACTCAAAAAAAAGGATGCCAATTATACTTAATTCCTCCAACGAAAAGGATTGGTTGGAAAATCGAAACATTTTTGAATTTAAAGACCTTTTGGCAGATTTAAAGGCTGAAAAGATTTAAACTTTTGTATAATTATAAGTAATTGTTATACAATTACTTTATTAAAACAAACTTATCTAAAGTGGCATTAATATTGAAACTTTCAATGTATAAGCCTTAGTAAAAAGCAGGGAAATTATTAATTCAGAAAAAATTGAACTTTTTTTTGTTTATAAAATCTTAATCAAAAAAAAATAGTCTCGATTTATTATAAAATACATTAAAAAAATTGTTTTTTGAAAAAAAAATTGCACTGTATATCAAATACTTAACAGGCATTTTCGAAAAACAATTAGGAATAACAAAATAAATTATAACTTATCATTTAGGGGTTTTATAACACTAAGATTTAATACCTAGTAAGTTAAAAACCCTAATAATACCAATACTTAACATCAACTTATCCAATACAAAAAAATGAAATCAAAAATGAATTCAGAACCCAAAAGACTTAGCGTCTTTTACAAGAAACCAATTTTTCGCTTTCTTTTAGCCTGTGCATTTTCACTGAACTTAATGGAGCTACAGTCTCAAAATGCATTGGTTCCTATTAATTTTACATTAAATACAGCTGCCACAACCAGCGCAGGAATATTTACAAAAGATAGCATTTTGGTGCGCACTCTATGGAGCAACGTGAAATTTGCTTCTGGAAGCTATACCAAATATTGGGACAGGAAAGATGACAATGGTTTTCTTGTAAAGGATACCAGCTTTGTTGTTCGCGTATTATCGAACAATGTAACGTATACTTGGGAAGGTGCTTGCATCGGTAATACTTCCGACTCTATGACTGGGTCGAGTAAACACCGTTATTTTGCCCGTCCAAAATCAATGGCCATTTTTGGCAACTTTGCTTATTATGCTACTGGGTATGCAGAAGGAATTACCTCAGCTTACAAATTTAGCTTACAAAATATACAAAGCAAAATTGGCCTCATGATGGGTGAAAACAACCCAATAGACCAAGAAAGCGATTTCACCTGTACCGATGGAAACAATGTCTATTGGGCAGGATTTGACCCATATAACACCGCCCAATGTTTCGTATATGCCACAAAAGTGTCAAATGACCAAGAAACCACTTTCTCTAATGGAGTCTCTATCAGCGCAACCTATGGTCGAACATATGTTTCCGCTATCGATGCATATACAAACAACAAACTTGCAAGAATTTCAGGAATTGCAGTTCAAAAAAACGGCAATTATTTATTTGTTGCCCATGCCAGCTTAAATGAGTTACACGTTATACATAAAACAACTGGCGCATTGGTTCAAAATATTTCCATTACAAATGCCCGCCAACTTTGTGTTGACATGAATGACAATCTATGGATGATTTCAGGCACCAACACTGTGCAAAAATTTACTATTAACAGCAATGGTACTTTATCCGCTCCAACACTTAGCATCGGAAATCTACTTGAGCCACTTGCAATATCAGTTTCGCCAAACAACTATATTATAGCGGTAAGCGATGGTGGAAATTCGCAACAAGTAAAAGCATTTAACAATACAACTGGGACATTGGTATGGACACTAGGCCAATACGGTGGATTTTCTACCGACCCTTCTGTAAGCAACGACAAATTCATGTTCAGTCATCCAGCTACAGAAATAAAAGGTTCTTTCATCGCCTTTCAAGCAGACAGTTCTTTTTGGGTTGGAGACCCAGGCAATGAAAGAATTCAGCACTATACAGCTTCGCGATCTTTCATCAATTGCATAGCCTCTTTGCCGCATTCATACAGTGTTGAAGTGGACAAAAACAATCCAACAAGAGTGTTCAATGAATACCTGGAATATAAAATCGACTATTCAAAAACCTTAGCACCAAATAACGGTTCTTGGGTCTTATTAAGAAATTGGAGAGCTGGTATAAAATCAAATTATTACCAAGACTACAAAGCTGATGTGCTGAGAAACGTCATAACGCTTAGCAATGGAAGAACATATGCGATTGTGCAAAACTTTGGCAATTCGTTGCCAATTCCAGAGATTGTTGAACTTCCTTCAACTGGTCACCTTCGCTATACAGGTTTGGTATTTAATTCATTTGAAAACTTTATTATTGACAGTGATGGAACTATTCGAACATTAATTGGAGATGGCACAGTTGGAAAATTTGGTCATTGGGAATCAAGAACATTAACAGGCTTTAGCCAAAACAATCCTGTTTGGTCTACTCCTACAACAATTGCGAGTACTCCAAAGAAAATTATTGAAGACCCATTAAATGATGCAAATTCATTTCCAGTTAAAACAAATTCTGATATGTTGATTTGTTTTAATAAATGGAAAACAGGACTGAGTGGAACTCAATATCATTTGGGTGCTATTAAAAAGGGAACCAATAAATGGAAATGGTTAACTTGTAAATCAACACCATATGGATACCAAGGTCCAATGCCCAAAGATGGTACATTTGACGAAAGCAATGGCGTAGAGTATCCTGGAGGAGAAGTATACACAGTTGACAATAATATCTTCTGGAACTATCATGGTGAATTTTGGAAAAACTCACAAACCAATATTTGGAATCAATACAGTGATGATGGCTTAATGGTTGGTCAATTTGGAATAACCACATTAGAAGGCGAGGCATATAATGAAGAAGCATTTGCTATGGGTGCTGGAAATGTATTTTCATCTTCAATTGTAAAAGTTGGCTCTGATTATTATTTATACCATAATGATGAAAGCGTTCATGCAGGTATCCATAGATGGAAAATTTCAGGACTTAACAGCATTGCTGTGCAAAATTCAAATATTACTTTAAAAAATGTAAATGGAGGATTGCTTGGTTCATATTATGATGGGAATAAATTAAACAATTTAAAATTCAAAACCTCACGGGTCGATTCCACAATCAAACTCACAATTCCACCATCACAAATTTCAAGCAAAACAGATTTTTCATGCAGATGGACGGGTTTTGTTGTGCCATTGTATTCTCAAAGCTATACTTTCTATACTAAAACATCTAAAGGTGTAAGACTATGGGTTAATGGAAATTTGATTATTGACAATTGGTCTAACAGCAGCCTTACCCAATATTCATCTTCTACAATTGCTTTAATAGCAGGCATACAGTATAGAATTAAAATGGAAATAAATGGCGGTACTGCTGATTTGTTATGGTCTTGCTCATCACAGAGCATCCAAATAATTCCGACTGCTTGCTTATTGCCATCTGAAACTCCGGATTATGCATCAAATATAGATTTATTAGAAGGATTAAATCACGGCAATATTTTAGAAAATGACCTATATGGATGGTCAAGAAATCCAACAAATGAAATTAACATCAATTGGCAAAACTTTTGGAATATTAAAACCGGAGTTAGATCGCAAACAAAAGAAAAACCAGATTTAGTTGCCCGTTTCTGTAAAGACAGCGTAAGTTATTCTGTTAGCAGAGACCTAGTAATTCCAAACACCTGTTTAAGCTCTTATAAACTAAAAGGTGTTATGAATTTGGATGAAAACTTCCCAATAGTAACCAATGAAATTGGTGGTTTGTATATCGACTTAGTTGATAATTCAGGTAAAATCATAGCGAGGATTACCCAAGAGATGATTTATCAAGGAAATACAAGTCCTGCTTCAATAAAAATTAATGGTAAATCAATTGTCACAAAAAGTAATGCTATATTAAATTCGATTGTTCATAAAAATCAAGCATTTACATTGGAGGTAAATAGCAATGGAGTAATTACTTTTACTTATGGTGATTTTGCACCAGTTACCGCTGCCCCATTTGACAATACGAGTAAGTGGAGCAAACCAAGCGCCTTTAGATTGAACTTCATTAGTAGACAATGGGTGAACTATGGACAATGTATTTCTTTAATTGAGCTGAGTTTTGAACCAAAATTTAATACCGCAGAAATCACAACACCAAATTCGAAAATTTGTCAAGGGCAATCAACTACACTTACTGCAAACAATGGTAGTTCATATCTTTGGAGCAATTCATCTACTTCAAAATCAATTTCCGTTAACTCTTCCGGAAATTATTTCGTGAAAGTAACCGATGCTAATGGATGTCAATCTACTTCTATGGTTTTGGCGGTCGTAATCAATCCAAACCCTACCGCAACTATAACAGCCAAAGGCCCAGTTGCATTCTGCCAGGGTTCTAATGTGATTTTAATTTCCAATGATGCAAAATCATACAAATGGAGCAATGATTCAATAACTAAAAGTATTACAATTTCAAAAACAGGAACATATGCATTAACCATAACAGATTCAAATGGTTGTATTAGCTCAAGCGTGCAAAAGTCAATTACGGTCAACCCTAATCCAATTATCAAGCTTAGTGCAAATGGACCACTAAGCTTTTGTCAAGGCAAATCAGTTAGTTTATCGACGACTTTTAATGGCAGCTATTTATGGTCAAATTCAAGCAGCAGTCAAAGTATAAATGTAAACAATTCAGGAACTTACTATTTAAAAGGAACAGATACAAATGGGTGTTTTTCCAATTCCGATACTATGGTTGTCAGTGTGTCAATCTTGCCACAACAAAAAATTATCAAAAGCGATAAAACAACATTTTGCAATGGTTCTTTTGTGGATTTAAGTTCAAGTTTTAGTGGCACTTACCTATGGAGCAATGCTGCAAGTACTGCAAAGATTCGAGCGAACCAAACCGGATCATTTTCTTTTGTTGGCTTAGATGCAAATGGTTGTCAAGTAAAATCTGATACCATTCAAGTAACGGTTTACCCATCGCCATCAGAAACAATTAGTAACAGCGGTCCATTAACCTTTTGTCAAGGAGATTCAGTTTACCTTTCTGCCTTTAGTGGTCTAAGCTATTTATGGAATACTGGTGACACAACTCAAACAATAAAAGTTAAAACCAGCGGTACATATTTTGCAGAACTCAGCAACCAATATAAATGCAATGCTTTGTCCAATAGTGTAGATGTTGTGGTAAACAGAACACCTAGTCCAAGTATTACCGTTAATAATGTAATACTAACTTCTTCCGAAACAAATGGCAACCAATGGTACTTAAATGGAGCCCCTATTCAGAATGCAACAGCTCAAACCTATCGCGCAGTAAGCTTAGGCACATATTATGTTGAAAGCAGCAATGGAACTTGTGTTGGGAATTCCCAAACAGTTACTATTACCAGCCTATCTGTGGATAAGCAAACGTTGTCTAATTTAATTAAAATATTCCCCAACCCTACAAATGGGACCTTAAATTTTGAAAATAATTTGAATAAAGAATACAGTTTAAAAATCTATAACATGTATGGACAAATAATTTATTCAATAGAATCACAAGGAAACTTAAACATCAATTGTACAAATTTTGAATCTGGAAGCTATGTGGTTAAAGTTGAAATAGAAAACCAATTGTTTGTCCAGAATATTATTAAAATATAAAAAAACAAAAATGATGGAATCAAAAAAAGGGATTGGAATTGTCTAATCCCTTTTTATTATAAAAAATCTATTTAAAAAATTTAAATTATTTAATTTAACACACTTTAACAATTTTAAATCAATTACTTACGAAAGAATAATTTTCTTTATTATCTAAATAAAGCATAAATTTGTTGGATAGTTTTTACACTTAAAAACAATTGTAAAAAATAAATTCTAGTAAATTAATTGTTTACTGTATGCTAACGATAAAACCGAAAATCAACCCAATGAATTCTCCTGTAAAAAGAATACCTCAAAATCTAGAAATACTTCGTGGACAAACTCAAAAAGGGGTAAATAAAATAATATTAGAAGAGCTCTTAAATAGATATAATGATAGTTCTGAGAAAAAAATTCTTGATCTACCCTGTGGTAAATTAGAGTTTTTAAATTACGTGCATATTTTATTTCCAAAATGGGAATTAGAAGGATTTGATTTATTTACCCCTCCGTCAAATAATAAAGTGCTTTTTACCCAAATGGATTTAAGTAAAAACTTTACGACCGCTGAAGAAGAAAAATTTGACATAATTACCTGTATTAGTGGTATTATGATGTTTGGAAATACCGAAAACTTTTTAGTTAACAGCATCAAAAGATTAAATCCAGATGGTACCATTATCATAACCAATGATAACCCAGCAACGATTAAAGACCGATTGTCCTATTTGTTTCTTGGACGGTTTAGAATTTTTGATCAATTATTTGAAGACCATGAGACATTAACCCAATTGGTGCTCATTCAAGATTTGACGAGAATCTTAAGAAAAAACAACATTGAAATTGAGAAAATAATTTACACTTCTTTTTGTGCAAAGGACTTTATATTTCTTCCATTTGCGCTTGCTGTATATCCTTTTCAAATGCTGTACTTATTTAGTCGAAAAACCAATTTATCTTTGGCCTTAAAAATCAGCAAATACAATTTCAAACAATTATTTGGCAGGCATTATATTGTTATAGGTAAGAAAAAAGGGAGTTGATAAAACAAAAGTAGTTTGTGTTGAATCCCAGAGTGGATCGTATAAAACTTACTTGATGTTGTTTATTTTCAGTTTCATTCCAAACAAGAGCATGGGTCCTTTATATTTTTGATATGTTCCATTGTCAAAAAACCCACCACTTAGGCCAATATCATACACTAATTTAACGTCCAATATTAACTCTGGACGTATATTAAGCTGACCGCCGATTGCTTGAAAAGTAGAAAAATAGGTATGGTTTTGATTGTTGCTGTGATCGAGACTTGGATTTAAAAGAATAGCGGGGCCACAATACAATCCATACCGCTTATCAAAATAACCAAACTTCGGCATTAAAACAAAACTCAAGTAATCCGACTGAACCATATTGCCGCGGGTCCTTTGACTGTATAAGAAGTTGGTTTCTAAAGCCAGGTATTTATTTAGCTTATATCCAATAGAAAATCCATAAACGGGTTGAAATGCAGAAGCCTGAATACCTAGCTTATTCACACCAAGGTTGTATCCAATTTCTTGTGCTTGCAAATTATTATTTACTGCAAAGCAGAAAAGAGAAGAGAAAAACAATATTTTAAATTGAGATATTGGTTTCATATTTATTTTTTAAATAATTGTAAAACTCAACTTGAGAGCGAATTCTAGGAATACCATTGGGTTTGTATTCGTTGATTTGATAAGCATCTAGAATACGAGCCTTTGAATTATCTGAAAGCTGAATATCCAACATTTTTCGAATTTCCTTTTTTATATCTGCGCTAATTACAGGGAAGCAAACCTCTATCCTACTGTCAAGGTTCCTTGTCATCATATCTGCTGACCCCATATAAATGCGCTCCCTACCTGCATTTGCAAATACATAAACCCTGGCATGTTCTAGGAATTTATCGACGATACTAATTGCATGAATATTTTCGCTTTTGCCTTTTATACCGGGAACCAAGCAACAAATGCCTCTTACAATCAAATCAACGCGCACCCCAGCATTGCTGGCTGCATACAATTTGTCGATAATTTCCAAATCGACCAAACTATTCATTTTCATGATTACGTATGCTTCCTTCCCCGCCTTTTTGTTTGAAATCTCAGCATCAATTAGCCTCAAGATAGAAGAGCGCAAATTAATAGGTGAAACTAAGATTGAATTGAATTTGTATTTTTCAGGCTTGAAGTCGGCAATCAATTTGAAGACTTTAGACAATTCATCCGTAATTCTCTTGTTGCTGGTAAGAACAGAATGGTCGCAGTAAAACTTTGCAGTTTCACCATTGTAGTTACCAGTTCCAAGATGGGCATAGTTTTTCAATCCGGTTTTCTCTTTACGTGTGATGAGACACATTTTGGTGTGCACTTTATAACTTGGAATGGTAAACAAAACGGTAGCGCCCTCTTCTCTTAATTTATTGCTCCAATAAATATTGTGCTCTTCGTCAAATCTTGCTTTTAACTCCATCATCACGATGACCTTTTTGCCGTTTTTAACGGCATTTATTAGCGCATTCACCACATTTGAATTTTCTGCAACCCTGTACAAAGTAATTTTAATGCTGACCACATTCGGATCTATTGCGGCTTCTCTCAACAAACGAATAATATAACTAAAGGGTTGATAAGGATGGTTAAGTAAAAAATCCTTGCTTCTCATGGCATTAAACAAGGTCTTAGCTTTATCGAGTTCTGGCATAGACAAAGGTTCCAGATTTTGGTACTTTAAATCTGTTTTTTTGATGTCAGGGAAGCCAATGAAATCCCTAAAATTATGGTAGCGCTGGCCAGGAATCAACTCATCTTTAGAAAGTTTTAATTTTTGATTGATAAACTTTATAAAATCCTTTGGCATTTCTTGGTCGTATATCAACCGAACAGGCTGGCCTTTCTTTCTTTGTTTTAAGGAGTTTTTAATCGTGTCAAGAATATCTAGAGAAACATCGCTTTCTAAATCGATTTCGGCATCCCTGGTTAATTTAATGGTATAAGCTTCAAAAACATTAAATTCAAAACTTGAAAAAACAACATCAAGGTTACATCTAATCACGTCATCGATAAACATCATGTAGGTGTTTCCACCTTGCTTTGGCAATTGAAAAAAACGTTTCTTAACTTTGGTTGGCAAAGGGATTAACGCATATTTTTTTTCTTTCGAAATTGAATTGCTTAATTTACAGGCTAAATAAACGGTGTTATCTCTTAAAAAAGGGAAAGATCGTTTTTCGTCTAAGATCAAAGGGAAAATAGTGTTTATTATCTCGTCTTTGAAGTATTTTCTTACTTCTAATGTCTGCTGAATGTTTATTTGCTTTTCGTTAACAAAATACACATTCTTACTTTTGAATTCATCCAGTAACTGGTTGTAAATATTATTGAATTTAACCTGCTGAATGACAACTTTGTTGTAAATATCTTGAAGCGCTTCTTGTATTTCCTTTTTGTTAATCGTGTTTGTTTTGGTGTTTTTAACTTGAAGCATTCTTTTATTTGTTGCAACACGCACGCGAAAAAACTCATCAAGGTTGGATGAGAATATCCCCAAAAACTTTAAACGCTCCAGCAAAGGAACATGGACATCATTTGCTTCCTGAAGCACACGGTCATTGAACGAAAGCCAACTTAACTCTCTATTAATTGTTTTAATTTTTTTTCTTATCATCAAATTGAATTCTTAAACCAATTGGCAAATGGTCACTGTAACCATTTAACCATTTATTACCTGCAAAAGTTCTGTATGGATAGCCTGAAAACTTCCCGGTTTGAAACATCCAAGTTTCATTTTTTATAAACACTGAATTGGGAACATAATGCATAGAATTAGTTTTGAGCAATTTGCGACTCAATAGGAATTGATCCAATGCATTCCACTGGTCCTTAAATCGGTAGGTGCCCTCGCCTTTTTCCGAATATTGATACATCAAATTCACAATAGGGGCTTCTACTTGTTTTTTAATATTAGCGGCCCCTATAACTTCTTGCATAGATTTATTGAAAGGTTCATCGTTAAAATCGCCCATTACAATTAAATGTTGAACACTTAAGTTACAATTTTCAGTTATGATTTTTTTGCATAGCTTAGCGGCATCAATTCGTTTGGGTTCACTTTTAATTTGCCCCTCTCTTCTAGAAGGGAAATGGCAAACTATAAATTGCAGCGTATCCAATGAATTAATAGACAAAAGCTTCACCCAAAGTATATCGCGCGTTCTGTCAGAAGTATCGCCACTCATTACAGGTGTATATTTTTTAAAACTTAAGAGTTTGAGTTTTTGTATGCTAAATAGAAGAGCGACATCTGCCCCTCTTTCATCTCGAGAATCGACATGTACAATTTCGTATTTTGACGGAGAAATTGCATTTGCCAAATCATTAAGAACAGATTTGTTTTCAATTTCGCATACGCCTAGGACATCCGGCGGGGTGTTCCCATCGAAGTTTGAGAGCACCTTGCTTAGCTTTTTTAATTTCTGAGCATATTTGTATGAACTCCATTTGTTTTTCCCAAATGGGGTGAATTCATCATCAAAGGTTTTAGGGTCATCGATTGTGTCGTATAGATTGTCAACATTATAGAAAGCCACGCTAAGTTGATTTGCAGGAAAAGCATTAGAACTTTCTGAGCATTCGTAGGCATTGTATAAAGAAAACACGCCTAAAAATATCAAACTTAATTTAACCATTTAATTACAATGCAATTAACTACTTTTTACTCTGCTTTTTAACAATGCAAAATGAAATTTATGTAAAATTTCAACAATCATATTGTTAGTAATCTATTATTTTAGTTGGGATAATTTGCGTACTTTTGCAGCCTTAAAAATCAATGACATTAATTAAATCAATATCAGGTTTTAGAGGAACAATTGGCGGTATTCCAGATGAGAACTTAACACCTGTAGATATTGTTAAATTCGCTTCTGCATACGGCGCTTGGGTACTCAGCAAAAACAATGGAAAACTGGTCATAATAGGCCGAGATGCAAGAATTTCGGGTAAAATAGTATCTGATCTTGTTGTATCTACCCTACTCTCTATGGGCTTGGACGTCGTAAACCTTGGTTTATCTACCACTCCCACTGTTGAGATGGCTGTAAAACTAGAAAATGCCGCTGGGGGAATTATCTTAACAGCTAGTCACAATCCTAAACAGTGGAATGCGTTAAAACTACTTAACAATTTAGGTGAATTTATTTCGGCAGCTGAAGCCAGTAAAGTATTAGAAATTGCGGAAGCACAATCTTTTGAATTTGCTGATGTAAATTCACTTGGAAAATACACCGAAGACAATACGTATCTGCACAAGCACATCGAAGAAATCTTAAAACTTCCATTAGTAGACGTAGAAGCAATTAAAGAAAAAAAATTCAGCATAGTTGTTGATGCAGTTAACTCAAGTGGAGGAATTGCGGTACCTATGTTGCTAAAAGCTTTGGGCGTAGAACAAATAACAGAATTAAATTGTGAACCAACAGGTCATTTCGCACACAATCCCGAACCACTTCCGGAACATTTAACTGAGTTATCCTCTATGGTTAAAAGCAAAAAAGCCCACTTGGGTATTTGCGTTGACCCTGATGTTGACAGGCTGGCCTTAGTTGGTGAAGATGGAGGAATGTTTGGCGAGGAATACACTTTGGTTGCGGTAGCTGATTATGTTTTAAAGCACCATGACAAAGGAAATACGGTTTCAAATTTATCGTCTACAAGGGCATTAAAAGACATCACTGAAAAAGCAGGAGGCACATACACTGCTAGCGCTGTTGGTGAAGTTAATGTCGTGGAAATGATGAAAGCAAGCAATGCTGTGATTGGAGGCGAAGGCAATGGTGGAATTATTTACCCGGAATTACATTATGGCCGTGATGCCTTAGTTGGCATCGCTTTGTTTTTAAGTTCGCTTTCAAAATCAGGTAAAACTTGTACCGCTTTGAGAATGAGTTTTCCAAACTATATTATTTCTAAAAACAAAGTAGATTTAACCAAGGATATAAATCCAGATGAGGTTCTTGAGAAAATCAAAGAAAAATACAAGAATTACGAAATCAATACAGTTGATGGTGTACGTATAGATTTTGATGAAGAATGGATACATTTGAGAAAGTCAAATACAGAACCAATTATACGCATTTACGCAGAAAGCAAGTCGGAAACAACGGCCAGAACCTTAACGATGAAAATCATCAAGGACATTGGTGAAATTGCCAATCAATAATCAACCCTAAACAGGAAAAAAATACAGTTTAAAACATGTCATTACAGTGTGGTATCGTAGGACTTCCAAATGTTGGAAAATCTACCCTCTTCAATTGCTTAAGCAATGCAAAAGCACAAGCAGCAAATTTCCCGTTTTGCACCATTGAGCCCAATGTTGGTGTAATAACCGTTCCAGATGAACGTCTGCAAAAGCTTACGGAAATTGCAAAACCTCAGAACATTGTTCCAGCTACAGTTGAAATAGTGGATATTGCAGGATTGGTAAAAGGTGCAAGCAAAGGAGAAGGTTTGGGAAATCAATTTCTTGGCAACATTAAAAGCACACAAGCTATATTGCACGTTCTTAGATGTTTTGAAGATGACAACATCATACACGTTGATGGATCAGTTAATCCAATTAGAGACAAAGAAATTATTGACACAGAGCTGCAATTAAAAGATTTAGAAGCAGTAGAGAACAGATTGTTAAGGGTTCAAAAACAAGCTAAAGCGGGCGATAAAGATGCAAGTAAAATTGCTGACGCATGCGAAAAACTTAAAGCCCATTTGTTACAGGGTTTAAATGCCCGCACAATGGATGGCTTAACCGATGAACAAAAAGAACTAACTGAAGATTTAAATCTATTAACTGGAAAACCGGTTTTATATGTTTGCAATGTGGATGAGAAAAGTTTACCCAACGGCAATGCTTGGGTAGATAAAATTAGAGAAATGGCAGCATCCGAAAATGCAGATGTGATGGTCATTTGCGCTGCAGCTGAAGCAGACATCGCTGAGCTTGAAGATCCTGAAGAAAGAGCCATGTTCTTAAACGATTTAGGCATGAGCGAAAGTGGTGTTGCCAAATTAATTAAAGCAGCCTATAAAATGTTAAACTACATAACCTATTTCACTGTAGGTGAAAAAGAAGTTAGAGCATGGACAATTACCAGAGGCATGAAAGCACCACAAGCTGCTGCTGTGATCCACACAGACTTTGAAAAAGGGTTTATTAGAGCAGAAGTAATAAAATACGATGATTACCTTCAATATGGCACAGAATCGGCAATTAAAGAGGCTGGTAAACTAGGCGTTGAGGGTAAAGAATACATAGTAAAAGATGGAGATTGCATGCATTTTAGATTCAATGTATAAAATAATTCAAATATTTTCAAAAAGCATTTGTTTAAACCAATAAAAATCTTACTTTTGCACCACGTTTAACGATTCCGTAGCTCAGCTGGTAGAGCATTACACTTTTAATGTAGTGGTCCTGGGTTCGAATCCCAGCGGGATCACCAGAACAAACAAAAAAAACCTGAAGTAATTCAGGTTTTTTTTGTTTAAACAGCATATTAAAACCTATTGTTGATTTCATGCAAATTAACTTAACAATTCATTCGAATAGATTTAGAACTTCGTAACTAGGCCTTATTGATTTGTTCCCTTTTTGAGAGTTGAAATCATGAGCAAATTAAATTTCCGACGCCTAAGCATCATGTTATTTTTTGGATGAATCATTATTGATTTTTTGATTTTGAATACAGCTGTGATTTTAAGGCTAAAAAACTTAAACAAATAAAACAATAAGTTTATATACTCATTTTAATAAACATTAACGATAATTTAATAATTAGCACCAATTCATATAAAAATCATATTAATTAAAATTGCAAGTATTTATTTTACAGATATTTAATTTATTGTATTGGGTAATTTACCCTAAAAACATATTGGCGAAAAAAAATTAAACAAACATATTATCGAAAAAAGAGAATTATTGCCTTAAAACTGTGTTTTTTTACCTGAAAAAACTTGACAAATATCACAAATTGATGCGATTTTTATATTAATAAACTCATATACAACACATTAGTATAATTAACAAATTAATAGCTATTATTTAAATTTAAATGATTTGGAATTTAAAAGAAATGAAATTATGTTTGCAATGTGAAAAAGTAAGTATAAAATACTAAAACAATTTATACTTGAACGCTTCACAGAGACTAAAACACATTTCCGCATGGCTACCGAACTTAAAACACAAATACATGAACACGCACAAAAGTGCTTTGACAATTCTTAAAACGGAATTGGTAAAGCCATCTTACAAACAAACAGAAACATTAGAATGCTTATCAAGCTTGGATGTCTTTACATCGAGCCATAACGCTACTTATGTTTTTTCTCAATATCCGCTTCAAAAATCAACTATTACCAGAGCTCGAGTAGGGCTAAAATCTTGTACTTTCATCTTTAATTCAACGTCTTCTAATCATTGTAAAGATTGGCAAGTTGTGACATTTACTCCTATTGACATTTTCAAAACGAAATTGACTTTTGGTGTTTTGTTGCTTTGTCAACTCTAAGCATTGCTTTTTTAACGAAGGATAAGTCTGAAAAGCACATGGGAATTTCTAAAATTAGAAAGCAATCTGATTTAATGGTATCAGAGAATTTAGCCGCAAATAAAGCGGGCTACGATTCCCTCATTGATACCCAGTTTTCTGGGCGGACATTTCTCAAAAATACACAAATTACACAAAATTACATGATACGCAATTTACCCTCAATTAATTTGAGTGCCAATATTCGGTACTTAAAATTAATTCTTAAACTTGGAGACCTACTGCTGCTAAATGCTAGTTATTTATTTGCATTTTATGTCAACCACCGCAGCCTTGAGTTGCTTGGAACCAGAGATTCCAAAATTTTCTTATTTGTAGCAAACTTTGTTTGGATGTATTTCATGCACCATTTTAACGAATTTACATTTAAAAGAAATACGACTATAGAAGCATGCGTTTACAAAAGGTTAAAGCTTATTCTTTATTACTTTTTAGCAATGGCCTCTTTTGCGCACTTATTTGCACTGCATCAATTAAGTGGCAATGCATTTACATTGTTTTTCCTCAACTTCGGTATTTTCGTCTTGATATACAGAATTGTAACAATATCGTCACTCAAAAAGATAAGATTAATTGGTAAAAACTTAATCAATACCGTAATAGTTGGACCAAAAGACAACAGCAATGATATTATCAATGCTTTGACAGCAGACTTATCTCAAGGCTATAGGATATTAGGGTATTTTGATGACAAACATGAAAATGACAGCAATTCAAACTATTTAGGGAATATCCAAGATTTGTATACCTATACAAGCAAGAACAAAATACACGAAGTATATGTTACACTTAGTGATTTTGGCTCAAATCAAATTAAGCAAATGATTTGCTTCTGTGATAGAAATTTTATCCGAATAAAATTTGTACCAGATTATAAATTATTTAAAGAGACAAACAATGTGTCTATTGATTTTCAAGGACAAGTCCCTGTTGTTTCATTGCGTTTGGAACCGCTAGAACAACCGTTAAATAGAATCAAAAAAAGAAGCTTTGATGTATTTTTCTCTTTGGTTGTGATTGTATTTATCTTCCCTTGGTTATTCCCAATATTAATGGTATTGGTTAAAATAAGTTCTCCTGGACCCATATTTTTCCGTCAAAAACGCACAGGAGAAGGCAATAGAGAGTTTTATTGCTGGAAATTTAGAACGATGCGTGTAAACACAGAATCTGACCACAAACAAGCATCTGCTAATGATAATCGCATTACGCCAATTGGTAAATTTTTAAGAAAAACCAACTTAGATGAAATGCCACAGTTCTTTAATGTTCTGTTTGGAAACATGTCAGTTGTTGGCCCTAGACCTCATATGGTCAAGCACACCAATGAATATTCTGAACTTATTGACAATTATTTGGTGCGTCATTATGCCAAACCAGGCATCACCGGATGGGCGCAAACGAATGGATTAAGAGGAGAAACTAAGAATGTTGAAAAGATGGCAAAACGCGTACAATACGATATATGGTATATTGAAAATTGGACCTTTATTCTTGAGTTAAAAATAATCTATTCTACAATTAAGAATATGATTATGGGCGACAAAAATGCCGTTTAACATCAAACAAAATTTACATAGAAATTGTGGCTAGCCCACAAAATAGAGTCATCGAAAGATGGCTCTATTTTTTATTGCAGAATATCTTTTGTCATATCCAACAGAATTGCTTCTTGATCTAAATACCTCTCAGCGTATTTCCTAGCATTGATGCGCTCTTTGGAATAATCATTCGTACAAGCTAAAACGATTGCCTCTTGAAGCAATTGGTTGTTTTCAGGATCTATAACAATTCCCATTTCGTTATTGACGATCTCATCATATAAACTTGTTCCAGCAAAAGCAGTTGCAATAACCAAACCTCCAGAAGCTAAAATTGTACTTAATTTACTTGGCATTACTAGGTCCGCTGCTTGGGCTTTTTGTAACACCAAATGAACATCTGCCATATTCAAGAACGCATTAAACACATTAAAATCTTGAAGCGGGAAAAAATGCACATTTTGTACAGACTTACTTTTACAAATTTGTTCCAAATTTGATTTGTAAGGTCCTGTACCACAGATCACTATTTGTATGTCTGAGATGGATTGACATTCAATCGCTATGTCAATCAATGCATCAAGCCCTTGCTTCTCCCCTATACTTCCTGAATACAAAACAATTTTATCGCTTGATTTAAAACCCCATTGGCTTTTCAATTCAAGTCTATTTTCTAGGGGATGGAATAAATTTGTATCTACCCAATTGGGGAACATTTTAATGTCTTTACCTGATTTCGCAGAGATTTTTCGCATCATCCCCAATGAAATAGAGCTGATAGAATTAACCCTGTTAAATATTTGCCTTTCCAATCCAAATAAAATTTTAAAAAACCCTTCGGATTTTACAACTTTTAAATCGCGAGCAGCTTCAATTTGAAGATCTTGTATGTGGTAGTTTATTCTCCCACCTTTAATCATGCGGTAAAACAAGGCTAAAAAACCCAAATGAAAAGGAGGTGCAACACAAATAACATTGTCTACTTTGGGTTTAAACAACAAACGAAGAATAACACAAGCTGAAGAAGCGAAAAAAGTAGCCTCATGCACCATGCGTTTTAAGCCACTAGGCACTTTAGGAACATACATTGGACATCTATATACCATTAAGTTGCCATTCGCGCTTATTTCCTTTTTAAACCATCTCCCTGAATATGGTTCTTGGACTTTCCAATTAGGGTAATATGGAAAACTGGTCACCACCGTAGTCTTTACATTATGTTCGGCCAACCAAATTGCCATTTCTCCACTGTATTTTCCTATTCCAGTTAATTCAGGCGAAAAATTGATACCCAAAATCAGTACAGAACCTATGCTGTTTTCATTTGTTTGTTCCATGGGTATTATCTTGAAAACAATTTAGATTTAACGAATAAAATGCCTTTTTTAAACAGTCTCAGTCTTTCTGAAACAGAAACCTTACGTTCTATTTTTGAATGAACAGACTTAAAATTAAACACAGTGGCTTGTCTCATAAATTGAGCGCTGGCAACCATTCTATTGTCCTTGTTTTCAATGTTTAAATAGTTTCCGTTGTATGAACGAAGCATGAAACCGTTGTACCTTATAGGAATGTAGTCGAACATAGAGTATTGGTTGATTGCACTCGAAATAATTACTTGATTCAATTTATTTTCATCCACTGCAATAAATGCATTTGAAGCTGTTTTAATTGAAACCTTTCCATTGCCATTTTCAATTAATTTGAATGTACTGTATTTTTCATTTCTCAAAGAATAGAATTGATTATCAACCTCACTTACCCAGCGGTTGCTAGATGATTTAATGTAAAAAGAATTAAGTTCAGATTCAGTATCGTGCAAACCGTCAATTTGATCCAGTCCCACAAATTGATAGCCCATCTCAATTAATTTAGGGATCAAACCCATTACCAATTCATAGGTTTTATTTTTAGGCTTGACAATACCCATATCTGCTATCTCATCATGCATGACGATGATGCCTTTCTGAAGTTTATTTATTTCTATCAGATAGGCTTCAATGGCTTGTTCAACAGAATTTCCGATATTCCAATAATGACAGTCGATACCAGGGATTTCCCAATGTATCGGTCCACACAGGTTTACTGAACTTTTTAAATTTTCGTTTAATTCATCTGCCACCTCAGCGGACCATTTTCCATATGGCGCTCTAAAATAAACCAATTCTGAATTGACATATGGTCTAATTACCGAGTTGGTTCTCACAATCTGGTCTTGTACATCGCCATTAACCGAACAATAATAGGGCATATCGGGGTGTTCGAAGGTATGGTTGGCTACAATGTGACCCAGTTCCTTTATTTTCACCAAAACATCGATGTTGTCTGCTGCATATTTACCAACCACAAAAAAAGTTGCTCGAATTTTCAACTGATTTAAAAACAAAGCTATTGGCAGTGTGTGTACACCGGGTCCGTCATCAAAAGTTAAACACAATTGTTTATCCTTTAAATTTTGTCCATTTATATTGTCGCGGTGAAACATATTATTTATTTAAAACCTTTTTAAAAATAGTTAAGTATTTACTTGCCACCACTGATTTTGTTAGTGTATTTAAATACCTTGACTTTTCTTCATAATTGCCATTCAAATCCTCAGATACAATTAACTCTTGCATACAAGTTTTCAGTGCTTCTGCATTCCCCATAGGAAATTGGCGGCCAAAACCGTTGGCAGCTTCAGGCAAACCGCCAGCTTCCGAAACAATCAAATCACATCCACAAGCCAGTCCTTCCAAGGCCACCAAACCAAAACCTTCAACACTGATTGGACAAATGACCATAATTTTAAATTCATTTATTTTCTTGGCAAGTTCTTCGCCATGCATAAAACCTAAGAAGCTCACACGATTTTCCAAACCATATTGCTTGCTTAAATTCTTCAATTCAATCAATTCGGGTCCATCTCCGATGTAGCTTAAATTATAATTACCTTCTAATTTCTTAAAAGCTTCCAACAATTGAACGCCGCCTTTTGAACTTACCAATCTACCAACAAATACAAAATCTTTATTTCGCTCTATACCTGAATACAATTTAAACACCGCATCATTGTAACAATTATAAATTACCTCAGCCTTGATTTTAAAATGTTCAGCAATGCTTTTACTTACTGTAATATTGGCATTGGCGCGCTTAATAAAAAACAATTTTAAATTCGCCATCCATTTTTTGTGAAACGCTATATGAAAATCGTTGTGAGATATGACAAATTTTTTGAATGGATTAAACAGGAATAGCCAAAATATTTTAAGGGTTATGTTGGGCATATAGACTAGGTCACTCCAAAAAAACAAGCGT
This sequence comes from Bacteroidota bacterium, assembly GCA_947451105.1. Lineage (GTDB taxonomy): Bacteria > Bacteroidota > Bacteroidia > NS11-12g > UBA955 > JABMMZ01. Next base: position 22,808 of record CANFXY010000001.1, on the reverse strand, counting down.
ATTTGTGAGAAAATCTTTTTGTATTCGACGATTTCAACATCCTTAAATGGATTATCCTTGGTCTGTTTTTGTTCTGTTACAACTTTCACTTCATGTCCTGCGCGAACAAATTCATTGATTAAATCTAGATTTAGATTCTCAATGCCACCAACTGACGGATAGAAAACTGAACTGTATACAAGAATTTTCATTTCTGATTTTGCATTTCTTTTATTTTACAATAAATAAGTGTGAAGTAAGACATTTTGAAAATCGCAAAGGCAAATCCTCTCCTACCGTCTCTTATTCCTCCCAAAAGAAAAAAACTGCCAAAGAAAAAAGCCGGTCCAAGCCAAACACTTTTCATCAAGCGGTATTTAAGTTTTTGTTTCCAAGTCCATTGAGTAAAAATAGTAGGATCGTTAACCGATTTCAAAAAACGTGCGGCTTCCCATGAAGCATATTCATTATGTTTGCGGACATAATGCTCCGCGCCTCTAAAATCTTGATGATCAATCTTGCTCTTGATCTCTCCTATTTTGCCTTCTATTATTGGATGCTCATGGATTTCCATGTCTAATTTGCTCCATTGATCTTCATCAATTCTTTCGTATTCGCCAGCACCAACTTTAAAAAGCGCCAATTTATGAAGCGGGTAACCTCCTTTTAGTTTTTCACCCATGAAATAAATTGTATATGAGAGCCAAAAACCATTAAAATCAGTGCTATTCAGAATTCTTTTGAGTTCATTTTTGAATTCAACAGTTAAATATTCATCCGCATCTAAAAAAAGAACCCACTTGGTTGAAGGTGTGTGCTGGCGTAAAAACCAATTGCGTTTTTTAGGAAATTTTCCATCCCAATTAAAATCCAATACTTCAATGCCATATTGATTTGCAATATCTTTAGTTTTATCTGTGCTGCCTGAATCTATGAGAATGATTTTTGTAACAAAATCTTTTCCTATAGCATCCAAACAACCAGGGAGGTTTTTTTCTTCGTTAAGGACCGGAATTGCAATGGTTATATCAAGCATGTTTTAAATGTACTAAATTTGATGTTTATCGAAAAATATCCCTGATTAAATTTGAAACTCTTTTCTAGATTTAATTGGCACACATGGATGGCCACTGCAAATCATCCATTCGGGCATAGACTTACCAACCACTGCTCTAGCACCTATAACAGCACCATCTCCAATTGTTACACCGGGGTGTATAAATGCTTCTGTTGCAATCCAAACATGGTCGCCTATTGTGATTGGCTTTGTTATTAATATAAATCCCTCGGTATTGTAATCGTGGGTACCTGCACAAATGTGGGCTCCTTGAGATACCACTGTTTTCACACCAATGGTAATTTTATCTTGGGCATATAAAATAGCACCATTTGCGATTCCACAGCCATCTTTTAAAATTAAATTCCATGGAGCCCATATACTAACTTTCGGATAAACATGGACTTTCTTTCCTACTTTAGCACCAAACAATCTCAATAAAAAAGACCGCCAAGCATGCATCGGTTTTGGCGAAAATCTAAACAACATGAGATAGGCAAAATTCCAAACCACTCGAGCAATTCTATTACTTAATGAGAAGGAAGGTCCATTGAATGTATCTTGATTGTGTGCAGCCATATTATTTTATAGAATCAAACATTTTTTTTGCTGTAGAATTCGTATGAAAATATTTCAAATATACATTCTTTGCATTTATTTGCATTAGTTCTTTCTGTCTAAATGAAAGATCGAACCATTTGACAAAAGCAGAACTTAAACCTTCTTTAGTTACATTGCATATTATACCTGCATTTTCTGATTCAATTTCTCTCCAAATATTGATTTGATTTGAGATGATAACTGGTTTTGAACAAGCCAATGATTCAACTACAGATATACCAAAATTTTCTTGGTGACTGCATAAAACATATGCTTCTGCACCATAGAACGCACCCCATTTTGAATCATTGCTTAGCATGCCTGTAAATATGATTTTTTTCTCAAGTTGATTATCTTGAACTTTTTTCAACAATTCCCGGCCATAACTGCTATCCATCCCGGGACCCGCGATGACTAATGAAGGTATATTTGATACTAGATATTTATTGGAATTGATCATTTCAATGTAAACATCAATTAAAATATCAACCCCTTTTTTAGGGTGAATGCGGCTTAAAAATAGAAAATATTTTTCATTAGGCGACAAATCGCTTATTTCCAAAAATGCTTTTTGCATAGTATCTGAATATGGCGCAACTGAAGGAATTCCATATCCAATATTCAATTCTTTTTTGGGATTATAGCGCGAGAATGTGGTTCTTGCCAAACGCAATTCCTCTTCACAGGTAAACAAAATCGCATCTGCTTGGCGGATTGATTTATATTCAATTAAATGCCAATATATAAAATTTCTTAATGCTTTAATTTTTCTACTTTCAGCCTTTTGAAAATAGGGATCTAGCATCCCATGTGGCATTATATAAAATCTAGGTAAAGTAGAGTTTGTTTTTTTGAGGTGGTTTAATGCCTTTCTCACTGCGTATATATGGTACTGCCATATACCATGTACTATAATAACGTCGTATTCAGTTGCATGTAGAAGCAACCAATTTCCCAATTTTGTATTTTTAGCCCAGGGTCCTGAAGAAGCGCCGAGAGCAAAAATGGTGAAGTCATCATTACCTAAAAAATCAGCGTTGGGATCATCCAAACAAACAACATGAGTTTCTACGTCAAATTCTCTAAGTGCTGGAATAGAATTTCTAATCCCTTGACATGGACCGCCCTTTGATGAATCCATACTCGTTATGACTCTCAGAACTTTCATTTTACGCTTTTATATCATTTTCACTCATCCATTTTTCAAGAACTACAAAAGACCATACATGTGTCCAAGTAATTGCCTTGTCATGATTCAAAAATCGATTCCAGTAATTATTCAAACTGTCTTTTTTAAACAAACCCTTAGATTCTAAACGCTCAATTGAAGCTTGACAATAATCTTTCAACTCGTTTCTCAACCAATTGTTCCATGGGAAAGAGAAACCTTTTTTAGGCCTGTAAACAATTTCATTTGGCAACAAATCCCCAAGTGCTTTAACTAATAGTGCCTTAGGTGTTCCCTTTTCCATTTTAAATTGATCTTGAACGCTTAAAACGTATTCGATCAATTCATAATCAAAAAAAGGTTCACGAATTTCTAGCGCCCATGCCATGCTCATTTGATCTGTATCTTTGAGTAGAACATCTAATGTATAGTTGCTGATTTCGGCTACCGAGTATTGACTAAGTGTAGGATATTTCTTTAATAGATTACTATTTAAATCAATCCAATCAGGATTTTCTATGTGCTTGGGTTTATCTAATAATTGTTCGAGTTCATGTTTTAGAAAAATTCGTCGGCTATTTCCATAAAATTGAGTAAGTCCATTTTCCTTGACCTGCTGCAAATCATAAATTTTTGAAAGTGCTCTATTTGATAAAAATTTCATACATAATGAAACGAAAATTTTGCTCATTGAATTGGTCAAAATCCAGCCGTATTTTTTGTATTTAGTCCAACGGTTAAAATTACTGTACCCCGCGAACAATTCGTCACCACCTAGTCCTGACAAAACCACTTTTATACCGGTTTTTTTGACCAATTTAGAAACGATGTACGTGTTAATGCCATCAACGGTTGGAGAATCCATATCAGAGAAGAAACCTGGCAGCTCTTCTATAAGAATGCTTGGGCGCAATTTGATTTCTGTATGATCTGTCTTATATTTTTCTGCAACCATTTTGGCATAAACTGATTCATCAAATTCTTTTTCATCAAAAACAATAGAAAAAGTTGAAATTGGTGATTCACTTTGCATGGACATGCAGGCAACTGCAGCCGAAGAATCGATACCACCAGAGAGAAAAGCACCAACTTTGACATCTGCCACCATGCGTCGACGTATTGATTGTTCGAATAAAACTTTTGTCTTTGATCTTGCTTCTTCAATCGTTTTAGGTTGATTTTTTACATCTATTTCCTGAACTATATTCCAATATTCAAAAGATTGAAATTCATTTGCCTCAAAAATTGCATAATGCCCAGGCAATAGTTGATAAAGATCTTTCAAAATAGTTCTTGGTGTTTTGACCGCAATTCTTGACAAATATTCGCACAAACCATCTCTGTCGATTTGTTTATCAATTAATTCTGATTGTAATAAACTTCGCATTTCTGATGAAAAAGCAAATTTGCCATCTTTAAATACATAGTATAATGGTTTAATTCCAATTCGATCTCTTGCCATGAAAAGCGTTTTATCGACTTTATCCCATATAGCAAATGCAAACATTCCATTAAATTTAGAAAGACAATCTTTTCCCCATTTTTTATAGGCAGCCAAGATTACTTCAGTGTCTGAGTTTGTTTTCCAAGGATAATCTAATTGACTTTGAATTTCTTTATAATTATATATTTCACCATTAAAAATTATAACATGTCGATTTTCTTGATCAAACATGGGTTGATTTGCTGCATGAGCAAGATCAATTATAGATAATCTTCTATGACCCAAAGCAATCCCATCTTCAATAAAAAAGCCTTCAGCATCTGGCCCACGATGCTCAATAAACTGATTCATTGCTTGAATTTTAGGATTGGCAATTTCTTTATTAAAGCCAATTAATCCAACTATACCGCACATAATAAAACTATTAAAAAATTTATATTCATAAAACAAGTCGTCTTTAAAGCAAAAATCCCAACAAAGTAAAATACTGGAATACTAGCGAATGATATTCTTAGCTCTTTCATCATTTTACACATTTGAATTAGAAAAATAAAATTCTATATAACTATTTATTACTTTGTCGAGTTCAAATCGCTTAATATTTTCAAATCCAAATTCAATATTTTTTTTCCTATTGTTTTCATCTTGCAGATACATAAATGCATCGACAAAATCATTAGGGTTGTTTGGATTCGCAAATATAGAATTTGGTCCTGAAATCTCAGGCATAGGCTCAATACAACTTGTTATAAGCGGAGTACCGCAAGCCTGTGCTTCAAGTGCAGGCATTCCGAAACCTTCTGAAAACGAAGGAAACATAAAAACATTGCAAAGCCTATACAAGGCAAGCAGCCTGTGATTATTTACACTATTAAAAACTATTATCCTTGAACTTAATTGGTACTGATTGACCAAAGCTAAACTGTCTGAATCCAAATCTTCACCAACAAAACATATATTTCCATTCCAAGAATCTTTAACTTTAATAAGAAATTCAATTAATAATTTACGGTTTTTCCTTTTGTGACCATTTCCAACATGCAAAACAAAAGGTGTATTAATTAAAACCGGATAATCTTTAAGTTCTTCATAAGCTAACTCTAAATCTAAATGGTAAAAATTAGAACTAAAAGAACAATAAATTAATCTATAATCATATTTTAACGGGGCATTTGGATATATCTCTTTAAATTGTCCTAGTGTAAATTTTGAAACAAAAGCGATTTTACGAATTTTCTTAAGAGAATATAATATCCATTTTTGTAGTATTTTCCCAGTTGGACTTGATTCACAATATGAATCAGTAAAACCCATTGAACCCCTTATTGCGAGTACATCGTGACATGTAATCATCACCGCACTTTTAGGTAAAAAAAATGCATACATCGCATTTGAATGGTCGCATATGTGAAATACATATTTTTTTGATGAAAATTTAAATTTTAGCGAATAGATTATTAAAACAATTGGGAAGAGTATAAATTTATCTATGTATGCTATCCATTTCCCAATACCCATATGGGTTTTACTGACAAATCTTCCAAAAACAACCTTAGGGAGCAATTCTTTAACATTAAGATTCTTACTCTTAAGATTTTTATTTAACATACTAGAAAACCGAATCATACTTTCTAGTCTATCAGGTAAATAATTCCCAATTAGAATAATTTGGGTTGTTTTTCTATTCATTTAATTTGTATTGTTTTGAAGAGGTCTATTATTTTTGAAACTACCTAGAACCAAGCCACCTACTAAAACAAAAAAACCAAGTGAAGTTGGCTGGGCCAATTGACCTTGAAGTAAAAGCAGAAAACCGAAGCTCATTAGCAGCCAAGGCAATACGTCACCGTCTTTAATTTTTGAGTAGGACTTAAAGAAAAGTGAAAACACAAAAGAACTCCTTATGAAAATAATTAGTATCCCCAAAAGAGGCCCCATTTCTCCAATTGTTCGACCCCAATCACCCTCAGCAATTAAAAACATGGAATTGCCGTACAAGAGCTGAGCTCCAACATTGGTGCCCAATCCAAGCCCAAAACCCCAAAGTGGAAGTTCGCTAGAATTAGTTAGCGCCCCTAAAAGTCCGCCTAAAAATCTATCTAAAAACATACTTTCCATGCCACCCTCCGATTCATTAGCGGTTTCTAATCTTTCCGTAAAAGCGGATGTTGCAGTTTGGAAAAAAGATGTATCTTTAAGTATCACTATTACTATAAGTCCTGAAAAGAGAATGGTTAGTAATTTACCAAAATTTTTAGCATCACCTGAGATAGAAATTCCAACAAAAATCAAGCCGATTAGAACTTGGAATAGCAGTCCACGGCTTATTGATAATGGAACTGCTGCAATCAATGCAAATGAAGCTCCAAAAATTATAAATTTATTTATTTTTTTTAGATTGAAAAGAAAATACAATACAAAAATCGAAACCACACTAAAAAACATAACATTCCCAACTGTAAATGAAAATGTACCTGGGGGTCTAAAAAAACCTTGAGCACCGCCACTGAAGCCACCACCCTCTGCACTACCGCCAATTCCTCTGTTAACGAGTGCCGTTTGAGGACTGTAAAACTGCATCGCAGTTAGAAAAACCATAGGAATGGATATGATTAAAATAGCTTTTCCTATTTTTACAACATCATCATGATTAATCACCTGCCCCATTATAAACATAAAAGTAATGTGCAATAATATAATTCTAGCACCATAAATTGCGACATAAAAGTTGCCATGGCCAAAGGCCATTGTAGCCATAAATGAAATTAGTGTTAAAACAACCATGGCATTCAAATAAAAATTAAACTTCAATAATTTATATTTATAGGCAGTTAATATCGCCAAAAGAGCAACAGGATCTCGAATAATTAACAATGGAGCTGCTAGACCAGGTAATATCCATTTTCTTAATGCGCCTTCAAAAATCAGCAAGAAAAAATACAACCATACCAATTTCTTGATTAAATTTATTCCTACATTATTTAATTCACTTGAATTTGCGATATTTAATTTTGCACTTGTCAAACCAATACTTCAATAACTTTTTTCGCTAATTCATTACCATAGAAACTCCAAGGTCTTGAACCTGCTAATTTACGGGCTGCAAGACCATTCAATTCTATCAATTCAGGCTTTTCTATAAGTTGCTCAATCATTTCTCTCAAGGCGATATGATTACCAGCCTCTATAATCCAACCGTTTTCACCATGGGTAATGATATCTGGTCCTACAGTTCTATTAGTCGTTATTACTGGGGTACCTTGTGACATTGCCTCTGTAATAACTAAACCAAAACCTTCAAATAAAGATGGGAACAACAACACATCATTTTCTTTCATCAATTTAAGAATTTCACTATGTGCTAAACTAGGAATATAATTACAATTTTCAAGTGCCTTTTTTAAAACTGGAACATCATCATTTGGGAGGCGACCAACAATGGTCAAATCAACATAATCTTTTAGTGGTTTAACGGCATCGAAAATATCAGCAATTCCTTTTCGCTGAGATAATCCACCAACAAATAACAACTTTAATTTCTGATTTTCTATTCTTTTATAATTTTTAATTTCTGAAACTTCAGGAAAACCGTAATTTAAAACGCTAATATTACTTAAAGTTCCACTGTAATGTTTTAAAGTAGTTGCAGTAAAGGAACTTGCTACATATATATGGTCAGCCAGGGCTAATTCTTGATCCTTTTTATTGGTTTTATTTTCTGAATCGTTAAATCCAGAAAGGGTCGCAGACCAATCAGGTCTTTTTTGAATTTCCTCAGACATTAATATTCTAGCAGCTTTCCAATATCCGATTGGCAAATCGTATAAACACTTAATTCCATTTTGGCGAGCTTCAGTAAATGAATTTAATGCCCCATCTTCATAGGCATAAATAGCACGATATTGATCCCCTTGTTTGATTGCTTTTGCAACTTTTATATCTAAAGCATGATAAATTGAATCTACTGAAAACAAGCCATGTTCATGTTGCACAAAGCGATTCAATCCGGCTTTCATAGAGAACAACCTCAGCAGTTCATTATATGGATACGAATGAATATAGGGTGAAAGATTTTCATTAAAAGATCTTCGTTTAAATTCTGACATACCTGGGAGTTTTGATATCAATTTAAAAAAAGATTTATTCTGAGTTGCAATGCAAGTAAAAAACGAACCCAATAAATCATTTTGCAAAAATCCGTCAAGTGCAGCCCTAACATTGGCATTACCTGTAGGATGAGAAACTATAATTTGTTGTCTTTTATTACTCATTTTTAACTGCTTTTCAGATCATCTAAAAACCTATCTCTCGTGTTGTTTAATTGATTCAATTTTTCGGGTAATTCTAGATTCATCAATATTTCTTCGAGATTACCGATTGTGTATTGAAACAAGCCTTTAGGAGCTAAAAAATCAAGTCTTTCCTTTTTTAAGTCATTCAAATCTGAAACATTTATCACAGGTAGAGCATGGTCAAGTAAAGCGTAAAATGACCCACTTTTATCCAGTAGGGCGTATGGAGTAGTAGAAATTCCAATGTCAGCTTGTGATAGATATTTTGAGATGTTACTTTCTGATTGATGACCCATAATATTTACTTTGAAAGTTGAACTCCAAACTGAAGTCCAGCGTTGTAAATCAGAATTATTATTTCCCAAAAAAGTAATGACAACATCCTTATGATGGCACTTTGAAATTAGAGATAGTTCGTTTACAAAATCTTCAACCGGCGCGTGTAAACTAATATGTCCAAATAAGACAAAATTTAACGATTTAATTTTCGAAAAATTTATTTCTTTGGTTTTATTAGCATATTCAGAAACTAGAGGAATATTTGAAAAAAGCGGCAATACACTTACATACTTTGTGATTTTTCGGAGTTGGTTAGCATACCAACTTGAATTGGAATGAATTAATCTAGGTTTTATATTACTTAGTAGAGATAAAATAATTCTTTTTTGAAAAAAACCCCAAATTGTGTACTTAATATTTTCGAATTTGCCTATTCCAAGCCATAATTCATGAAACATAATTTGAACATTATGGCCATTAAAGGAATTCCCCAAAAGAGGTCCAATTCCAAAGGGAAGTCCTTTGTTGTGAAAAGAAAAAATTACAAATTGAAGACTCACCCAATCAGGGTTTATTTCATTAATTTCTTTTTTAATTATTAAAGAACTTTCTTTCAGACTGATGCTTTTGGGTAATCTTAATATTTTAATTTTCCCAATTTCAGATTCGATTATTTCCCTTTGCTGCTCATTGACATAAGAATCGCGCATTGCTATAATAAAAATCTCGTGTCTGTCATACAATAAAGAATGCGCCAATCGTCGTGTATAATCCCCAACACCATCACAACCTCTTTCTACACTTCCACAAACGAAAACAATTTTCATGACTTTACTTGAAATAATTAAATTTTATTGAGGAATAGATTTTTTAATATTTTCTGTATATCGATTGTTCTTCCAATTTAAACATTCAAACAATCCGGCCTCGCAAGGTATAACCCTCCATGAGTGAACACATGGATGACATGCAACCTCGTTATCGACTACAGGTCCTTTAAAAGCTGGAGAAACTACGCGTTCAGGAACCACCTCAGTAATTAAAACTGTACAATTTTTATTTGAAGATTGTAAAACATGAGAAGAAAAACTATCCGTGCAAACTGTCCATTTTGCACGCTTAGAAATTTCCACCATGTCACCAATTTCCTTGTAAAATGGGATTACCTTCATCCCAGCATCACGGAAAATTTTCAAATCTTCTTCCTCGTGAAAAAATGCATAGTATGCAATTGGAAAATGTTTTTGAGCCCACCATAAAGGTGCAAATTGTCGACTATTTCCATTGGCAAAAAACACAATATTCTCACCAATATCATCGGGTATGATTAGCTCTGGAGAAAGCGGTAAATCTTGATTGAGTTTTTCATAAAGTATTGGATAATCTTCATTAACTTGATTTTTGAATGTTTCATATGCAACATCCCTTAACTTTTTAATCCCTGCCGTTTCCAAATACCCATGATATGAAGACATTACTTTAGTTGGTGGTACATGTATTAACCCCAATTTATCCATAACACCAAATAACAACAAATTTATAGGGTCTTTAAACGACTTTTGCTTTCTCTCTGCAACTACAATTCTTTGAAAAGGGGCAATAAAGCGTTCCCCTTTGAGTATTAAAGGTATTAAATCTTTAAGTCCAATGCCTGTGTAGGTCAGTTTCATTTGTTTAGGCTTTGAATCAACAAAATGAAGTCTGTCGCCAAATATTTTTTTCATAAAAGGCCTAAAAGACAATTTTACAAATAAATATATTTCTAAATTGGGCTTAAGTATGGCCATTGAATAAAACCCAACCAAACGCATCCATAAGTCCCCACTACCACCAACAGAACAATCTACATATAAATTATCCTTTTTCATTAACTATTATTTCTTTTGTATAACTCTGGATTTAAACTTGGGTCATTGTACATTTTGAACTGTCTATACACTTTAAATCGTAAAATAGAATTTTCAAGATCAATAAAAACTTGATTTAAAGCATTTGACAAGTCTATGATTTGCTCATTTAAAACGGACACTTTTAAGGCACATTTGTCAATATGTGCTTGTTCGACATCTGATCTCAAAGTTTCTTCTTCCATATGGTATTTCTTCAATGCCATTATAGCCAAGCGGTCTATCATCATTCCAGGAGTTTCAGAATGCATTTTTTCTCCAGGATTAATCCTATTTGATTCTAAAAAGGAAAGAATCCATTCATCAATTTTTTCCATTGCATTATTTCGGGCTTGGTTGTATTGATCAATATTTCTTTTTGCTTCAACAATCCTAAGTGGATCAATGTCTTTAATTCTCGCAATATCTTCTTCATGCCATAGCATAAAATTCCATTTCATATTTTCTTCAATAAACATCCAAGGTAATGTTTCCTCAGAAAATTTTATTTCATTATGCCAATCGGTAACTTTACTGTATTGGAGTTCGAGAATTTTTTTAAAGTCAATCATTAGTTATAATATTTTTTTCCTTGTTAATTTCTACTATAAAATCTCCCTAAAAGTGAAGCACACTTTATTTGAAACTTCATGCTACTAATCTTAAAATCGGAATGGGCCTTTAATGGTTGATTGGCATACTTCCAATAAACTTTATCAACTTTTCTAGGTGGGTGACCTTTAAGCAAATAGAGCATTGGTTTTAACAACCATGGCTTATTTCTGCCCAATGCATGAGGGATTAACGCAGCCCCAGAAGAAGCAAATGCCATTCCTTCTTTTCCCGCAAAACTCACTTTGCCTTCAAAAGCTTCAATTGCAGCATTAAGAACATCTTGATCGACATTCCCAAAAGGGGTAAGATCGCCTTGTTCCTCCAATGGAATAGCAACACCAGAAACAGAACTTCGATTTAGTCCACCTATTCTTAAAGCTAATTCCTCCATCATTTTCTTCCAAATTTCCAAAAAATTTATATCAGTTCTTTTCACACCTACAAAGCCTGCGTTAACATAATAAGATTCTTTAAATTGTAGATTATGATTGTATTGACCGAAAAATTCGCGCCAACCTATCCTTCTTGGATGGTATTGAGATACAGGAGAATTAACATCCTCAGAGACGGCAACACCGCATCTAACCCACTCTTCAAAGAAACTCCATCTAGCTATAAAAACAACATCTGGATCAAAATAAAACATAGCATCAGCATTCTTAGCAGGTCCGTCCCAAAGCTGCAGCATAAAATGGGCTTTATAATTTGTGAAGTGAGCATCTGTTTTCATCGGCAGTAAATGAATCTTTACTTCATCACTAATTTCGATTGTAAAAGCGCCTTCCCAACTTAAACTATCATCCGGTTGAGCTCTATCACACCATTGTGGCAAAGACCCTCGATATCCGGCGTATATGGAACCTTTAAAACCATTTCTAATCAAAGAATTACTTAAAACAGCAACACCATGGTGGTAGTGTTTTTCAAATAAGGTACAAACTGCGTTGTTCATTTTAGTATTTATTATCTTCTTTTTGAATTTATTTTATAAACTAAATAGGATGTATTAACAATCAAATGGATTGAATTGATGAAAATATTCATTTTAAGCACACCAATGACGGTACCAATAGGAAATAAAATAATAGCAACTGTAATAATGGCTATGTTTAATGGAATTGAAAAATATGGTGGAATATTCCAGCCTCTATTCACAAATAAAGAATATACATTACCTGCTATCATGCCAATACTTGTTCCTGTTACACTTAAAAGCAAAGCTAATTCTATGCCCTTGTATTTATCCCCTAGAAGATTAAGTAGAAATGTATCGAATAGATAAAATGAACCTATCACTATTAGAGAAATACCCGTTAGTAAAATAAAAATTTGAATAAATCGATTGATCAATACTGCCTTTACATCTGGCAATTGTGCAAATCTTGGCATGATCAAGGTAACGAATAACTGCGACACAATAGTCATTACCATACCCAACTTATCTAATCCTGCGATCTCAGATATAGATTGATTAGCCTCGCCTGAATTACTGAAAATTGAAATCAAATAAAGATTTATTTGACCAGATATACTAAAATATGCTGCCCCTGGCATAATCCGACTCACAACCTTTAAAATTTTCTCTCTGTAATTCTCGTCATTGTTTGATTCATTTCCATCTTGTGAAGTGTTCTTTTTGAACAAGTTCTTAAATTTAAATACTTTATCAGGTTCAACACTAAAATCAACATATTTCTGTGCTAATTTCCTCAAACGCCAATTATTATAAAATTGAGGTATACCGCCAGCTAACAAAGCTAAATAAGCATAAGGAAATAAAAAAACCACAATGAAAATTAATATTAAACGAAATATATTATATTCCATTCGTATTTTCTGTAGTGGAAAAATATCTTGTTTAATTTTAGCTACAATTTCAAGCAAATTACCTGACAAGGATGCAAGAAATGTTGGGATAATAGCAATAAAAATAACAAAAGCCACCCAAAAAGTGGAGCCGTTATTCATCAACAAGAATATAAGCATAGGAGCCGCTATGATGATACTAATAATGGCAAACATTTTGCGCAAATCCATACCGGTATTTAATACCTTTCCAAATTTTCGCATATTGTCTTGGACCTGAGCACCAAAAGCCATAACACCATTTGAAATACCACCATCAGCTAAAATGACCATTGTGCCAAGAATATTGTTGGCCATACTATATAGCGCTAATTGATCTTTGTCTAGGTAGCGGACAACTAATAGTCCACTTACAAAACCTAAACCGGTTACCAATATCTGAACGATTCCTGAAACACTAATGAGTTTAACCCATTCAAAAGCCTTTTTTAAACGCTTTTCACCAATGCTTGGTAATTGTTTAATTTCCATTAGACTTTTCTCTTTATTAAATTCTTTAATTTCTTATTAAAGAAATTCAAAAAACCAACCTGGGTATTTTCGTCAGAAGAATATCCATACCCATACCCATAACCATAACCATTGCCGTAACCATTGCCATAAGTACTTTTTGCGCCTAGCATACCTCTTTCTTTCAAACCATTAAAGACAATATACATATTGCGAAATTCTTCATTAACGTATAAATTGTTAATGAATCTTAAGTATGATTTAGGCGTATGGTGATGACGAACGATATAGAATGTAATATCTGAGAATTGCCCTAAAATTTTAGCATCGGTTACCAAACCTATAGGCGGTGTATCAATAATAATATAGTCAAATTCCGTCTTATAGTCTTTTAATATTTCCTCTAATTTACCATTCATTATTAATTCGGTTGGATTGGGAGGCACTTGACCTGCGGTAATAATACTTAAATTGGGAATATCTTTGATATTTTGAATCGCCTTTTCTTTGGCACAATTGCCAGATAGTATTGTAGACATTCCAAAATCATTCTTTAAACCAAGCATAGTTGAGAGTTTTGGTCTTCTCATGTCTAGGTCCAATAAAAGTACTTTTTTGTTGGCTATTGCTAAACTAATACAAAGATTAATCGCAATAAAACTTTTCCCATCTCCAGAAACAGAAGAAGTCATTAAAATTGTTTTGTTGTGTGCATTAGAACCTATAAAGCCTAGTGAAGTTCTTAAAGATCTAAATTGTTCTGCGATTGGTGTTCTGTTTCCATCATTTACTACGATGGTTTCTTTGCCTTCATTGAAAATTATTTCAGATAATATGGTTGCGTCTGTATTTTTTTCAATTTCAGATCTGAACATAATCTCTCTGGTAAGCTTTTCTTTGAGTAGAACGAATGCCACACCTATTAAAACACCGCAAAGCAGAGCAAAAATATACATGCTTGATTTAACGGGCTTTACAGGAAATCCAAGTGCCTCGGCAGGATTAATCAATCTACTATCAGATGCGGCAGATGCATAGGACAAGGCAGTTTCTTCTCGTTTTTCCAGTAAAAAAGTATAAATACTGTTTTTTACTGTTTGTTGCCTATTAATGTCCAACAATTCCCTTTCTTTTTTTGGAATGGTTTGCAACATACTGGTATAACGGTTGCTTTGTCCTCTAATTTTTGATTCTGTAGCCTTTAGATTCTGTTTTAAATTTCTGATATTTTCTAAAATACTAGGCTTCAATTGGGAAATTTGACTTTGCAAAGCCAATACTGTCGGCGAGTTTTCCGCACCAGTTTTTCTAATACGGCTTAATTGCAATTCTGCTTCATTAAGTTTATTTAACAAACTCATCAGCGTTGGATCGCTAATTCCAAAGGTAGAGGGAACTGTTCCTGAATTATCGCTTTTATTAATTAAATATTTTTCAATGTTATCCATTACAGACAATTGAATATTTACCTCAGCTGCCTGTTGATCTGATGCTTGAACATTCGCTAAATAGGCTGTACCTTGGGTTGAAATATCAACAATGTCTTCTTTTTGCTTATAATTTTCAATGTCCATTTCAATTGAAGACAATTCAATGGTTACTTTGGCCAAACGTTCTTCAATAAACTTGAGCGTATTTTCAGCCATAGTATTTTTATCTGCAACACCTGCCCTATTATATTCCTTTATTAAGGCGTTTAAAATATCAACCGCACGTTCAGGAACAGGATCAGTTATTCCCAAATTCAATATTGTGGTTTGCTTAGAGCCTGGTGAAATCGACAAATTAGATAATAAGTTTTTCGCCATGTCATCAACTTTAGAAAACTTTACAAAATATTTCCTATTGTCTTTTACATCATTCTTGTGTTGGTAATTAATCCTAAATTTTCCATATGGCGTTAATACTGTATCTTCTAGGGGATATTTTTTCCCTGCTAATTCAACCGCTTTTTCAAGTGGATAATAAGTAAAATCAATAAGGCTTGTATTAAAAGTCTTAGCAGGATCAATTGCTATAAATGAAACAGGACAATTGTTATAGGCATACAAATTGTTAATACGACCTGGTATAAAAACTTCAGCATACAATCCCATGTCAACAACAACTTGAGTCATTAAGCCCCTAGATTTTATAATTTCAATTTCATTTTCAACATTCTTTTTAGATTCTGTACCCTCTAAGGCATTTATGACACTTTCCATGCCTGTTTCTTCATCCTTCAGCATAATAGTAGCTGTGGCCTTAAAAAGTGGCGTTGTGTACCTCAATTTTAGAAATGTAACAGCAAAACAGATAACAATAGCAAGCGCAAAAACAGGCCAAAATGGCAAGTATTTGCTTATGATGTCATTAACTAAATTGGCTGTTTCGCTCTTAACAGGTGATTTTTTATCGTTCATTTGTGTACTTTAAAATATTATTTTCCGACGAAATTGCTGTAAAGCAAAATGATGAGGGTAATGGTTGAAATACCCATAGATACAAATTGAGAGCTGCGGTCAATGGCTGCTGTTTTACTTTTACCGGGTTCAAAATAGATAACGTCTTGATTTTGTAAATAATAAAAGTCTTTATTAAATATTTCTGGGTCATTTAAATTAAATCTAGTGTAGGTTCTCTTCCCATTTTGCTCGCGGATCAATAGTACATTATCTCTTTGGGCATAAACGGTCAAATCACCTGCCATACCAATCGCCTCAATTATTGTGATTTTCTCATTTTGAATATTAAAAACACCTGGCCTCGCAACCTCACCTAATAATGTGATTTTATAATTGGAAACTCGGACACTTACAATTGGATCAATGGCAACCTTTCCATCTGTTAAAAGGTTTGCAATTTTATCTTCTAATTGTTTTTTACTTAAATCTTGACAAGATACTTTGCCAAGCAATGGAAGTTTTACATAACCTGAATCGTCGACCAAATATCCTGAAGGAGCGGCAGAACTTGCACCAGGTGTAGATGTAACCGTATTATTTAAAATCTTTTCTGTTTCTTTATCTTGGGTCAAAAAGATGGTTATTTGTAGTATATCGCTTGGCTTAATTAAATTTTCATGTGTGTTTTTAAGTATATCCTGAGTGGTTTTGTCATTTAATCCACTAAAAATTCGAATTTTAGAACTGCTTACGCAGGAACTAAATAAAAGTAAAATCAATGTGATTTTAAACAAAGGATTTAATCTATTTTGTGTCATATCTGTGTATCTAAAGTTATAATAATCAATATTTTAAATTTAACCAAAACTTAATTATAATGGTATAAATTAAACGTTGAAAAAAATCAGTTTTGAAAGAGTTTGTGTTTTCATCAAAATTGAAGTGCAATAATAAGTGATTTTGCTTTAATATCACCAATTTTTGCACACTAAAAACCGTATTTATTCTACAAAATTAGAGCCATAAGAAAAGATAAAAGTAGATTATTTAATAAAAACTGTTTAAAACGAGCAGAGTTTAAATATAAAGAATCATCTAAATTAAAAAGATTTAAGAAATCTACAATTCCGAAAATCTAAGATGCAGAAAATTACAACTTGGTTAAAACAGCGATGAACAAGGTATCTGATTCATTATTGGGCGCAACTGTATATTGCATAGATTCCAATCTTAAACCGTGGTTATTAACCAAATAGTCTACATTTTTCTCATTTTCAGAAGCAAATACAGAACAGGTCATGTAGTACAACTTGCCATCCGTTTTTAGATTTTTCAGGGCGTTTCCTGCTATTTTCAGCTGGAGTTTAGAGAAATAGTCAATCTTTGAAAGTTCGAAACCTAATATGTTTTCAGGAGAACGTCCCCAGGTTCCACTTCCGGAACAAGGCACATCCAATATGATTTTATCGTATTTTGTCTTTAATTGAAATACTTCCAACAAATCACATAATTCAATTTGCGGCACCTTTAAGCCTAATGATTTAAAACGAGCTTTTAAGTTTTCCAGAATTGTAAACCTTTTATCGCTGCAGGTTAATAGAAATGGTTTAATGTATTTATTAGAAATATAAATTGATTTTCCACCAGCTCCGCTGCATGCATCCCAAATGACATCGTCTTCTTCTACTTCGACACCATCGGCTACTTTTTGAGAAGCAAAATCCATGGTCCAAGCCCACCCATGTTCTAACACATGGTTGCACTTGCTATCTGCCTCCAACTTAAGGCTGAATTCTGTAACCTGTTCATAAGGAATTTGATTTTGTTTCAGAAAATTGTAGACTAGAGCTTCGGATCCACGTCTTAATACCAAGTACAATGGCTTTTGAAATTGCAATCCATTAACCCACTCATCAAAATCTAACAGTTGACTTACCTCATTTCTGTGAGGGAAGATCTCATCTGGCTTAGGGAATTGAGTTGTTTCATCTGAAACAGAAACAGCCTTTTTAATTTTACTTTGTAAATCTGTTTCTGAATTCAATGCATACCCCATTCTAAAATAGGAAAAGCATAAATTTTTATATATTTTTCTATCCTTGCTTCCCCAAGATCTATTTTGCTTGCAAAGGTTGGTGAAATAATATTGAAAAGGTTGGTCGTATTTATAATTAGATAATATGTCTGCGACAACTGCTAATCTGAATGGTTTTAGTATCTCCAAAATGCTTTGTAAAAATTATAATTTTCGTAATAAAACAAATTCAAACCAGCATTTTCAATTAGGTTGCCTCTTTGAACAAAATTAAATGTACGGTGCGTGTAGTTGAATTCCTTATTTAAAATATATTTATAAAAGTCTTGGTCAAAAGCCATTAAGGCGGTGGCAAAAAATGAAAACTGATCGTAACCAATAAAAGTGTAGCGGTCAGGGTCACCTCCATATTTCAAACGGTATTCTCTTCTAAAGGCTTTGTAGGTTGTATCGTTGTATGGCACGCTGTATGTACCGTAAAAATACAATCCATTAAGTGAATTGTAACTCACTCTATCGATATCAAGCCAGTCAGTTGGTCCCACCACTATGCATTTCGGATTGTTTTTTGCAGATATTCCTTGGCTGCAACTGCTTGCGCCTTTACCCGTGTAAAAAACCATTAGAGAATCTTTTTTATTCCAAACCGATTCAATTGTAACGGTTTTACCATCAATTATTTGACATTTTTGACCTGAGGCCAATTCATATCCTTTTTTAAAATTTCGAGCGGCAAAAGTTCTCGTATTTTTGAGAACATCATCAACAACCACCACTTGAAATTTTTTGAAGGCAAAAGCAGCGTGTTTTCCAGTGTAGAAATATTGAAGGCTATCAACCGTATTGCAATTAATTAATGGAAATTCTGTACCTAAGGTATTGGGATAGTATCGAAGTGGTGACACCAAAGGTATTTTGTATATGGCGCAAAATTTCTCGACTTCAAACAATTCATTGTCGTATACTGGACCAATCATCAAATCAGTTTCCTGAAGATCAGGATTTTGCAACAGACGAATAACCTCTAAGCTGTCCATTTTGGTATCAAGGACTGTCAATTTCATTTTAAGTCCTTGGGTTTCCAAATCAGCGATGGCCATCTCTATTCCTTCATAGTATTCTGCCATGATATCTCTGACTTTCCATTTATCAGGCATACCTATGCAAAAAGGGAGCATTAAAACAACCTTGTATTCTTTTTTATACGGAGGGAGTTTTTCATGCAACACATTGTTCGCATACAATCTGCTAGAAAAAAATGCAAGAATACAAAATATGGTCAGGCCTAATCTCATTTTATTCCCATTCAATTGTAGCTGGTGGTTTTGAACTGATATCATAAACCACTCTATTAATCCCTTTTACACGATTAATTATTTTATTGCTTATATCTGCCAAAATCTCATATGGAATATGAACCCAATCTGCAGTCATTCCATCGAGAGAAGACACCGCGCGAAGCGCTATTACATATTCATACGTTCTCTCATCGCCCATAACACCAACACTTTTTACCGGAAGGAAAATCGCGCCAGCTTGCCAAATTTTATCGTACCAACCTGTTTCACGTAAAGTCTCGATGTAAATTGCATCAGCCTGTTGTAAGATTCTAACTTTCTCTACTGTAATATCGTCTATTATTCTAATGGCCAATCCTGGTCCTGGAAATGGATGTCTGCCTAAAATGTTCTTTGGAATATTCAATGCAGCACCAACTCTTCTTACTTCATCTTTAAAAAGCGATCTAAGTGGCTCGACAATTTTCATTTTCATTTTTTCTGGCAAGCCACCCACATTGTGGTGAGATTTAATGGTTGCTGATGGTCCTTTAACTGAAACGGATTCGATCACATCTGGGTATATTGTACCTTGCGCCAACCATTGTGCGCCATCAATTTTATGAGATTCTTGGTCGAACACTTCAACGAATACACGTCCAATTGCTTTTCTTTTCAATTCAGGATCATACAAACCTGCCAATGCATCGTAGAATTGCTGAGAAGCATCAACACCAATAACATTTAGATCCATTTGTCGGTAGGCCTCAAGAACTTCTTGAAATTCATTTTGTCTAAGCAAACCATTGTCAATAAAAATGCAATAAAGATTTTTACCAATTGCTTTATGCAAAAGAGCTGCAGCAACACTACTATCCACGCCTCCTGAAAGGCCAAGGATTACGCGGTCATCGCCAATTTGTTTTTTTAATTGTTCAACTGTTTCATGTATGAAATTATCAGGATTCCAATCTTGTTTGCAGCCTGCAATGTCTACCACAAAATTACTTAACAACTTTAAGCCCTCTGTGCTATGGGTAACCTCAGGGTGAAATTGTATGCAATAGGTTTCAGAATCTATCAAACGGTAAGCTGCATTGCTTATTGAATCTGTACCAGCTAATAATTCAGCATTGCTTGGCAATTCCATTATGGTATCTGCATGGCTCATCCACATTTGGGTTGGAGAGCTAAGTCCTTTCAATAATTTTGATTCATTTTTAATGTGCAACATTGAACGGCCATATTCTCTATGATCGCTTGCTGCAACAACTCCACCTAAATTTTGCGCGATGTATTGTGCACCGTAACAAACACCTAAAACAGGATATTTACCAATAAATTGGGTCAGATCAATTTTAGGACATTCAGGGTCCCTTACGGAGGCAGGGCTACCACTAAGGATAACGCCTTTTACGCCTTCTGATATTTCACCAATATTGTTATACGGATGAATTTCGCAGTATACATTTAGCTCTCTTACGCGTCTTGCTATTAGTTGTGTGTATTGAGAACCAAAATCTAGAATTAATATTTGCTCTTGCATGGGATAAACGGGTACAAAAATAAAGATTTTTAGCCGATAAGAAGGTATTGATTTTAAGAAAATAGAGAATTTAATCCAATAAAAAAGGGGCTTGCTAGCCCCTTTTGATTTATTGATAATTAATTATTAGATGTCTATTTTGGCGTATTTAGCGTTTTTCTCGATGAATTCGCGACGTGGTGGAACCTCGTCTCCCATCAACATACTGAAGGTATGATCGGCTTCAGCTGCACTGTCTAAGGTAACTTTTTTGAGCGTTCTTCTGGCAGGGTCCATGGTGGTTTCCCATAATTGTTCAAAATTCATTTCACCCAAACCTTTATAACGTTGTACGTTAACGGTATCAGGATTTGCACCTTTAGCAATATCGAATATAGCCTGTTCTCTTTGTTCCTCTGTCCAGCAGTATCTGCTCGTTGTTCCTTTTTTCACTTGATACAATGGAGGCGTTGCAATGTAAACATATCCATTTTCGACCAACTTTTTCATGTAGCGGTAGAACAAAGTGAGGATTAGGGTACGAATGTGACTGCCGTCAACGTCCGCATCCGTCATGATGATTACTTTATGGTAACGCAATTTTTCGATGTTAAGTTCTTTATCATCAGACTCAGTACCTATTTTAACACCTAGAGCAGTAAACATATTGCGAATTTCTTCGTTTTCATATATTTTGTGCTCCATGGCCTTTTCAACGTTTAAGATTTTTCCTCTTAAAGGCATGATGGCTTGAAAAACCCTGTCTCTTCCTTGTTTTGCTGTTCCACCTGCAGAATCTCCCTCAACCAAATATATTTCACATTTAGCTGGATCAGTACTAGAACAGTCGCTCAATTTTCCTGGTAAACCCATGCCACTCATTGCACCTTTTCTTTGCACCATTTCTCTCGCTTTTCTAGCGGCATGTCTCGCTGTTGCAGCTAAAATTACTTTGTTTACAATGGTTTTGGCATCTTTTGGATTTTCTTCCAAATAATTGCCAAGCATTTCGCCAACACAAATATCAACTGCGCCCATAACCTCATTGTTTCCAAGTTTGGTTTTGGTTTGTCCTTCAAACTGAGGCTCTTGAACTTTAACTGAAATCACACCGGTAAGACCTTCTCTAAAGTCATCACCACTGATTTCGAATTTCAAGTTTTTCAACAAGCCTTCTTTATCAGCATAAGCTTTTAAGGTTCTGGTAAGACCGCGACGGAAACCAGCTACGTGCGTACCACCTTCGATGGTGTTGATATTGTTCACATAACTGTGAAGGTTTTCACTGTATCCAGCATTGTATTGAAATGCAATTTCAATCGGAATTCCTTGTTTTTCTCCTTCTGCGTAAATTGGTTCGGGAATGATTTTTTCTCTGGTGCTGTCAAGATATTTGATAAATTCTTTTAAACCCTCTTCGCTATAAAACTCTTCAAACCTAGGTTCTGCATCACCCTCAACCCTTAGGTCGGTTAATTGCAAACGAATACCTTTGTTCAAAAAGCACAATTCTCTTAAACGGTTACTTAGTGTATCAAAATTATATTCTGTGTTGTAGAATATTGAACCATCTGGTTTGAATTGAACTGTAGTCCCTCTTTTATCGGTTTCTCCGATTACTTTTACATCGTATAAAGGCTTACCGCAACTGTATTCTTGTTGGAAGATTTGACCTTCACGGTATACCGTAGCTGTTAACAAAGTTGAAAGTGCATTAACGCAACTCACACCCACACCATGCAGACCTCCAGAAACCTTGTAAGTGTCTTTGTCAAATTTACCACCAGCGTGCAAAACAGTCATTACAACTTCCAAAGCAGACTTTTGCTCTTTTGCGTGCAATCCTGTTGGAATACCGCGACCATCATCTGAAACGGTTATACTGTTATCCGGATTAATGAAAACTGAAATGTTTTTTGCATATCCTGCCAATGCTTCGTCAATACTGTTG